>NZ_CP045434.1:1800000-2100000 GCF_009363895.1 Sphingomonas ginsengisoli An et al. 2013 | reverse complement strand
CTTCGAGCTCGAGGCGACGATGACCGCCAAGGGCAAGGACATGTCGGTGCTCGACGCCAGCCGGGCCGATTTCGGCGAGCTGATCAGCGTTCGCCAGCAGTCGCCGCTGGGTCTGGGCCACGCGGTCTGGTGCGCGCGCCACGTGGTCGGCGACGAGCCCTTCGCGGTGCTCTTGCCCGACGACCTGATGGCGGGGACGCCGGGCGCGCTCCGCCAGATGGTCGACGCGTACAACCGGGTCGGCGGCAACATCGTCTGCGCCGAGGAAGTCGCGGCGGACAAGACCGCGAGCTACGGGATCGTCACCCCGGGCGCGACCGACGGCGACCTGACCGAGGTCAAGGGGCTGGTCGAGAAGCCCAAGCCCGAGGTCGCGCCGTCGCGGCTGGGGGTGATCGGGCGCTACATCCTCCAGCCCGAGGTGATGCAGGTCCTGAGCGAGCAGGAGCCGGGCGCGGGGGGCGAAATCCAGCTGACCGACGCCATGGCCAAGCTGATCGGGCGCCAGCCGTTCCACGCGGTCAAGGTCGACGCGGTGCGCCACGATTGCGGCGACCGGGCGGGCTATGTGCGGGCGACGATCGCGCTGGCGTTGGGACGCGACGACCTGCGCGAGGTGGTGCGCGAGGCGGTCGCCGAGGGCTAGGCGCGGAGGCGCTCGGCTTCGCGCGCCTGGAAGCGGTCGTTCAATTCCCCGAAGGCGATCGCACGTTCGACCACTCGGGCGTCGAGCTTGACCATGTCGGCGCGCAGCGCGGCGAGGTTGCGCGCGCGCTCGAGCTGGCGGGCGATGCGCGCCACCAACACTTCGAAGTGGAAGGGTTTGACGACCACGTCGTCGGCGCCGCCGGCGAGCGCGCGGACGATCCCGTCATTCTCGCTCCGCCCGCTGATCAGGATCACCGGCAGGTCGCACCAGGCCGGGGTCGCACGCAGCCGCTGGGTCAGCGCGATACCGTCGAACACCGGCATCGCCAGCTCGGCCAGCACGAGGTCGACGTCGCCGCGATGGAGCATGGCGATCGCCGCGCCGGCGCTGTCGGTGGTGGTCATCGCATAGCCCTCCGCCGTCAGTCGCCGCGCCAGCAGCGCGCGATGCGCCGCCTTGGGGTCGACGACCAGCAGGTGGGGAGCGGAGCCGGACATGGCTCAGCCCATGAAGAAAAGTGGTTAACGAAATCTTACGGACCGGTCCGTTTCGCCAAGGAAATGATTCGGTCTGGACCGTTATCGTCAGGGCAGCAGCTCGACATCCCAATAGAGATAGTCGCGCCAGCTGTCGTGGAGATAGCCCGGCGGGAATTTGCGGCCATGGTCCTGCAATTGCCAGCTGGTCGGACGGATCGGCTCGCGGTGAAGCGGCATCCCGGCCTGGCGCGGGGTGCGGCCGCCCTTGCGCAGGTTGCACGGGGCGCAGGCGGTGGCGACATTCTCCCACGTCGTCCGCCCGCCCTGGGCGCGGGGAATGACATGGTCGAAGGTCAATTCGCGATGGCTGCCGCAATAGAGGCAGCGGAAGCGGTCGCGGAGGAACAGGTTGAAGCGCGTGAAGGCCGGATATTCGTTCGGCCGCACGAATTGCCTGAGCGCGATCACGCTCGGCAGCTTCAACGTATGGTTGGGCGAATGCACCTCGCGCTCATAGTGCGAGACGACGTCGACCCGTTCGAGGAACATCGCCTTGACCGCCGTCTGCCACGGCCACAGGCTGAGCGGATAATAGCTCAGCGGCGTATAGTCGGCGTTGAGGACGAGGGCGGGACAGCTGTCGGGATGGCGGATGAGTTCAGGCTGATACACGAGCGCGCGAGGCCTCCGGTCGTTGAGAACCGAACCTGCGCTCCCCCGGCCCGTCGCACCCAGGAGGAGAGGCCGTTATCGGCCACTTCCCTGTGACACCCGGATGCCAAGCCGGTGTGACGGGGTGATGAATCGCAAGTTGCGGATAAGCGGTCAAGGGGGCTGCGAATGACAAGCGCCCGCTTTGCCCCGTCGCCGAGCGGGCTGCTGCATCTGGGACACGCCTATAGCGCGGTGCTCGGGCGTCGGGCGGCCGAGCGGTGGCTGCTGCGGATCGAGGATCTCGACCCCGGGCGGGCGCGGGCCGAGTTCGTGCCGGCGATCATGGCGGATCTCGATTGGCTCGGGCTAGCGCCCGATGGGGCGCCGCTGGTGCAGTCGCAGCGGACCACGCTCTATGCCGCGGCGCTCGAGCGGTTGCGGGCGGCGGGGCTGGTCTATCCCTGCTTCTGCACTCGCGCCGACATCGCTGCCTCGCTGACCGCGCCGCATGGTGATGCGGGGAGTGGCTATCCTGGCACCTGCCGTGGGCTTCCGGACGACCCGGCGCGGCGGGCGACGACGCCGCACAGCTGGCGGCTCGACAGCGCCAAGGCGATCGCGGCAGCGGGCCTGCCCGGGTGGCGCGAGGCCGATGGGACGCGGTTCGCCGGTGACGCGGGGCAGATCGGCGACGCCATCCTCGCCCGCAAGGACGCGCCCTCCTCCTACCATCTCGCCTGCGTGATAGACGATGCGGCGAGCGGGGTCGATTTGGTGGTGCGCGGCGCCGACCTGCGTCCCTCGACCCCGGTCCAGCGGCTGTTGCAAGTCCTGCTCGACCTGCCCGAGCCGACCTACCTCCACCATGCGCTGGTCGTGCATGAGGACGGGCGGCGGCTCGCCAAGCGCGACCAGGCGCCGACGCTGGCGGCAATGCGCGCCGCGGGGGTCGACGGGCGGGCGCTGGCAGCGCAGCTCGCTACCGGCCAACTGCCACCTAGTTATCGGCTGGCGATGCCCTAGATAGGAGCCATCATGACTACTCTCCTCATCATCGTCCTGGTCGTCCTGATGGGCGCCGTTGCCTACGTGTTGGTGCGGGGCGTCATGGCGATGGCCTCGGGCAAGGCCGGCAATCAGCAGCAGCAACAGGATTGGATGCGCAAGCGCGTGCTCTACCAGGGCATCGCGATCTTCGTCGCGGTGGCGATCCTGCTGCTCGCCGGCAAGGGCCACTGACGCTGGTCAAGCTCAACCGGATCTACACGCGCACCGGCGACGGCGGCGAAGCCGGGCTGGTCGACGGCAGCCGGGTCAGCAAGGCGGGGCCGCGGCTGACCGCGATCGGCGAGGTCGACGAGGCCAATTGCGCGGTCGGGCTGGCGCTGGCGGAGCTGCCGGCCGACCATGCGCTCGCGGCCGCGCTGCTGCGGATCCAGAACGAGCTGTTCGATTGCGGCGCCGACCTCGCCACGCCCGGCGAGATGGAGGGCGCTCTGCGGATCCTGCCGGGGCAGGTGACCCGGCTCGAAACCGAGATCGACGCGATGAACGAGAGGCTGAGCCCCCTGACCAGCTTCATTCTGCCGGGCGGCAGCCGCGCGGTCGCGGCGCTGCACCTCGCGCGGGCGGTCACTCGCCGGGCCGAGCGCGCGGCGGTGGCGCTGAGCGAGGTCGAGCCAATCGGCGACGCGGTCGTGGCCTATCTCAACCGGCTGTCCGACCATCTGTTCGTCGCGGCCCGCGCGGTCGCGGCCGAGCGGGGCGGCGACGTGCTGTGGGTCCCGGGCGCCACCCGGCCTTAAGGCCTAGGCACAAAAGGGGGCATGGCTCGTTGGGTCGGCGTAACTTTTGGAGCGCTCCATGCCGCTGACCGCCGTCGCGTTGAATTGCAGTTTGAAGCCGAGCAGCGGCAAGCCCTCGTCCACCGATGCGATGATCAAGGTCATCGCCGACGAATTTGCCAAGCATGACGTAACGGTGAGCGAGACGATCCGGCTCGCCGACCACGATGTGAAACCGGGGGTCGAGAGCGATCTGGGCGAGGGCGACGCCTGGCCCGGCATCCGCGCCAAGATCCTTGCCGCCGACATCCTGATCTTCGGGACGCCCATTTGGATGGGGCAGACCTGCAGCGTCGCCAAGCGCGCGCTCGAGCGGATGGACGCTTTCCTGAGCGAGACCGACGAGCAGGGCCGGATGCCGAGCTTCGGCAAGCTGGCGGTGGCGGCGATCGTCGGCAACGAGGACGGTGCGCACAACGTCACCGCCGACCTGTTCCAGTCGCTGAACGACACCGGCTGGACGATCCCCTCGGCGGCGAGCTGCTATTGGGTCGGCGAGGCGATGCACAAGACCGACTTCAACCAGCTGCCGGCGACGCCCAAGGAAGTGCAGCAGACCGCGGCGATGCTGGCGTCCAACGCCGCGCACCTGGCGAAGCTGCTGAAGGGCGAAGCCTATCCGGGAGTGAAGCAGGAAGGGTGAACCAGCACGCGTCCATCACTGCCGCCACCGGGTCGCTCGCCGAGCGGCTGGCGGCGACGCGCGCGCTGACGCTGGCCCTCGCCGCGCCGCTGAGCGAGGCTGATGCCTGCATCCAGCCTTATGCCGAGGCGTCGCCCGCCAAGTGGCATCTGGCGCACACGACCTGGTTCTTCGAGACCTTCGTGCTGCGCGACCATCTCGCGGGCTACACCGCTTATGACGATCGCTTCCCGTTCCTGTTCAACAGTTATTACGAGGGTGAGGGCGCGCGGCTGGCGCGTGATCGCCGCGGGATGATCAGCCGGCCGAGCCTGGCCGAAGTGCGCGATTGGCGCGTGCATGTTGACGAGCGCTTGCAGCGCGCGCTGCCGGGCCTGCCGCCGGCGGCACTGACGCTGATCGAGCTCGGCATCCAGCACGAACAGCAGCATCAGGAATTGCTGCTGACCGACCTCAAGGCGGGGTTCGCCGCCAGTCCGCTCGAGCCGGCCTATGACGTCATGGCGCCGAACGCTGACGCCATGACGCCGCCGACCGAGAAGGTGAGTGGAGACGGCTTGTCATGGCTGACCAGCGATGAAGCGATCGTCACCATTGGCGCCGAAACGGAGGGTTTTGCCTTCGACAGCGAGCGGCCGCGGCACCGCGTGCTGCTGGCTCCGCACGCGCTGGCCTCGCGGCCGGTGAGCAATGGCGAGTGGCTCGAGTTCATCGCCGACGGTGGCTATGCGACGCCGACCCTGTGGCTCAGCGACGGGTGGGAGTGGGTGCGGCGCGAGGGGATCGCGGCGCCGCTCTACTGGAGCGCCGAGGAGCGGACGGCCTTCACGCTGGCCGGCCGCCGACCGCTCGAGCTCGCCGCACCGGTCGCCCACATCAGCCATTACGAAGCCGACGCCTTTGCCCGCTGGGCCGGGGCGCGGCTGCCGACCGAGGCCGAATATGAGGCGCAGGCGGCAAGCGCCGATCCGGCGGGCGGCAACCAGCTCGACCGGGCGGGGCCGGTCGGGCCAAAGGCCGGCGGCGGGCTGTTCGGCGACGTCTGGTGCTGGACCGGCTCGGCCTTCCTCCCTCATCCGGGGTTCGCGCCGGCCGAAGGTACGGTCGGCGAATACAACGGCAAGTTCATGAGCGGGCAGATGGTGCTGAAGGGCGCCAGCTGCGCGACGCCGCGCGGGCACAGCCGCGCTTCCTATCGCAACTTCTTCCCGCCGGCCGCACGCTGGCAATTCACGGGGGTCCGTCTTGCTCGCGACTTGTAACGCCGATCCGCAATTCCAGGCCGACGTGCTGGCAGGGCTGGCCGCTTCCCCGCCGGCCATTCCCGCGCGCTGGCTCTATGACAAGCGCGGGTCCGAGCTGTTCGAGGACATCACCGTCCTGCCCGAATATTATCCGACGCGGACCGAGACCGCGCTGCTGCGCGCGGTCGCGCCCGAGCTGGCGCGCTGGATCGAGCCCGGGCGGGCGGTGGTCGAATGGGGCGCGGGGGCGCAGACCAAGACGCCGATCCTCCTCGATGCGATCATGCCGGCGGCTTATGTTCCGGTCGACATCAGCGGCGGGATCCTGCGCGACGAAGCGGCGGCGCTCGACCGCCGACTGGCGGTGCCGGTGCTGCCGATCGAGGGCGACTTCACCAAGCCGATCACTTTGCCCGCGCAGGTTGCCGATCACGCCAAGCTGGGCTTCTTTCCCGGCTCGACCATCGGCAATTTCGTGCCCGCGAGTGCGACCGACCTGCTGCGGCTGTTCCGCGCCGACCTCGGGACGGGCGCACTGCTGCTAATCGGGTTCGACCGGGTCAAGGAGCAGGGCCGGCTGGTCGCGGCCTATGACGATGCGCAGGGAGTGACCGCGGCGTTCGACTTGAACCTGCTCGACCGCATCAACCGCGAGCTCGAGGGCAGCATTCCGGTCGACAAGTTCCGCCATCAGGCGCGGTGGAACGCCCTGCTCAATCGGATCGAGATGCATCTGGTGGCGAGCGAGCGGGTCGAGTTCAGCGTGCTCGGGAAGTCGTTCGCGCTCGACAAGGGCCAGTCGATTCACACCGAGAACAGCCATAAATATACGCCGGAGAGCGCCGGGCTGCTGCTGGCGGCGGGCGGCTGGACCCCGCGGACCTGGTGGACCGACCCGGCGGGCGACTTCATGCTGTTCCTCGCCGAGGCCGAACCCGAACGCTCGGCGCCCTGATCGCCCGCGCGAGTGTGTTGCCCCGCTGAGGCAGTCGGGGTAAGCGCGGAGCCATGCTGCTCATCAAGATCATCCTCGACGTCGCGGTCATTCTCCTCAACGTCCTGTGGTGGATCGTCGTCATCCAGGTCGTCCTGAGCTGGCTGGTGGCTTTCAATGTCCTCAACACGAGCTCGGAGGGGGTGCGGCGGTTCCTGGTCGCGCTCGACCGGTTCATGGCCCCGCTTTACCGCCCGATCCGGCGGATCCTGCCCGACTTCGGCGGGCTCGACCTGTCGCCGATCGTGCTCATCCTGATCATCACGATCCTCCAGGGTCCCGTCATCGGCAACATTCGCAACGCACTGCAGATCGGGTGAATCGCGTGAGCGCGGCGCTGATCGACGGGCGGGCCGCGGCCGAGGCGCTGCGGGCGCGGGTCGCCATCGCCGCCGACTTCTTCCGCGCGCAGGCTGGTCGGCCGGCGGGGCTGGCGACCGTGCTGGTCGGCGAGGATCCGGCCAGCGCCGTCTACATCCGCTCGAAGAACAAGGCGGTGGACGCGGCGGGGATGCACGGGTTCCACCATCCGCTGCCTGCCGACACGAGCGAAGCCGATTTGCTGGCGCTGGTCGCCGAGCTCAACCGCGATCCCGCGGTCGACGGCATTTTGGTGCAACTGCCGCTGCCGCCGCAGATCGACGCGGCGCGGGTGATCGACGCGATCAATCCCGACAAGGACGTCGACGGCTTCCACGTGGTCAACGCCGGGCGGCTGGCGGTGGGCGACCCGGCGGCGCTGGTGCCCTGCACCCCGCTCGGTTGCCTCCATCTGCTCAAGAGCCAGCTCGGGGACCTCACCGGTCTTAACGCCGTGGTGGTCGGGCGCTCGAACATCGTCGGCAAGCCGATGGCGGCATTGCTGGTAGAGACAAGCTGCACGGTGACGGTGGCGCACAGCCGCACCCGCGACCTCCCCGCGCTGTGCCGCACCGCCGACATCCTCGTCGCCGCGGTTGGGCGCCCCGAGATGGTCCGCGGCGACTGGGTGAAGCCGGGCGCGACGGTGATCGACGTCGGCATCAACCGCGTCCCCGCGGCCGAGCCCGGCAAGACGCGGATCGTCGGCGACGTCGCCTTCGACGAGGCGCGGGAAGTGGCGGGTGCGATCACCCCGGTGCCGGGCGGGGTCGGGCCGATGACCATCGCAATGCTGCTCAGAAACACGTTGGTCGCGGCGCACCGCCGGGCCGGGCTCAACCCGCCGGAGGATTTATGATCGCTGCTGCACTTCTGTTGAGCCTCGCTCCGGTCGCCACTGCCGTCGATGCGGAGCGCGCCTTCGCCGCCGATGCCCAACGGATCGGACAATGGAGCGCCTTTCGCAAATGGGCCGATCCGACCGCGGTGATGTTCACGCCCCAGGCGACCTGGGCGCAGAGCTGGCTGGCGGGACGACCCGGGAAGAGCCGTCCCAACCCGCCGCAGGCGGTGCGCTGGTCGGCGGACCGCAGCTTCGTGTCGTGCGATGGGCGGACGGCGGTCAATACGGGCCCGTGGCGCGGGCCGAACAGCAGCGGCACTTTCACGACCTTGTGGCTTCGGCAGAAGTCGGGCGCTTGGCGTTGGACCGTGGACGGCGGTGACGAGATCGCGCGCCGGGGCCCGCTGCCCGCGCGTGCAGTCGTTCGCAAAGCGTCGTGCGCCAATCCCCAGCTGCGTCGCAAGCAGGTCGAGGCGGCTTATGACGCGCCGCTCATTCGCGCCCAGCCGCCGGGCGACACCGGCTTCACCCGCGCCGCCGACGGCACCTTGCTCTACCAGTGGAAGGTCAGCCCGGCCGGCGCGCGCGAGCAGGTCGCCAGGCTGTGGAACGGCACCCGCTTCGAAATCGTCCTCGACCAGCGGATCGCCGCGCCGCCGCGCCGATGATCGCGCTGTTCACCTCGGCCCTGATCACCTTTTTGGTAATCATCGACCCGCCGGGGTGCGCGCCGATCTTCGCCTCGCTGACCACTCGGGCCGGCGCCGACGAGCGGCGGCGGATGGCGATCCGCTCGGCGCTGATCGCGTGGTTCGTGCTGATGTTCTTCGCGCTGCTCGGCGAGCCGCTGCTGCGCGCGCTCGGCATCCAGCTCGCCAGCTTCCGCATCGCCGGCGGGATCATGCTGTTCGCGATCGCGCTCGACATGGTGTTCGAGAAGCGCACCGAACGCCGTGAGGAACGGGCGGCGCATGTCGAGCAGGAAGATATTTCGGTCTTCCCGATGGCGATCCCGATGATCGCCGGGCCCGGCTCGATCGCCTCGGCGATGCTGCTGACCGCGCGCGCCAACGGCCTGATCGAGACCGCGATCGTGCTCGGCGCGATGACCGCGGTGATCGCGCTGACCATGCTCTCGCTGCTCGCCGCCGGGCCGCTGATGCGCTTCATCGGCGCACGGCTGGAAGCGATGATTACGCGCATCCTCGGCGTGGTGCTGGCGGCGCTGGCGGCGCAGTTCGTAGTCGACGGGCTGAAGCAGAGCTTCCCGCACGTGCTGGCCTAAGCGCGACGTCCCGGCCTTCGCCGGGATGACCCTTATTTCTTGTGCAGCTCCGCCAGCAGCGCGGGCGCCGGGTAGATCGTCCGCAGCGCTTCGTCGATCGCCGCGGTCGAGACGGCGACGGTGCGGTTAAGCGTGGGGTCGT
Source organism: Sphingomonas ginsengisoli An et al. 2013 (assembly GCF_009363895.1). Taxonomy (NCBI): domain Bacteria; kingdom Pseudomonadati; phylum Pseudomonadota; class Alphaproteobacteria; order Sphingomonadales; family Sphingomonadaceae; genus Sphingomonas; species Sphingomonas ginsengisoli (ex An et al. 2013). The sequence goes on along the minus strand of NZ_CP045434.1, from coordinate 2,090,862 downwards.
AGCCGTAATTGCCGCCGAGGCTGTGGATGTTGCCGTCGAACGCCGCGCCGATCACCGTGCCGCCCTTGTCGATCACCGGCGAGCCTGAGTTGCCGCCGATGATGTCGTTGGTGGTGACATAATCGTATGTCGTGCGCGGGTTGATGCGGGCGCGGTTGGCGGCGAAGGCCGGGGCGAGGTCGAACGGGTCGGCCCCCGTGGCGCGGTCGAATGTCCCGCCGAACACCGTCCGGGTCGGGACCGGCTGGCCACGCTCGGTCCAGCCCTGGACCTTGCCGTAGCTGATCCGCAGCGTGAAGGTCGCGTCGGGATAGTTGCTGTCGCCATAAGCGGCGAAGCGGGCGTCGGCGAGCTTGGCGCGGGCGGCGGTCAGCGGGCCGTCGACCTCGGCATCGAATCGCTTCTGAAGCTCGCGGTCGTTCGCTTGGAGGCTGCGGGCGTAGACGATAAGCGGATCGGTCGACGCCGCGATCGCCGCCTCACCGCCGTCCCACAGCGCCTTGCGCACCGCCGGGTCGGCCAGCCGGGTTCCGGCGACCAGCCGGTGGGCGAGCGCCTCAGGCGATTCCTTGCCGAGCAGCAGCCGGGTCTGGGGATTGTCGGCGCCGAGATATTCGCGCGCCTTGGAGAGGCCCCAAGAGATCCGCAATTCCTCGAGCCAAGGAGTGATCGGGCGGTTGTCGAGGACGCGCTTCTGGACCAGCGGCAGCGCGCTGTCGGAGAAGCCGGGCAGGCGGTCGGCATTGGGCTTGGCGCGCTCGGCGGCGGCGCGGACCAGCGTGTCGGCATAGCCGTAGAGCGTGCCGCCCGGCGCGGCGTAGGTCCGCTCAACGTAGAGGCTGCGATAGGCGCGGGTGGCGGCGGCGATGTCGGCCCATGGATTGCCGATCGCCGGGTTGGCGGCGCTGCGCCGCTTGAGGTCGGCCTCGTTGGCGGCAAGCCGGGCCATGAAGGCCGGATCGTTGAGCGCTTTCACGCGGCCGATGTAGACCTTGAGCGTGTTCTCGAGGCCCTGCAGCGTCTCGGCGCCTTCGCGCGCCCGCTCGGGCGACTGGGCCATCGAGGCGAGCAGGCGCCCACGCAATTCGGACAGAGTGGTAACCGCGATCGGCAGCGCAACCTCGCGCTGGAAGGCGAGCTCGTCGAGCGTCAGCAGCCGCTGGGTCGAGCCTGGATTGCCGACGACGAAGGTCGCCTCGCCGTCGATCGGCGCGCGCGGGTTCCAGGCGAGGTGTTGGGGAGTGGCGACCGGCTGGCCATTCTCATAGGCGCGCAGGAAGCTGCCATCGAGCGAGTAGCGCGGGAAATTGAAGTTGTCGGGGTCGCCACCGAATTGCGCGGCCTGCGCCTCGGGTGCCCAGACCAGCCGGACGTCCGAATATTTGCGGTAGGTGTAAAGCTTGTACTGGCCGCCGCCGAACAAGGTGACGACCTGGCAGCGCTTCTTCGCCGTGTCGGTGCAATTGTCGCTCTCGAGCTTGGCCGCGGCGGCGCTGCGGGCCTTGACTGCGGCCGCCCCGGTGGCGGTGCCGATCGCCGCCTTGATCTGCGGCGTGACGTCGCGGATCGCGGTCAGCACCTCGGCCTGCTGGCCGGCGCACTTGCGCTCTTCCTCGCGGTTGCGGGCGACGAAGCCGTTCTTGAGGATGTTGTTGTTAGCGGTGCTGTTGTCCTCGGCGCAGGGGGCGACGCAATGGTGGTTGGTGAGGATGAGGCCCGAGCCCGAGACGAAGCTCGCCGAGCAGCCGCCGGTCAGGCGGACCGCGGCGCCGCGCACCTTGTCGAGCCACGCCTGGTCGGGCGCCCAGCCGTAAGCCGCCCGCATCTTGGCGGCGGGAAAGGCGTCGAAGGTCCACATGCCTTCGTCGGCGCGCGCCGCGGTGGTGGTCAGAGCGAGCAAGGCGGTTCCAGCGGCAAGGCGGGCGAAAGCGGGCATCGGGATCCTCAGGCGGAGAGACGAGAGCGGGCGAGCGTAGCGGGCAGCGCGAAATATGCAAAAGAGGCCCGGCCGTGCGGGCCGAGCCTCCTTCGTTCGTAACGGCGAGCGGGCGCTTACTGGCCGCGCATCGCGCCCATTTGCTCACGCGCCTGCGCGCGTTCCTCGGGGGTGAGTGTGCCGTCGTGGTTGAGGTCCATGCGGTCGAACCGCGCCACGCTGGCGGCGGTCAGCTCGTCGAGCGTGACCCGCCCGTCGCGGTTGGCATCGGCCATCATCAGCATCCGCCCGCGGCCCATCCCGCGACCGCCGCCCTCCTGACCGGCGCCGAGCGCAGCAATCTCGTCCTGCGTGATGACCCCGTCATGGTTGGCGTCGAGCCGGGCGAACATCTTCTGCGCACGCGCGATCGCCTCGGCGCGGGTCTCGGCCGGACGCGGCGCGCGGGCCCAGGCCTGGCCCGGGGCGGGTGGCGCCATCGGCGCGACGGGAGCGACCGGCGGCACCGGGGCGACCGGCGGGGGCGGCGGCACGGGTTGCGCCAGCGCGGCGGTGGTGGCGACAGCGGCCAGCAGCCCGCCGATCATCAGCTTGAACGTCATGTGCGTCAGTCTCCTGCCTCGAAAAGCCCTTCGTCGACGGAGGCTTAAGCGCGAGTCGCTTGCGCCAGGTTGAACGGGACTGGCGCGGCGAAAGACCCTCCCTTAGCAATGGTGGCGATGGACGTTGCCACCGCCGAACCTCGGATTGCCGATACCGCGCGCTGGTGGGAGCGGCGCTGGCTGGCGGCGGTCATGGTGCTTCTGACGGCGCTGCCGTTCGTGATTCCCCGGATCCCGCCGCTGGTCGACCTGCCGGCGCACATGGCGCGCTACCGGGTCGCGCTCGACCTCGCCAACTCGCCCGAGCTGCAGCGCTATTTCGGTTACCATTGGCGGCTGATCAGCAACCTTGGTGTCGACGTGCTGGTGGTGCCGCTGGCGCGGCTGGTCGGGCTCGAGCCGGCGACCAAGCTCATCGTCCTGCTGCTGCCGATGCTGACCGCCGCGGGGCTGCTCAGGGTCGCCACCGCCGCGCACGGCCGGGTGCCGCCGACCTTCTGGTTCGCGCTGCCCTTCGCACTCGCCTCTCCCTTGCTGTTCGGTTTCGTCAATTTCGTGCTCGGCGCGGCGTTGGCGCTGCTGGTGTTCGGCTATTGGCTCGGGCGGCGGTCGCCGTGGCTGCTGGCGGTCGCGGCGCCGGTATTGATGATCGCGCACCTCTACGGCTGGGCGATGCTTGGGCTGATGGTCGCGGGCGCGGTGCTCGGCGAAGGCTTCGCCGAACGGCGTCCTCTGCCGCGGCTCGCTCGCGAGCTGGTGCTGGCGACGCTGCCGCTGGCGACGGCGCTGGTGCTGCTGCCGTTCATGGCGCGCAGCGACGGGGTGCCGTTCGAGAAATGGTTCGACCTCAACGACAAGGTCGCCTGGGCGATGGCGGTGCTGCGCGACCGCTGGCCGGCGGCGGACATCGGTTCGGCCGTACTGGCGCTGCTGGTGATCATCCTCGGCTGGCGGCGACTACCGTTGAAGCCGGTGCTGGCCGGACCGGCGCTGCTGCTGATCGCCTTCGGGCTGATCCTCCCCTACAAGGTGATGGGCTCGGCCTTCGCCGACATGCGGCTCTACGCTTACGCCTTCGCCATCTTCATCCTCGCCATCGACAGCAGTCGGCTGCCGGCGCGCACCGCCGCCCGCGTGGCGGCGCTGGGACTAGCCTTCGCGCTTTTCCGGATCGGTGTGGTGACGGCGAGCAACCTCATCGCCGCGCGCGAGCAGGCCAGTATGCTGAGCGCGCTCGACCGTGTGCCGGTGGGCACGCGGCTGGCGGCGCTGGTCGGGCAGGACTGCACCGACATTTGGCAGCAGCAGCGCCACGCGCATTTCGCTTCGCTGGTGACGGTCCGGCGCAACGGTTTTTCCAACGACCAGTGGCCGGCCTCAGGGATCAACCCGCTCGAGCGGCGCTATCGCCCGCCCAATCTGTTCGACAGCGATCCGAGCGAACTGACCCAGCCGCAAGCGTGCGTGCTCAGCTGGACGGTGGACGTGGCACTGGCCGCCTTGCCACGCGACTATTTCGACTATGCGCTGCTGATCGGAACCGAGCGGCCCAAGCCCGCCAGCCTCGCCGGGCTGACGCCCGTTTGGCGAGACGACCGCGCGACGCTCTACCGGGTCGACCACCCGCGCCGCTAGCAAAGCGCGCGCACTGCGCTAGGGAGGCGTTCGATGGACTGGATGGTCGCCTCGCCGCCCAATACCGCCGCGCTCGACCGCCCCAAGCAGTGGTGGGAGAAGCGCTGGTTCGTCGCGGCGGTGATCCTGGCGACGATGATCCCGCTGCTCTATCCGCCGCTGCCGCCGCTGGTCGACCTGTTCGGGCATATGGGGCGCTATCGGGTCGAGCTCGACCTCGCCGACAGTCCGTATCTGTCGCGTTATTACGACTTCCACTGGAAGGTGGTCGGCAACCTCGGGGTCGACCTCCTGGTGGTACCGCTGGCCAAGCTGTTCGGCCTCGAATTGGCGGTCAAGCTGATCACGCTGGCGATTCCGCCAATGACCGCCGCAGGAATGCTGTGGGTCGCGCGCGAGGTGCATTACCGCGTCCCGCCGACGGTGCTGTTCGCGCTGCCGTTCGTGATCGGCCACCATTTCATGTTCGGCTTCATCAACTACGCGCTGTCGATGGCCTTCGCCTTCCTGGCGTTCGGGCTGTGGCTGCGGCTCGGGCGGCTGGGCAAGAGCCGGCTGCGCGCCGCGCTGTTCGTGCCGATCTCGCTGCTGATCTGGCTGACCCATACGTTCGGGTGGGGGACGCTCGGGCTGCTCGCCTTCGCCTCCGAGTGTATCCGCCAGCACGACAAGGGTCGCGGCTGGCTGATGAGCGCGCCGCGCGCCGCCTTCCACTGTTTGAGCCTCGCCGCGCCCCTGCTGTTGATGATCGCCTGGCGCGAGCATGGCGGGGGCAAGACGATCGACTGGTTCAACTGGAAGGTGAAGTGGCAGTGGATCATCATGGCCCTGCGCGACCGCTGGCGGACGTTCGACGAAGCGTCGGTCGCGGTCACCGGGGCGGTGCTGCTGTTCGCCATCGTCCAGCGCAAGCTGGCCTTTTCGCGGATGCTGCTGTTCACCGTGCTGGTGCTGCTGGTTGCCTATGCGATCCTGCCGCGCATCATCTTCGGATCGGCCTATGCCGACATGCGGATCGTGCCGTTCATCTGGGCGATCGCGCTGCTGGCGATCCGCTTCAAGAAACACACCGACCTGCGGATGGCGGGGCGGCTGGCGGGACTCGCGCTGGCTTTCTTCGTGGTGCGCATCGCCGCCACCACCTGGAGCATGGCGATCGCTGCCGACGAGCAGCGTCAGCAGCTGACCGCGCTCGATCAGGTCCCGATGGGCGCGCGGGTGGTGTCGATGGTCGGCATCCCCTGCGAGGAGGGCGGGTGGCCGCTATGGCGCAACGCCCACCTCGGCGGACTGGTGGTGGTGCGCAAGCAAGGCTTCTCGAACGACCATTGGGACGTGCCGGGGGCCAAGCTGCTGACCGTCACTTACGCAGCCGCGGGCGACTGGCGCTACGATCCCTCGAACCTGGTCCGCGATCCGCGCTGCCGGCTGTCGGCCGGGCCGATCGGGCTGCGGCTGGCGCGCTTCCCGTCGCAAGCGTTCGATTATCTCTGGCTGATCGATCCACCGGCCTACGACCCGGCGCTGACGGCGCGCTTCGCCAAGGTCTGGACGGGGCCGAACGGCTCGGCCCTCTACCGCTTGCCGGGCGCGGACGCTAACAAGCCGCAATGACCCTGCTGTCGATCGTCGTGCCCTGCTTCAACGAGGAAGCCTGCCTCGAGCTGCTCCACAAGCGGCTGGCGGCGGCGGCGCAGGCGGCGGTCGGCGACGATTATGAGATCGTGCTGATCAACGACGGCTCGCGCGACGGCAGCTGGCCGCTGATGCAGCGGCTCTCGGCGGGCGATCCGCGGCTGGTGTGCATCAACCTGTCGCGCAACCACGGGCACCAGCTGGCGCTGACAGCGGGACTCGACCTCGCCCGCGGCGAGCTCATCCTGATCGTCGACGCCGACCTCCAGGATCCGCCCGAGCTGCTCGGCCCGATGCTCGAATGCATGCGCGAGCAGCAGGCCGACGTCGTCTACGGTGTCCGTCGCAGCCGCGCGGGCGAGACCCACTTCAAGAAGGCGACCGCGGCGGCCTTTTACCGGCTGCTGGCGAGCGCGACCGAGATCGACATCCCGATCGACGCCGGCGATTTCCGGCTGATGACCCGCCGCGCGCTCGACGTGCTGCTGGCGATGCCCGAGCAGGCGCGCTTCGTCCGCGGGATGGTGGCATGGATCGGCTTCCGCCAGGTGCCGTTCCTCTACGATCGCGCCGAGCGGGCGGCGGGGGAAAGCAAATATCCGCTGTCGAAGATGCTCAAATTCGCCTTCGACGCGCTGACCGGGTTCAGCTCGGCGCCGCTCAAGCTCGCCAGCCACGCCGGGCTGCTCCTCAGCCTCGGTTCGCTGTTGATCATCTTCTACATCGCCTACGCCTTCATCAGCGGGTCGAGCATCCAGGGCTGGACCTCGCTGATGCTGGTGGTGGTGGTGCTCGGCGCGGTCCAGATGTTCGTGCTGGCGATGATGGGCGAATATATCGGCCGGCTCTACAGCCAGGCCAAGCAGCGTCCCTTGTACATCGTTCAGGAGATCGCCGGCGCCCCCCGCGCACCGAGCCACGGGCTGGGACAGGTCGTCGGGCCGGCGAACTTTCAGCGCGCGGAGGCGACCGCGAATAGCGACAGCCCGGGCGGTAGCGGGATCCGGCCGATCAACCGCGCTTCCTGAACGAAGACCTTTTCCAATGCGGTGTTGAGCGGGGCGGGCGGCAGGCTGTCGTCGCCATCGTCCTTGCCGCGCAATTTGCCCGCGAAGCGGTTGGCGACCGCCACCGGGAACAGCAGGCTGTTGAAATAGCCGAGCTGGTCGAGCTTGAGCGGTGAGCCTTGGACCAGCTTCCTGAGGCCGCTCTTCGAATAGCGGCGGTGGTGGTGATTGACGACGTCGTGCGCCGACCACATCCACTGGTGCGCGGGCACGGTCATCACGAATTTGCCGCCGGGCTTCAATCGCGCGGCGATGCTGGCGAGCGCGGCGGCGTCGTCCTCGATATGCTCGATCACGTCGAACGAGCCGATCAGGTCGAAGCTCTTGTCGGGCACCCCGTCGAGCCCGGGCAACGGGGCCGAGCCGACGCTGCGGCCGAGGCGCTGCTCGGCCATTTCGCGCGCGGCGGGGTCGACCTCGATCGCCTCGACCCGGCCGAAGGCGGACAGCATCGGCAAATTGTGGCCGGTGCCGCAGCCGATTTCGAGGATACGGGCGTCCTTGGGCGGCTGGACGGTGCGGCGGATCAGCGCCTCGAGCACTTCGCGGCGGGCGCGATACCACCAATGCTGCTGGTCGAGCTCGGCCATGCGGTCGTAGACGATGCGTTCCATCAGGCGAACACCCACAGGCGGTTGAGGAAGAAGGTCGCGAACGGTGTGATCAATACCGCCGGGACCAGCGGCCACCAGGTCGGGCCGTGGAGCAGGTCGGTGGCGATCCAGGTGAAGGCGGCGTTCATCAGGAAGCCGAAGCTCTGCACCGCGAAGAACTGGACCTTGGTCTTGTGGTCTTCGCCTTTGCCGTGGCCCTGGAAGCTCCATCGGCTGTGCGCGAAGAAGCCGGCGGTGACCGCCACCAGAAAGGCGATGATCACCGCGAACACCGGCCACATCACATAGGTGGCGAGCGGCCAGTAGACGACGGCGTAGAGCAAGGTCAGCAGCACGCCGACGATCCCGAAGCGCATCAGCTGGCCGAGCGTCTCGCGATGGTGAGGGGCAAGGGCGGTGAACATGGCGTCACTTGCCCTTTAAGGCGGAGCGGCTAGAGCGCCAGCCACTTTGTTGCGCGCATCCGACCCTCTGCTGCCGAACTCGGCCGACCGCTGGCTGGAGTGGACCGCGCGCCACTGGCGCTGGGTGGTGCTCGCCTATTGGCTCGGCGCCTGCGCCTGGTTCCTCTTCTCGCGCTGGCGCGGGATCGAGCTGTTCCAGCTCAACGACACCGACGACAACATGCGGATCGCGCAGGTCCGCGCGCTGCTCCACGGGCAGGCGTGGTTCGACCTGCGGCAATATCGGATGGACCCGCCCTACGGCGCGAATATCCACTGGAGCCGGATTGTCGACCTGCCGATCGCGGGGCTGATCCTGCTCGGTCGGCTGTTCGTCAGCGGCCCCAATGCCGAGCGGTTCGCGGTCGCGGTGGCGCCGCTGCTGCCATATCTGCCGCTGTGCGTCGGGCTGGCGCTGAGCGCGCGGCGGCTGATCCATCCGGCGGCCTATCCGCTGGCGTTCGCCGCTTTGTTCTTCGCCGCTTCGACCAACGGCATGGTGATGCCGACGCGGATCGATCATCACGGCTGGCAGCTGGCGATGCTCGCGCTGACGGTGGCCGGTCTCGCCGATCCCGACCGCCGCCGCGGTGGGCTGGTGGCGGGCGCGGCGAGCGCCTTCTCGCTCAGCATCGGGCTCGAATCGCTGATCTACATCGCGCTGGCGGCCGCCGCGCAGGTGCTGATGTGGGTCGACGACCGCGACCAGCGCGAGCGGATGGCGACCTTCGCGGTCAGCCTCGCCGCGGGCTGCACGATCGGCTTCCTCGGCTTCGCCAGCTACGCCAACCGGGCGCCGGTCTGCGACGCACTGTCGCCGGTGTGGCTGAGCGACGCGTTGCTCGGCGGGGCGCTGTTGTGGTTGATCGCTGCGGTATCGCCGACGCGGTGGACGGTTCGGTTCGGGCTGGCCGCGGGCGCGGGGGTGATCGTCGCCGCCTTCCACGCGCTGGCGTGGCCGCATTGCCTGACCCGGCTCGAAGGCGTTTCGCCCGAGGTGGCGACCTTGTGGCTCAACAATGTCCGCGAGGCCAAGCCGATCACCGATTACGGCTGGCAGGAGCAATTGCGGACGGCGGCGCTGCCGGCGGTTGGGTTGGTCGGCTGGGCGCTGCTGGCGGTGCGCAACTGGCGGCCCGAGCGGGACCTGGCGCGGCGGACGCTGGCGGCGGCGGCGATCTCGGTCGCGCCTTTCCTGCTGCTGTTCTGGCAGATGCGGACCGGTCCCGCGGCGCAATTGCTCGCCTGTCCGGGCGCGGCGGCGCTGGTGTGGGTGCTGCTGCCCAAGGCATGGGCGTCCAAGAATTGGCTGATCGGTGCGGTCGGCAGCGCCGCGCTCGTCGTGGTCGGCGTCGGCGCCGCGGCGCCGCTGGCGCTCAACTTCGTGCCCGGACCGCCGCGCAAGGAATGGGACAAGCAGGTCGACCGCGCCAACCGGCTTTGTCCGTCGATGTGGGGGCTGCGGCCGATCGCCAAGCTGCCCAAGGGGACGATCTTCACCTTCCTCGACCTGGGGCCGCGGATCATCGCGGTGACCCACCACGATGCGGTAGCGGGTCCCTACCATCGCAACGGCGACGCGATCCGTGACCTGATGGTGGCGTTCCGCGGGCCCGAGCCGCAGGCGCACCAGCTCGTCCTCAAGCACCGCGCCGACTATGTGATGATCTGCCCGATGATGAGCCAGGCGACCGTGTTCATGGCGCGCGCGCCGAACGGCTTCTACAGCCAGCTCGCCAAGGGACAGGTGCCGGGCTGGCTCCAGCCGATCGCGCTGCCGGTCGACAGTCCGTTCAGGATTTGGCGGGTGACCCCGTCGCCCGGTAGCGCGTCTCCGCCTCGGCCAGATAGTCGCGGGTGAGCGGCAGCGCGCGGCGGTCCTTTATATACTGGACCTGATAATTGCAGGCCGAGCCGCTCTCGAACATGACGATCCCGCCGGCGAGGTAGAATTCCCACATGCGGAAGAAGGGTTCGTCGTAGACGGCGACAATCTCGGCCCGGCGGTCCTGGCAGCGCTGCAGCCAGTGGCGCAGCGTGTAGGCATAATGGAGCCGCAGCGTCTCGGTGTCGCTGGCTATAAGGCGGAATTTCTCGCTCGCACCGTGCATCTGGCTGAGGCTGGGCAGATGATAGCCCGGGAAAATCCACTTGTCGGTGAAGGGGTCGGGTGAGCCCGCGCCGCCCAGCTTGCCGATCGTGTGGAGCAGCATGACTCCGTCGCGCTTCAGCAGCCGGTAGCAGCTCTCGTAGAATTCGTCGTAATGCGCCGCGCCGACATGCTCGAACATGCCGACCGAGACGATCCGGTCGAAGGTGCCGGTGACATGGCGATAGTCGATCAGCTCGAACTTGACCTTGTCGGCAACGCCCTCGCGGTCGGCCCAGGCGCGGGCGTAGGCGAGCTGCTCGGTCGATAGCGTGACGCCGAGCACCTCGACCCCGGCGACGCGGTTGAGGTAGATCGCCATGCCGCCCCAGCCGCAGCCGATGTCGAGCACGCGCTGGCCGGGCTTCAAGTCGAGCTTGGCGGCGATGTGGGCGAGCTTGTCGAGCTGCGCCTGCTCGAGGCTGTTGGCGGGGTCGGTGAAGTAGGCGCAGCTGTACTGACGCATCGGGTCGAGGAAGAGGTCGTAGAGCCGGTCGTCGAGGTCATAATGGTGGGCGACGTTCTTGCGCGACATGTGCGGCAGGTTGCGACGGAACTTTGCCTTGAGGTCGTTGAAGCGCCCCTTGCTCATCAGCGACTTGCCGCGCGAGCCGCCTTCTTCCCACGGGTTGGAGCCGACCACGATCTCGAGCAGCTCGAGCATCGTACCCTGCTCGATCCTCAGGCGGCCGTCCATGTAGAGCTCACCGATCGCGAGCCGGGGTTTGCGGATCAGCTGGCGTAGCGCGGCATTGTCGGTGATGCGGATCGTGACTTTGTGGAAGCCGCCGGGGCCGAAACTCTCCTGCCGCCCGCCGGGAAGCTGCACGTGAATTCGGCCTCGCTTGACCAGCGAGCCCGCCAACCTGGCAATCAATGACATTTGGGTGAGCCCTCGAACCGCGTGTGTCAGCGCTCTCTAGCGCGGCGCGCGCGCCCAACGCAAAGCCGAAGGTGAGCTCAAGAGGCCGCCGTCTCGCGGTCGCGGTCGGCGCGGCTGCGCTTCTCCGCCGCCGTCTTGAGCTGGCCGCAGGCGGCGTCGATGTCGCGGCCGCGGGGGGTGCGGACCGGGGCGCTGATGCCGCCTTCAAACACGATGTTCGAGAAAGCGCGGATCCGCTCGGGGGTCGAGCATTCGTAGACGGCGCCCGGCCACGGGTTGAACGGGATCAGATTGACCTTGGCCGGCAGGCGATAATGGCGGATCAGCCGGACCAGCTCGCGCGCATGGTCGTCGCTGTCGTTCTTGTCCTTGAGCATGACGTATTCGAAGGTGATGCGGCGGGCATTGTTGGCGCCGGGATAATCGGCGCAGGCCTGCAGCAATTCCTCGATGCCGTACTTCTTGTTCAAGGGCACGATCTCGTCGCGGATTTCCTTGGTGACCGCGTGGAGCGAGACGGCGAGGTTGACCCCGATCTCCTCGCCCGCCTTGGCCATCATCGGCACCACGCCCGAGGTCGACAAGGTGATCCGGCGCTTGGAGAGGCCGAGGCCGTCGCCGTCCATCACGATCTTCAGCGCGTCGCGGACATTGTCGAAATTGTAGAGCGGCTCACCCATGCCCATCATGACGATGTTGGTGAGCATGCGGCCCTCGGGCTGGCTCGGCCATTCGCCGAGCGCGTCGCGGGCGAGCATCACCTGGCCGACGATCTCGTCCGGCTCGAGGTTGCGGACGAGGCGCATCGTCCCGGTGTGGCAGAAGCGGCAGTTCAGGGTGCAGCCGACCTGGCTCGACACGCATAGCGTCCCGCGATCGGCGTCGGGGATGAACACCATCTCGAAATCGTGGCCGTCGTGGGTCTGGAGCAGCCATTTGCGGGTGCCGTCGGTCGAGACCTGCGCCTCGACCACCGCCGGGCGGGCGATGGTGAAATGCTCGGCCAGCCAGGGCTGCTGCGCCTTGGCGATGTCGGTCATCAGCGCGAAATCGGTGACCCCGCGATTGTAGATCCAGTGCCAGAGTTGCTTGGCGCGCAGCTTGGCGGGTTTGGCCTCAAGCCCGGCGGCTTCGAGCGCGGCGCGAATCCGGTCCTTCGATAGGCCGACCAGCTCGGTCTTGCCGTCAGCGCGCGGGCTCGGGCCCCTAGGAACGGGCACAGGGTCGATCGGGCCGGGGATCGGCATCAGGGTGGTGTCGGCGCTCATGGTGTGGCGGCCATGTAGCGGAGGTGGCGCGGTTTTTCCAGTCGGTGCGCTTGGCTTAGCGCGGGGCGGCGCAGCCGGCGGCCGCCGCGTCGATCGCGGTCGGGGCGCCGGCGAGCAGGTAGCGGTCGGTGTGGCCGCCGTCGCTGCTGCGGAAGCGGGCGCGGAGGTCGCCGGCAGCGCGGATCGCCGCGATCAGCGCGGCCTCCTGCGCCGGCCCGGTGCTCCAAGCGTCGGCGCCGCGGGTGGCGAGCTGGAAGGTGGCGCCTCCGGCCGCGACCAGCACGGTGCTGCCGGACAGGGCGGGGCGCGAGAGCCGGAGGTGGAGTTGGCCGCGCCGCCGCCCGGGCGGACGGTCGAAGCTTAGCGTGGCGCGGGCCTGGTCGTGGCCGGGGGAGGCGAGCAGTTCGGAACGGGCAACGGCGGCGCAGGTGCCGCCGCGGTCGAATGCGACCCAGACGGGGCTGGCGAACAAGGTGCGGGGAGGAGCGGCGGCAACGGGCGCCGCGACGAGCGCGGCGGCAGCGAGGATCAGCGCGCGGTGGTCCCGGCCTTGACCGCGGCCTCGTGCGCGACCGCCTGCTGGACCGCGCCGTTCAGCCCGATCGAGGCGACCACCACCGCGGCCCCGGCTAGCGCGAGACCGAGCGCGACTTCCGCCAAGGCGGCTCCGGCTGTGCTGGTCAGCAGCTTGCGCATCGCGAGGACTGTCCCCTTTCGTGACACGCGTCACTGCGGCCACGAATGTCCTCAACGCTCCGGTTAAGAAGATGTCAACCACGTCCGTTAACCTTGCTGCGCCGCTGGTCGACAGTGGCCGCCAAGTTGCTGATTTTGCAAGAGCGGGATGGGCAGGCGTCCATGCCCCCGCAACCGACCATCGGTAAAGTCCGTTCCGTTTACGAAACGACCCGCGTGAGTCGGGCCGGATATTCGTGGCGGTACGTGATCGCCACTCGGCGAGACAGCAGCAGGTAAGGCATCCAAATCGCGAGGCTCACCAGCACCCGGGTGAGGTTGCCGTGGAGCAGCAGCGTGAAGGCGGCGGCGACCTCGGGCGGGAGCATCATCCCGCGCGCGGCGCCGGTCATGATTACCTGCATCGCCAGGTCGATCGCCCAGGCCGAGGCGAGCAAGGCGGGGAAGTGGCCCGAGCGGCGCAGCCCGGCGGCGAAGGCGATCGCGTAGAGGCTGCAGGCGAGCGTCGCGTCGGCGGTGAGCCAGCTGTGCAGCGCGCCGAGCCACGGGCTGCTGTCCGCGCCCGCAGCCGGAATGGCGGTGAGAAAGGACAGCCCGCGCAGCAGGATGGCGGCGAGTAGCGCGAGCAGCAGCGAGAGCATCAGCCCGCCCGCGCCGTATAATGGATGGCGGGCGAGCACCGGCGGCGCGATCCGGCCACCGAACAGCGCCAGCCCGGCGGTCAGCGCGAGCGCCGGAACGAGGGTGAACACCGCATAGGGAAGCCAGGCGAACGGGTCGCCATAATGACCGGAGAGCCGTAGCGCAGAGCCCGCGCCCGCAATCGCCAGCCACGCCAGCGCCAGCCGCGGGGCGTGCCGCTCAAGCACCGCCAGCAGCGCGTTGCCGCGCGCTTGCAATGTCCGGGACCAGGCGGCGGCAGTTATCATTCGACGGCTTTGCTCGGTTGGAGGAACGCGACGAACGGGCTCATGGCACGCGAGCGATTATGAAGCCGTAAATCGGCGGGCGATGGGCGATGTTCCCGTCGTTTCGGTCGCGTATTGCCGCGCTTCCTCCATTATGGCATCAAATCGGTGCTCGGTTGTCACATGGGGTCATGATGACGGCGGAGCGATTCTCCAGTCGGTTGGGCATGAAACGGCGGCGGTGAGCGCGGCCGCGCTGATCGAGCGTGTGGCGATCGAGCTGTCGTTGTTTGCGGCGGCGGGGTTTCTGCTGTGCGCGATCGACGACCTGCTGCTCGACCTGCTTTACGTCGCGCGGCGCGGCTGGCGCGCGCTCACCGTCTATCGCCGCCACGCCCCTGCCGACGCCGCGATGCTGACGGGCGCGGACGAGGGCTTGATGGTGGTGTTTATTCCCGCCTGGGACGAGGCGGCGGTGATCGGCGACATGCTGCGCGCGACGCTGCGCCGGTTCGACCATTCCGATTACACGCTGTTGGTCGGCCATTATCGCAACGACCCCGCGACGGCGGCGGCGATCGCCGAAGTCTCCGATCCGCGGGTGGTCGCGGTTGACATCGGGGTCGACGGGCCGACCACCAAGGCCGACTGCCTCAACCGCTTGTACGATGCCTTGGTCCGGCTCGAGACCGCGCAGGGCCGGCGCGCCGCGGCGGTGGTGCTGCATGACGCTGAGGATCTGGTCCATCCGCAGGAGTTGAAGTTGTTCGCCCGGCTGATCGGCCGCGCGGGCGTGATTCAGCTGCCGGTGGTGCCGCTGGTCGATCCGGCAAGCCCGTGGATCGGCGGCCATTATTGCGACGAGTTCGCCGAGAGCCATGGCAAGGAACTGGTGGTGCGCGAGGCGGTCGGCGCGGCGATCCCGCTGGCGGGGGTCGGCTGCGCACTCGAGCGCGGGGCGCTCGGCCGGCTGGCGACGCGCGAGGACGGGCGACCGTTCGCCGGCGGCAGCATGACCGAGGATTATGAGATGGGGCTGCGGCTGGGCGCGCTGGGCGAGCGGACGATGTTCGTCCGGCTGCCGCTGGTCCACGGCCAGCCCGGCGTGATCGCCAGCCGCGGGCATTTTCCGGCGACCCTCGACGCCGCGATCCGACAGAAGGCGCGCTGGCTAGGGGGAATCGCCTTTTCGGGCTGGGACCGGCTCGGCTGGGGGCGCGGCTGGGGTGAGTGGTGGTTCCGGATGCGCGACCGGCGCGGACCGCTGGCGGCGCTGCTGCTGCTCGCGGGCTATGTCGCGGCGCTGCTATGGGCGCAATTGCTGGTCGCCCAATGGCTCGGCGCACCGGCGCCGACGCCGATCCCGCCGGTGCTCGACTGGCTGCTGCGGCTGACCGCGCTGCTGCTGACCTGGCGGGTGATCATGCGCGGGCTGTTCACCGCCTCGGCCTACGGGCTCGCCGAAGGGCTGATGAGCGTGCCGCGGATGGTGGTCGGCAACATGATCGCGATCCTCGCCGCGCGGCGCGCGCTGGCGATCCACCTCAAGGGCGGCCCCAAGCAATGGGACAAGACCGCCCACATCTTTCCTGCGGAGACGGCCCGATGAGTGCACCGGTGAAGTTCCTGGCCGTGGCGGTCGCCGGGTGGGTGACCTTCCGCGCCGCGGCGAGTGCGCTGGCCTTTCCCGAAGTCGCCGCCCCGCCGCCGCCAACTCCCGTTGCACCGGCAGTGCAGCCGGCGACTGCGGCGCCCGCTGTCGCCTACGCGCCGCTCGGGCCGGGGCAGGCGGGCGGATCGCCGGGTGCCGCGCCTTACGGTTATCCTTATGGCTATGTGCCGGCCGGCTATCCCTATCCGCCGCCGCAGCCCTATCCGGCCGCTTATGGCTACGCCCCGCCCGGCTATGGCGCCGCGCCGCCGGTGCGGCAGGTGTCGGTGCCGATCTATTACCCGGTGCCCGTGCAGATGGCGTCGGCGGCGATGCCGTTGCCGCGCCAACGGCCGTGGGCGAACGGCGCGAGCGGCAGCGTCGATCCCGAGGCGCTGGCCGACGGCGAGGCACCCGAATCGAGGCCGATGGTGGACGTCATGCCGGGGCCGGGCGGCGGCAAGGGGCCAGGCGTGGTCGCGCTCGACCAGCCGGGACCGCCGCGGCTCGACCGGCTGAGCCTGTCGACCTGGAGCCTGGTCCGCCAGGATCGCCATGGCGAGCTCATCAACGCGCCGCTCAGCCCGGCGCTGGCGCCCGGCGGGCAGCTCGGCGGCAGCCAGGCGGGGGCGCGGCTGACCTATCGCTTCACCCCGCGGCTGGCGGCCAATGTACGCTTCTCCGCGCCGGTGCCGTCGCCGGGCAGCCGCCAGCGCGGCTTCAGCGGTGAGACGGCGTTGGGGGTAAGCTGGCAGCCGCTCGCCGCCCTGCCGGTGCGGCTGATGGCCGAGCGGCGGCAGCGGATCGGCAATCCGCTCTACGGCGGTGGGCGCAATGCGTTCGCGCTGCTGGCCGAGGGCGGCGCGTACGACAAGCCGCTGCCGCTCGGCTTCAGCCTCGACGGCTATGGCCAGACAGGGATCGTTTCCGCTCGCCAGCGCGACTGGTTCGTCGATGGCGGCGCGACCTTCACCCGGGCGCTGTTCGGTCGCTATTCGGCCGGGGTCGGCCTGTGGGGCGGCGCGCAGAAGGGCTTGAACCGGCTCGACGTCGGGCCGCGAGTGTCGGCGCAGCTGACCCGCAACGTTCGGGTCAACCTAGACTATCGCTTCCGCGCGGTCGGCAACGCGCGACCGGGCAGTGGCTTCGCCGTCGGGCTGGGTAGCAACTTCTAGGCTGACCTGATTCTGCGTTTTTGCAGAACGGCGGTGCAACATTGTTGCTCCCGCAATGCGTCATCGTGGCTCATATGGGCGCCCTGTTCGTGACAGGGAGACATGAAATGACCACCCGTTCCGCTATCGCCGCCGCGTTCGTCAGCATGGTCGGCGCCGCTTCCGCTTTGACCCTCGCCGCCCCTGCTTCGGCCGCCATGCCCGGCCCGGTCGCGGTCGCCGCGGTGCCGACCGCCGACCTCGACCTCGGCTCGGCGAGCGGGCAGGCTCGCCTCAAGCAGCGCCTCGAGCGCGCCGCCGCCGACGTCTGCGGCGACGCCAGCTCGGCCGATCCCGCCGGCCGCCGCTGGGTCCGGCAGTGCCGGGCCGACAGCTTCGCCAAGGCATGGGACCGGGCGCAGGCGCAGCGCACGACCGCCGCGCGGGTCGCTGCCCGCTAAAGCGTCTGCGTTGGCCATCACCGCGGCGGTTGCGCTATGCCGCCGCGTATGACCGACCCAGATTTCCTCGACCTCGCCGACGGTCGCCGCCTCGCCTATCGCGCGAGCGCGGCCGCCGGGCCGCTGACCCTCGTCTTCCTGCCCGGCTATGCGTCGGACATGATGGGCGCGAAGGCGCAGGCGCTCGAAACCTGGGCGGGTGAGCGCGACCTCGGTTTCGTCCGCTTCGATTACAGCGGCACCGGCGAAAGTCCGGGCGACTTCGCCGACGGCACGCTCGAACGCTGGCTCGAGGACGTGCTGGCCATCATCGACGAGGTCGCGGCGGGACCGCTGGTCCTCGCCGGCTCGTCGATGGGCGGCTGGCTGGCGCTGCTCGCCGCGTTGCGCCGGCCCGACCGGGTGCGCGGGGTGCTCGGCATCGCCGCCGCGCCAGACTTCACCGACTGGGGCTATGACGAGCGCGACCGCGCGACTTTGCTCGCTGCTGGACGGCTCGAACGCCCGAACCCCTATGGCGGCAACGCCGAATTGACCACGCGCAGTTTTTGGGAATCGGGACAGCGCCTGTTGCTCGGGAACGACATCGCGCTCCATTGCCCAGTCCGGCTGGTCCACGGCGACGCCGACGGCGAGGTGCCGCTCGAGGTGGCGCTGCGGCTGGTGAGCGCGCTTCGTTCGCCCGAGGTTCAGTTGTGGCTGGTCAAGGGCGGCGGCCATCGACTGTCGACGCCGAGCGAGCTCAAGACCATCGAGCGCGCGGCGGCCGACCTGGTGGAGCTTGCCGCATGATCATCGCCCTGTTCGCCGCTGCTGCCCTCGCCCACGCCGCGCCCGTGCCCAATTGCGCGGCCGGGACGCCCGGCGCCGCCTGCCGCGCGGTCGCCGCCGGCAATGCCGGTCGCTTTGCCGAGGCCGCCGGCGAGTTCGAGACCGCGGCAAGCCGAGCTGTGGGCGCCGACCGCGACCGTGCGCTGGCGGCGGCGGGCAACATGTGGCTGGCGGCCGGCAATGGCGGCAAGGCGGCGGTCGCGCTCGACGGCGCGCTGGCCGGAACTGGGCTGACGGGGCTCCAGCGCGGCGAGGCGCTGATCGATCGCGCCCGGGTCGCCTTCGAGCAAAAGGATTTCGCGCTCGCCCGCGCCAAGCTCGGCGAAGCGCAGGCGACTGCGGCGAGCGACCCCTTCTACTGGTATTTCTCGGCGGCCGTAGCGATCGAGGAAGGCAAGCTCGACCTCGCGCGCACCGCCAACGCCCGCGCGCTGGCGCTGCTGCCGGGCGACCCGGCGACGCTGGTGCAAGCGGGCGACCTCGCGCTGCTCGGCAACGACCGGGCGCAGGCACGCGAGCGTTACCGCGCGGCGGCGGCGGGCAGCGACGCCTTCGCCAAGGAGGCGCAGGCCAAGCTCGCGCAGTTGGATGCCGCGCCGGCGGCGGCAACAGGCAAGGCGCCGGCGGTCACCCGGCCGACGCCGGCCCCGCGCAAGCCTCAGCCGAGATCGTAGTCGATCGTCGTCACGACCCGCACCTTCTGGAAGGGTGAGCCGCCGGCGGCCGAGGAGCAGTCGTCGCAGTCGTCGCCGTCACGAGCGGTGACTGAGAAATAGCCCTGGCTGGCGGTCTTGATCTTGCCGACTACCGCGCCGCTGTCGCGGGCGAACTGCTCGGCCATGTCGCGGGCGTTCTTGTTCGCTTCCCCGATCATCGCGGGCTTGAGCGCATTCAATCCGGTGAAGGTGTAGCTGGCGTTGCTGCCCGACAGTTCGATCCCGTCGCGCAACAGGTCGGCCTCGCGGCTCTTGGCGGCGCGGGCGCGCATCACGTCGGTGGTCCGGAGCTGTAGCGATCGGCGGACGGTCAGGATCGGCGGGCCGACCGGCTGGCCGTCCTTGTCCTTGGCGCGGTCGCGGCTGAACGAGACGTCGGTGTCAGTGACATCGTCGGGGCGGAAGCCGGCCTTGGCGAAGAAGGCGCGTGCCGCGCGAGCCTGGGCGTCGACCGACTGCTGGACCGCGGCGAAATCGCTGCCCTGGTGCGAGAAGTCGATCGTCCAGGTGGCGAGGTCAGCGGTGACGTTGCGCTGCGACACGCCGCGCACGGTGACCGAGCGGTGCTCGGCCATTTTCGAGCGGCGGAGGCCATCGCCGAGGGCGTAGCCGCTGGTGGTGAGACCCAATGCGAAGATAGCCACCGCGCCGAGCACGACGCGGTCCGTTCCGAGGTGCAGCATGACTTGAAGTCTCTCGGTTCGTCGTCACTTAAAGGACGGCCACCGGACACAAGCGCCGGTCACGGTCGTCGACGAACCGTGCAATAATAGCGATGAACGGAGTCCAGTTCCATGCGATTTCTCCACACCATGATCCGGGTCACCGATCCGGACGCCACTGTGGCATTTTTTCAACTGCTCGGGCTCGAGGAGCGGCGGCGGATGGAAAATGAGGCGGGACGGTTCACGCTCATCTTCCTCGGCGTTCCCGGCGACGAGGGCGGCGAGGTCGAGCTGACCCACAATTGGGACCCGGAGGAATATGGCGGTGGCCGCAACTTCGGCCACCTCGCTTATTCGGTCGACGACATCTACGCGACCTGCCAGCGGCTGATGGACGCCGGGGTGACGATCAATCGCCCGCCGCGCGACGGCCGGATGGCGTTCGTCCGCACCCCCGACAACATCTCGATCGAGCTCTTGAACAAGGGCGGGGCGCAGGCGCCGGCCGAGCCGTGGGTGTCGATGCCCAATAGCGGCGAGTGGTGATGGCGAGCCGACCTGAGGTCGTCGCGGTCCCGGCGCTGAGCGACAATTACATCTGGCTGCTCCACGATCCCGCCAGCGGCCACACCGCCTGCATTGATCCGGGCGACGGGGCAGCGGCGCTGGCGGCGGCTGAGGCGCGAGGCTGGCGGATCGACCAGGTGCTGATCACCCACTGGCATCCTGATCATACCGCCGGCATCGGCGCTGTAGTCGCGGCGACCGGGGCCGGCGTGTGGGGACCGGAGGCGGAGCGCGACAAGTTCGTCGGCCTCGACCACGGGCTGGCCGAGGGTGATCGGGTGAGCGTCGGCCCTTGGACGGCCGAGGTGTGGGAAGTCCCGGGACATACGCTGGGTCATATCGCCTTCGTCTTCCCCGAGGCGGGCCTCGCCTTCACCGGCGACACCTTGTTCGCAGGCGGCTGTGGGCGCTTGTTCGAGGGGACGCCCGAGCAGATGTTCGCATCGCTCCAGCGGCTGGCCGCCTTGCCGCCGGAGACGGTGGTTTACGCCGCGCACGAATATACGCTGTCCAACTACCGCTTCGCCGCGCATGCCTTTCCGGGCGATGCGGCGATCGTGCGGCGATTGGCGGAAGTCGAATGCTTGCGCGCGGCCGGCGAAATCACGCTGCCCACCACCATCGCCGAGGAGCGCGCGTCCAATCCTTTCCTGCGCGCCGCCGATGCCGCCGAATTCGCCGCCTTGCGCGCCGGCAAAGACAGCTTCCGTTAAGCCGGAGCCGCGCAGCCTCGGCGTGCGTTGTCCACAATACTAGACTCGCCAACCATGCCCTGGAGGCCGCCATGCGCCGCACCGCCATCCTCACCCTGTCCGCGCTCACTGCCGCGCTGGTCGGCGCCTGCGCCTACAATGAGGCACCCCAGCCGCGTAGCCCGCAGGCGCTCCAGGAACTCGACCGCTATCTCGCGGGCAAGGTTGCCGGGCCGCCGCAAAGCTGTCTGCCCAATTACCGTGCCAACGACATGGTGGTGATCGACGAGCACACCGTGTTGTTCCGCGACGGCCGGCGCGTATGGCGGACCGAGATTCCGGGCGGCTGCAGCAACCTTGGCCGACCCGGCTATGCGATGGTCACCAAGCAGTTCGGCGGCGAAGGCCTTTGCCGCGGGCAGATCGTCCAGGTCGTCGACACCGCCAGCGGGATGGTGGCCGGCGGCTGCACGTTCGGCGACTTCGTCCCCTTCGAGGCGCCGCGACCGCGCTGACGCGCTAGCCCGCTTTCCCGCCGTAGAGCGCGTCGAGCCGCTCGCCATAGTGCGCGCGGATCACGTGGCGGCGGATCTTCATCGACGGGGTGAGCATCTCATTGTCGACGGTGAAGGCGTCGTCGGCGACGACGAAGCGGCGGACCTTCTCGACCACGCTCAAGTCGGCATTGACCCGGTCGACCGCCTTCTGCAGCGCGGCCTTCAGCCCTGCCTCGTTGCCCTTGTACTTGGCCAAGACCTCGGGCTCGGGGACGAGCAGGCCGACGAGGTGCGGGCGGCGGTCGCCGGCGACCATCGCCTGCGCGATTTCGGGCTGGAGCGTCAGCATTCCCTCGACCCGCTGGGGCGCGACATTGTCGCCCTTGTCGTTGACGATCAGGTCCTTCTTGCGGTCGGTGATGACGATCCGGCCATGGTCGTCGAGGTGGCCGATGTCGCCGGTGTGGAGCCAGCCGTTTTGAAGGACTCGCGCGGTCTCCTCCGGGTTGTTCCAATAGCCGTGCATGACCAGCTCGCCACGGACGAGTATTTCGCCATCCTCGGCGAAGCCGACCTCGGTGTTGAGCAGCGGCGGGCCGACCGTGTCGAGGCGGATGCCGGCCTTGGGCCGGTTGCAGCTGATCACCGGCGCCGCCTCGGTCTGGCCATAGCCCTGGAGCATGGTCAGCCCGAGTGAATGGAAGAAGACGCCGACCTCGGGATTGAGCGGCGCGCCACCCGAGACCATCGCCTTGATCCGCCCGCCGAACTTGGCCGCGACCTTGCGCTTGAGCGTCAGCCTGAGGAACAGCTCCATCGGCCGGTCGGCGAGCGAGACCTTGCCGGTGCTGTAGCGGTCGCCGCCGATCTCGAGCGCGCGGCGGAGCAGCAGTTGCGAAAAATTGCCCGATTTCTCGACCGTCTTCAGCAGTCGCTGGCGCAGCATCTCGAACAGCCGGGGCACGACGACCATGATGGTCGGGCGCACTTCCTCGATGTTGGCGGCGAGTTTTTCGAGGCTTTCGGCGTAGTAGATCTGCCCGCCGAGCGCGATCGGGAAGTGCTGCCCGCCGGTGTGCTCATAAGCGTGGCTGGCGGGGAGGAAGGAGAGGAACACCTCGTCGTCCCAGCCGAAGTCGTTGGCGATGACGTCGACGCAGGCCGCGCAATTGTGAAGGATCGCGCCATGGTGCTGGCGCACCCCGCGCGGGGCGCCGCCGGTGCCGCTGGTGTAGATGAGGCAGGCGAGGTCGTCGCGGCCGACGTTCGCGATCCGCTCGCGCACCGCCTCGACGTCGCCGCTATCGCGGGTCAGTTCGCTCCACTGGTGGAAGCGTGCGCCCTCGACTGCCTGACCGGTGCGGATGTCGTCGATCCCGATCACGTCGTTGCAGTCCGACGAAAAGAGCACCGCAGGGATCAGCGTCTTGGCGAGCTTCTGCGAGGAGACGATCACCGCTCGCGCGCCCGAATTTCCGAGGATGTGGGTGTGATCGCGGGTCGTGTTGGTGGTGTAGGTCGGCACCGTCACGCAGCCCGCGGCCATGATCGCGAGGTCGGCGATCAGCCATTCGGGCCTGTTCTCGCTGACCAGCATGACCCGATCGCCGGGCTTGAGGCCGAGCTTGAGCAGACCCGTCGACAGCGCCGCGACCTGGCGCGCGGCCTCTCTGTAGCTGACCGGCCGCCAACCGCCGTCATGCTTGGCCCACAGGAAGGGCGCGTCGCCCTTCTCGGCCACGCGGTCGAGGAACATGGCGACGAGGTTGGGAAAGGTTTCGAGCTGGGTGCGCTTGACCATGAGATGTCCCTTATTCGCCGACCGCGACGCCTTCGCTGCGCGGGTCGGCGGCGCCGACCAGCCGGCCGTTCACCCACTCGATCGCGTTCGCCTTGAAGCTCGGCGGGCGGACGGCGACCTTGTGGCCGAGCGCTTCGAGCTGCGGCGCCATCGCCTCGAGGCTGGTGCCCTTCTCGACGAACACGGTGTCGCCGGGGGCGAACAGGACCGGCAGGGCGATCGCCGCCTGCGCGCTCATCTTCCAGTCGAGCACGGCGATGATCGCCTTCAGGACCTGCGCGGGAATCGTCGCCCCGCCCGCCGCGCCGACCGCGAGCCGGGGACGGCCGTCGGGGCCATAGACGATGGTCGGGCTCATCGAACTGCGCGGCCGCTTGCCGCCCTGCACCCGGTTCGCGGTGTCGAGGCCGTTCAAGGTCGGGGTCAGGTTGAAGTCGGTCAGTTCGTTATTGAGGTAATAACCGTTGACCACCAGCCCCGAGCCGAAGGGACTTTCGATCGTCGAGGTGACGGTGGCGACCTCGCCGCGGCGGTCGACGGCGACCATGTGCGAGGTGCCATATTCGACCTGGGGCCGGGGGACCGACACCGCGACCGCGCCCGCGGGCAAGCCGGCGGCAACGGTCGCCATGGTGCGGTCGGGCGCGATCAGGGCCGAGCGGCGGGCGAGGTAGCCGGAGTCGACCAGCCCGGCGACCGGCACCGCGATGAAGTCGCTGTCGGCGAGATATTTGTCGCGGTCGGCGTAGGCGAGGCGCATCGACTCGGCGATCAGGTGCCAGGCGGTCGGGCTGTCGGGTCCAAGCGCCGAGAGGTCGAACCGCTCGAGCATCTTCAAGGTGGCGAAGACGGTGGTCGCGCCCGACGAAGGCGGACCCATGCCGCAGATGCGGTAGACCCGGTAGGTGCCGCACACTGGCGGCCGCGACTTGGCCTGGTAGGCGGCGAGGTCGCTCGCGGCCATCGGCGCTGGATTTCGTGGGGCGGTGGTGACTGCGGCGACAATCTGCGCGGCATTGTCGCCGCGATAAAAGGCGTCGGGGCCTTGGGCTGCCAGCCGCTCGAGGAAGGCGGCGAGCGCGGGATTACGGACCAACGTGCCGACAGGTTTGGGACTGCCGTCGGCGGTAAAGAACAATGCGCGACCGGCGCGCGAGAAAGCCCCGGTGGTCGGGAAGTTGCGCAGCATCTCCTCCAGCCGCGGGGTGATGACAAAACCGTCGCGAGCGAGGCGGATTGCCGGCGCGAACAATTGGGCCCAGGCGAGCTTGCCATGGTCGCGGTGGACCAACGCGATCTGGCGCAGATTGCCGGGCACGCCGACGCTACGGCCGCCGGGGATCGCCTGCTCGATCGGCAGCGCCTGGCCGTTCTGGAAGAACCAGGTCGGGGTCGCGGCGGCGGGCGCTGCCTCGCGGCTGTCGTAGCTCTGCGGCCCGTCGTGGCCATCGTCATAGACCAGGAAGCTGCCGCCGCCGATGCCGCTCGACTGCGGCTCGACCACGGTCAGGGCGATCATCGTGGCGAGCGCCGCGTCGGCCGCGCTGCCGCCTTGCCGAAGCATTTCGGCCCCCGCCTCGGCCGCGCGAGGATCGGCGGCGCTGACCATCCCGCGGCTTCCGGTCGCGGGCGCCGGGTTGGTGGTGGCGGTCTGTTGCGGAAGAGTGGCGCAGCCGGCGAGCCCGAGCGCGGCGCTGAGCAGGAAAGTGAGACGCATGAGCGAAGGGCTACTCGCTGCCGACCGCCTCGGCAATGTCGGCGAAACCGGCGCGGTCGAGGTGATCGAGGAGACCGCGCGCGATGCGGCGCGCGAGGCCCGGGCCTTCGTAGACCAGCGCCGAATAGAGCTGGACGAGGCTGGCCCCGGCGCGGATCCGCTCCCACGCGTCGTCGGCCGAGCCGATCCCGCCGACCCCGACCAGCGGTAGACCGCCGCCGGTCTCGGCGCGAAAGCGGCGCAGCGCGTCGAGCGCCAGCGCCTTCAACGGCGCGCCCGACAGGCCGCCAGCCTCCTTGGCATGGGGCGAGCGGAGCGGCGGGCGGCTGACCGTGGTGTTGCTGACGATCAGCGCGTCGATGCCATGGTCGATCGCCGCGCGGACGATCTGCTTGGGCTCGCCCTCGCCGAGATCGGGCGCGACCTTGAGGAAGATCGGTGGACCGCCAAGCCGACGCGCGTCGCGGACGGCGGCGAGCAGCTCGCGCAAGGCGCCCTCGTCCTGCAGCTGGCGGAGGCCCGGCGTGTTGGGCGAGCTGATGTTGATCGTCAGATAATCGGCCACCGGCGCCATCCGCCGCACGCCTGTCGCATAGTCGGCGATACGGTCGGGGCTGTCCTTGTTGGCGCCGAGGTTGACCCCGACGATGCCCGTCCGCTTGCGATTGCGGAGGCGGGGCAGCGCGTCGGCCTGGCCGTGACTGTTGAAGCCGAAGCGATTGATCACCGCGCGGTCCTCGGCGAGCCGGAACAGGCGGGGAGCCGGATTGCCCGGCTGTGGACGCGGGGTGATCGTGCCGACTTCGACGAAGCCGAACCCCAAACGCAGCAGCGGAACGGATACCTCGGCATGCTTGTCGAACCCGGCAGCGAGTCCGATCGGTGAGGGGAAAGTAAGTCCGGCGACGGTGCTGGCGAGGCGCGGGTCGAAGCGAGGAGCGCCGCCGGGAAGTGTTTTGAGGCCGGCAATGGTCAGCCCGTGGGCGCGCTCGGGGTCGAGGCGGAAGAGCAACGGGCGGGCGAGCGAGAAGAGGGACATGCTGCTGTCGGCAAAGAGAAGAAGGCGGATGCCGGGTCAAGCCTGGCATGGGGTTAATGTTTGGCAGTGCGACCGTCGGCAGCGCCGCGCGTTGGGCGGGCGAGAGCGCGAGGAACTGCCCCCATGAACATCGCCGACCAGATCGTCGAAACGCTGCAGGAAGTCGGGGTAAAGCGCATTTACGGCGTGGTCGGCGACAGCCTGAACGGCATCACCGAGGCGATTCGCAGTCGCGGGGTGATCGACTGGGTGCATATGCGCCACGAGGAAGCGGGCGCCTTCGCCGCCGGGGCCGAATCGCAGCTGACAGGTGAGCTGGCGGTTTGCGCGGGTTCGTGCGGACCCGGCAATCTCCACCTCATCAACGGGCTTTACGACTGCCACCGCACCCGCACCCCCGTGCTGGCGATCGCCGCGCAAATCCCCAGCGCCGAACTCGGCAGCGGCTATTTCCAGGAGACCAAGCCCGAGAAGCTGTTCGCCGACTGCAGCCATTTCTGCGAAACGGTCTCCAGCCCCGAGCAGATGCCCCGCCTGCTCGAGCAGGCGATCCGCGCCGCGGTCGGCCAGCGAGGCGTGGCGGTGCTGATCATTCCCGGCAACGTCGCGCTGATGGAGGCGGGCAAGCGCGCCCCCGCGCCGCGCAGCGGTCTGCTACCCGCGGCGCCGGTGGTGCGACCGGCGGAAGCGGAACTTGATGCGCTTGCCGCGCTGCTCAATGGCTCGCGGCGGGTGACCCTGCTGTGCGGCCGTGGCTGCGCGGGCGCGCACGGCCCCTTGCTCCAGCTCGCCGACGCGCTCGGGGCGCCAATCGTGCACGCGCTCGGCGGCAAGGAGTTCGTCGAATATGACAACCCCTTCGACGTCGGCATGACCGGCCTCATCGGCTTCGCTTCGGGTTACCGCGCGATGATGAAGGCCGAGACGCTGCTGATGCTCGGCACCGACTTTCCCTATCGCCAATTCTATCCGCCCGAGGCGCGGATCGCGCAGGTCGACCTCAGGCCCGAGCATCTCGGCCGCCGCTGCAAGCTCGACCTCGGTCTGGTCGGCGACGTCGCTGCGACGATCGAGGCGCTGCTGCCCCGGCTCGAGCCAAAGGGCGACCGCGCGCATCTCAAGGAAAGCCTCGCCCACTATCGCAAGGCGCGCGAGGACCTCGACGAGCTGGCGGTGCCGGGCAGCGGCGCAATTCACCCGCAATATCTCGCCAGAGTGCTCAACGACGCGGCGGCGGACGACGCGATCTTCACGGCCGACGTCGGCACCCCGACCATCTGGGCGGCCCGCTATCTCAAGATGAACGGGCGGCGGCGGCTGATCGGCTCGTGGGTCCACGGCTCGATGGCCAATGCGATGACCCAGGGCATCGGGGCGCAGTCGGCCTTTCCCGGGCGGCAGGTCATCTCGCTGTCGGGCGACGGCGGGTTCGCGATGCTGATGGGCGACTTCCTGACGCTGAATCAGCAGCGGCTGCCTTTGAAGACCGTGGTCTTCAACAACGGCACGCTCGGCTTTGTCGAGCTTGAGATGAAGAGTGCGGGACTGATCGAAACCGGGGTATCCCTCGACAATCCCGATTTCGCGGCGATGGCGCGCGCGGTCGGGGTGCATGGGGTGCGGGTGGTCGAGGCCGACAAGCTGCCCGATGCGGTCGCCGAGGTGCTCGCTCACCCCGGCCCGGCGCTGCTCGACGTCGTGGTCAACCGGCAGGAATTGTCGCTGCCGCCCAAGGTCACGCTCGAGCAGATGAAGGGCTTCAGCCTCTATGTCGCCCGGGCGGTGATGAACGGCAAAGGCACCGAGATCGTCGACCTCGCCAAGAGCAACCTGCTGCGCTGACGGGGCGGCCGTGGTTGTAACTTGAGGCGTTCCGGCCTAAATCGGACCGGAAAGCTCCACATTTAATATGCGCCTGACCCATCTCGCCGATTATGCGGTCGTGATCATGACCGCCGCCGCCCGTTCCCCCGCGGGCGCGCGGCTCAGTGCGTCAACGCTGGCGGACGCAACTGGGGTGCCGCTGCCGACCGCGCAGAAATTGATGGGCAAGCTGGCCGGCGCCGGGCTGTTCGACAGCGTCCGCGGTGTCGGCGGCGGCTTCGTGCTGGCGCGCGACGCGGCGGCGGTGACGCTCGCCGACATCATCGAGGCGGTCGAAGGGCCGATCGCCATGACCCAGTGCAGCGGCTCGGACGAAAGCAGCGACTGCGCGCTCGACGCGCATTGCAAGGTCAAGCCGCACATGAGCGTCGTCAGCAAGGCCGTGCGCGGCGCGCTGGCGGGCGTCACCCTCGAACAATTGGCGCATGAGCGTCACCTGGAAATTGCATGACCGACGACGTCCAGTTTAAGAACCGCGAAGCGCACGAAGCCGCCGAGAAGCTCGCCACCTACGAGTGGGGCTTCACCAGCGACATCGAGTCCGACTTCGCCCCAAAGGGTCTCAACGAAGATACGGTCCGCTACGTCAGCGCCAAGAAGGGTGAGCCCGAGTGGCTGCTCGAATGGCGGCTCAAGGCCTATCGCGCCTGGCTCGAGATGGAGGAGGTCGACTGGGCCAAGCTCGACATCCCCAAGATCGATTACCAGGACGCTTATTATTACGCCGAGCCCAAGCAGCGGCCGACGATCGCGTCATTGGACGAGCTCGATCCCGAGATCCGC
The DNA here is from genome assembly GCF_009363895.1 of Sphingomonas ginsengisoli An et al. 2013. Classification (NCBI taxonomy): domain Bacteria; kingdom Pseudomonadati; phylum Pseudomonadota; class Alphaproteobacteria; order Sphingomonadales; family Sphingomonadaceae; genus Sphingomonas; species Sphingomonas ginsengisoli (ex An et al. 2013). The sequence goes on along the minus strand of NZ_CP045434.1, from coordinate 2,062,568 downwards.
CGGACTTACGAAAAGCTCGGTATCCCAATCGAGGAGCAGAAGGTGCTCGCCGGGGTCGAGGGCGCGCGCAAGGTGGCGGTCGACGCGGTGTTCGACAGCGTCTCGGTCGCGACCACCTTCCGCGACGAGCTCGACAAGGCCGGCGTCATCTTCCGCTCGATCAGCGAGGCGGTGAAGGAATTTCCCGACCTCGTCCGGAAATATCTCGGCTCGGTCGTGCCGCAGCGCGACAATTACTTCGCCTGCCTCAACAGCGCGGTCTTCTCCGACGGCACCTTCGTCTACATTCCTGAGGGCGTCCGCTGCCCGATGGAGCTGTCGACCTATTTCCGCATCAATGCCGAGAATACCGGCCAATTCGAACGGACGCTGATCGTCGCCGACAAAGGCAGCTACGTCTCCTACCTCGAGGGCTGCACCGCGCCGATGCGCGACGAGAATCAGCTTCACGCCGCGGTGGTCGAGATCTTCGCCCACGAGGACGCGGAGGTGAAATACTCCACCGTCCAGAACTGGTATCCGGGCGATGCGGAAGGCCGCGGCGGCATCTTCAACTTCGTCACCAAGCGGGCGCTATGCAGTGGCGCGCGCTCCAAGGTCAGCTGGACCCAGGTCGAAACCGGCAGCGCGATCACCTGGAAATATCCGAGCTGCATCCTGAAGGGCGACGGGAGCGTCGGCGAGTTCTATTCGGTCGCGCTGACCAACAACCGCCAGCAGGCCGACACCGGCACCAAGATGGTGCACATCGGGGCGAACACGCGATCGACGATCGTCTCCAAGGGCATCAGCGCGGGGCGCAGCGACAACACCTATCGCGGCTTGGTGCGGGTGCTCCCGGGCGCCGAGAACGTCCGCAACTTCACCCAGTGCGACAGCCTGCTGCTCGGCGACCAGTGCGGCGCACACACCGTGCCCTACATCGAGGTCAAGAACCCGACCGCGACGATCGAGCATGAGGCGACGACGTCGAAGATCAGCGAGGACCAGTTGTTCTACGCGATGGCCCGCGGGCTCGATCAGGAAGCGGCGGTTGCGCTGATCGTCAACGGCTTCGCGCGCGAGGTGCTCAAGCAGCTGCCGATGGAGTTCGCGGTCGAGGCGCAGAAGCTGCTGGGGATTAGCCTTGAGGGGAGTGTCGGGTGATGACTCCGTCCCGTCATGCTGAACTCGTTTCAGCATCCATTTTTTTATCCACGCCGTGGGCGGCGGCATGGATCCTGAAACAAGTTCAGGATGACGCATCGGTGCGAGAGGAAGAGGCGTGATGTTTCTCCTCACCATGGCCGCCGCCTCGGCCGAACTCGACGGCCTCAGCCAGAGCGTCGCCCAGTGCAACCGCGCCGCGCTCAACCCGGTGTTCAGCGCCGAGCCCGACCGCCGCAGCCAGTTCATGATCGACGCCTATCGCGAGCAAGAGCAGATCGTGGCCGACCGGCTGGCGCTGTCGGATCAGCGTCGTCTACTGCGCGAGGCGGCGACGCCGACCCCGGCCGCCGAAAAGAAGAAGCTCGACCTGACCGACGCGGCGATCGACGACCGCCAGCGCGCGCTCAACGACAAACGCCTGCTCGAAAGCATGCGGCAGGACACGATCGACGCGCTCCGCCGCACCTACCTTTCCCACTGCCTAGCCGAAGAAGAACGCCGCAAGTGACCATGCTCCAGATCACCGACCTCCACGCGACCGTCGCGGACAAGCCGATCCTCAAGGGGCTGACCCTGTCCGTCCCGGCGGGCGAGGTGCATGCGATCATGGGCCCCAATGGCGCGGGCAAGTCGACGCTGGCTTATGTCCTCGGCGGACGCCCGGGTTACGAGGTGACCGGCGGGTCGGTGCAGTTCGACGGGCAGGACCTGCTGGCGATGGAGCCGCACGAGCGGGCGGCGGCGGGGCTGTTCCTCGGCTTCCAATATCCGGTCGAAATCCCGGGCGTCTCGTCGATGCAGTTCATCCGCGAAAGCCTCAACGCCCAGCGCCGTGCGCGCGGCGAAGCGGACCTGTCGGGCGCGGAGTTCATCCGGTTGGCGCGGGCCGAGGCGGCCGAGCTCGGCATGGACGTCGAGATGCTCAAGCGGCCAGTCAACGTCGGTTTCTCGGGCGGCGAGAAGAAGCGCGCCGAGATGGTCCAGATGGGGATCATGCGGCCACGGTTCGCGGTGCTCGACGAGACCGACAGCGGGCTCGACATCGACGCGCTGCGCGTGGTCGGCGCGGGCATCAACCGCATCATGCGCGCCCCCGATCGCGGCGTGCTGCTGATCACCCATTATCAGCGGCTGCTCGACGTGGTGCAGCCCGACAAGGTGCACGTGCTCAGCGCTGGGCGGATCGTCCGCTCGGGCGGCCCCGAGCTTGCCCACGAGCTCGAGCGCGGAGGCTATGCGGAAGTCGCATGACCGTGCTCGATCTCCCCACTCGTAAGGACGAGGCGTATCGCTACGCCGACCTCGATGCACTGAAGCGCGTCTGGGGCGAGCTGGCGGAAGCGCGCGAGGTCGTCGTCCCGGCGGGCGAAACGCATACGCATGTGCTGCTGGCGAACTGTGAACCGGTCGAGGTGCATCGCGCCAGGCTGGTGATCGAGGCCGGGGCGCGGCTCGACCTGTTCGTGCTCAACGGGGCCGCCGACTACGGCCGGATCGAGATGGACGTCGAAGTGCGGGAGGGCGCACATTTCGAGCTGAGCGCCGCCAATATCGGCGGCGGCACGGCGACGCAGGAGATCGTCACCGTCGTCAGCCACACCGAGCCCAAGGGCACCTCGCGCCAGACGGTGCGCAGCGTGCTGGGGGGCAAGGCAACCGGCAGCTATCTCGGCAAGGTGGCGGTGGCACGCCATGCGCAACATGTCGATGGCGAGCAGTCGGTCAAGGCGATGCTGCTAGACAGCGGGGCGACCGCCAACTGCAAGCCTGAGCTCGAGATCTACGCTGACGACGTCAAGTGCGCGCACGGCGCCAGCGTCGGCGAGCTCGATCCCAACCAGCTCTTTTATGCCTTCTCGCGCGGACTGCCGCCGGCCGAGGCCAAGGCACTGCTGCTCGAAGGGTTCGTGCTGCAATTGTGGGACGAAGCGCCGGAGGATCGACGCGAGGAGCTGATCGAGGCGACGCGCGCCTTGCTGCGACAGGTGGCGGCGTGAACGTCCAGTCGCCGATCCGCACCGAACTCGACGTCCGCGACCAGTTTCCGGCGATCGCGGGCTGGCATTATCTCGACAGCGCGGTGTCCGCGCAGAAGCCGCAGGCGGTGATCGACGCCATCACGCGGGCTTATGCGCAGGATTACGCCTCGGTGCATCGCGGGGTCTACCAGCGGTCGGCCGACATGACACTCGCTTATGAAGCGGCGCGGGCGCGGACGGCGGAATATATCGGCGGGGCGGCCGAGGAGATCGTCTTCACCCGCGGCGCGACCGAGGCGATCAACCTGGTGGCGTCGGTGCTGCCCAGGGACGGCCGCGACCGGGTGCTTCTGAGCGCGCTCGAGCATCACAGCAACATCGTGCCCTGGCAGCTGGCCGGCTACGCGATCGACGTCGTGCCGCTCACGGCGGACGGCCGGATCGACCTCGACGCCGCCGCGGCTATGGTCAGCGAGCAGCACCGGGTGGTCAGCCTGGCGCATGTCTCGAACGTCCTCGGCTCGATCCTCGATGCGCGGCGCGCGGCGGAGATCGCGCACTCGAAGGGCGCGCTGCTGCTGCTCGACGGCTGCCAGGCCGCGCCGCGGCTGCCGGTCGACGTCGCGGCGATCGGGGCGGATTTCTACACCTATTCGGGGCACAAGCTTTACGGTCCGACCGGCATCGGGGTGCTGTGGGGACGGCAGGCGTTACTCGAGGCGATGCCACCCTATCAGGGCGGCGGTGCGATGATCGACCGGGTGACCTTCGAGCGCACCACCTTTATGCCGCCCCCGCAGCGGTTCGAGGCGGGGACTCCGCACATCGTCGGCGGGATCGGCCTCGCGGCCGCGATCGACTGGGTCGAGGGCGTCGGGGTCGAACGTATTCATGCGCACGAGACGGCGCTGGTCGCCGAGACGCGCGCCCGGTTGCGCGAACTTGGCTTCGTCACGCTCTACGGGCCCGAGGAGAGCGCCGGCATCGTCTCATTCAATGTCGCGGGGGTGCATCCGCACGACGTCGGCACCATCTTGGATGATGCGGGCGTGGCGATCCGCGCCGGGCACCATTGCGCGCAGCCGCTGATGGACTGGCTCGGCGTCCCCGCCACCGCCCGGGCGAGCTTCGGCGCTTATTCGGATGCGAGCGACGTCGACGCGCTGATCGAGGGACTGAACAAAGTGAAGCGGATCTTCGGATGAACGAGGAGCGGAAAATCGAGATCGAGGAAGTGAGCGAGGTGCCGTCGCCGCCCAAGGCGCGGGTCGAGGTGGAGAGCCCCGCCGAAACCTTCGAGCGCAAGCGCGACTATCTCGCCGGTTTCCTTGCCGAGCAGCCGGCCGAGGCGCCCGTGCATGGGAGCGGCGGGGCAGTGCAGGCGGCGATCGTCGAGGCGCTCAAGACCATTTACGACCCCGAAATCCCGGTCGACATCTATGAGTTGGGGTTGATCTACGACGTCGCGGTGAGTGAGGATGGCGACGCGGTCGTCACCATGACGCTGACCACGCCGCACTGCCCGGTCGCCGAATCGATGCCGGGCGAAGTCGAGTTGCGAGTGCTGTCGGTACCGGGTGTGCGCGATGCCGAGGTGAAGCTCGTCTGGGATCCGCCGTGGGACCCGAGCAAGATGAGCGACGAGGCTCGGCTCGAACTGGGAATGCTTTAAGTGAAACCGCTCATGCTGAGTAGCCGCGCAAGCGGCATATCGAAGCACGGCCCTTCGATACGCGCCTACGGCGCTACTCAGGGTGAGCGGAGTGGAGTGTCGTAATGAACGTTCAGACCACCCGCCGCGCCCGTCCGGCCGCGATCACGCTGACCCCTGCCGCCGAAGCGCGGATCGCCGAGCTGATGGGTAAGGCGCCCGAGGGCGCGATCGGGGTCAAGCTGTCGACCCCCAAGCGCGGCTGTTCGGGGCTGGCCTACTCGGTCGATTATGTGACCGAGGAGCAGGGCTTCGACGAGAAGATCGAGACGCCCGGCGGCACCTTCTATGTCGACGGCGCCTCCGTGCTCTACCTGATCGGCTCGACGATGGACTGGCGCGAGGACGATTTCACCGCCGGCTTCGTGTTCGAGAACCCCAATGCCAAGGGCATGTGCGGGTGCGGCGAAAGCTTCATGGTCTGAGGCTTATCGTGCTATGACGGCGCCTTAGAGGAGGCGAGTCATGCGCATCTTCCTGTCTCTCATGGCCACCTTGCTGGCCGCCGCCGCGCCGCCGGTGCCGGTCAACCGCACGGCGTCCATGCCGGTCAGCAATCCCTATGCGGCGAGCAAAGGCTGCCCCGAGACGCCGATGTCGCTTGCCCGCAAGCAGGCCGACAAGCCCCAGCTCAAGCGGTTGAACAAGCTGCCGTCGGCGAGCGCCTTCGCCGCGGTCGACCGGCGGGTCGGCGGCTGCCCCGCACCGCTCACGCTGACCCGGCATCAGTTCGGCCGCTAACCGCCACTGCTGTTCGATGCGCGAGGGGGGGTGCACATGCTGCGCTGCACTCGCTACATGCAGCGCCATGTCCAAGATGTTCAAGATTTCGCTGCCGGACGGCTCGGTCCGGGAGATGCCCGAGGGTTCGACGCCGGCCGACGTGGCGGCGGCGATCGGGCCGGGGTTGGCCAAGGCGGCGCTGGCGGCGCGCGTCAACGGCGAGGTGCGCGACATCATGCGCCCGTTCGAGGGCGACACCGACCTCGCGCTGATCACCTCGCGCGATGAGAAGGACGCACTCGAGCTGGTCCGTCACGATTATGCGCACGTGCTGGCCGAGGCGGTGCAGATCCTCTTCCCGGGGACGCAGATCACTTTCGGCCCGGCGACCGACGACGGCTTCTACTACGACTTCGCGCCGGCCCCTGGCCGCGGGCCCTTCACCGAGGAAGATCTGCCGGCCATCGAGCAGGCGATGCGCGACGTCATCGCCCGCGATGAACCGCTGATCCGCGAAGTGTGGCAGCGCGAGGACGTGCGCGACTTCTTTGCCCGCACGGGCGAGAGCTTCAAGGCCGAGTGGGTGATGGAGCTGCCTGAGGGCGAGCCGATCACCATGTATCGTTCGGGCAAGGGCAAGGCGGCGTGGATGGACCTGTGCCGCGGGCCGCACCTCGCCTCGACCGGCAAGCTCGACCCGCAGGCATTCAAGCTGACGCGGGTGTCGGGCGCTTACTGGCGCGGCGATCCCAAGAACCCGATGCTCAGCCGCATCTACGGGACGGCCTGGCTGAACAAGAAGCAGCTCGCCGAGCATCTCCACCGGCTCGAGGAAGCCGGCAAGCGCGACCATCGCAAGCTCGGAAAGGAGATGGACCTGTTCCACCTCCAGGAAGAAGCGCACGGGTCGATCTTCTGGCATCCGCAGGGCTTCGTCGTCTGGCGCCAGCTCGAGGCCTACATGCGCCGGGCGATCGATGCCGCGGGCTATCAGGAAGTGAAGACCCCGCAGATCATGGACGCGCGTCAGTGGGAGCAGAGCGGCCACTGGGGCAAGTATCGCGAGAACATGTTCGTCATCCCCGACGAGGTGCCCAACACCGAGGACGAGGGACCGGTGATCAGTGGCGACGCGCAGTTGATGGCGCTGAAGCCGATGAACTGCCCGGCGCACGTGCTGATCTTCCGCCAGGGCATCAAGTCGTATCGCGACCTGCCGTTGCGGCTGTACGAGAACGGCTGTTGCCACCGCAACGAGCCGCACGGCGCGCTACACGGACTGATGCGGGTGCGCCAGTTCACCCAGGACGACGCGCACATCTTCTGCCGCGAGGACCAGATCGTCGACGAGGTGCAGGCGTTCTGCCGCCTCGCCGACCGCATCTACCGTGACTTCGGCTTCAAATATTCGATCAAGCTGGCGCTGCGCCCCGACAAGCGCTTCGGCAGCGACGCCGACTGGGACAAGGCCGAGAACGAGCTGCGCGACGCGGTGGTCGCGGCGGGCCTCGCGACCGAAGAATATGGCTGGGAAGAGCTGCCGGGCGAGGGCGCCTTCTACGCGCCCAAGCTCGAGTGGCACCTGACCGACGCGATCGGGCGGACCTGGCAGGTCGGCACCATCCAGTCGGACCGCGTGCTGCCTGAACGGCTCGACGCGAGCTACGTCGGCGAGGATGGCGAGCGCCATCGGCCGGTCATGCTACACCGCGCGATCTTCGGGTCGTACGAACGGTTCATCGGCATCTTGATCGAGCATTTTGCAGGCAAGTTCCCGCTGTGGCTCGCGCCGACTCAGGCGGTGGTGGCGACGATCGTCTCCGACGCCGACGGCTATGCGGCCGAAGTGGCGGCGAAGCTGACCGCCGCGGGGCTCCGCGCCGAAGCCGATCTTCGCAACGAGAAGATCAACTACAAGGTGCGCGAGCACAGCCTGGCGAAGGTCCCGTTGCTTTTGGTCGTCGGCAAGCGCGAGGCCGAGGAAGGGACCGTCGCGGTGCGCCGGCTGGGTTCGGACGATCATCAGAAGGTCATGCCGCTGGGCGAGGCCATCGCGGCCTTTACGGCGGAGGCGACCCCGCCCGACTTGCATGCGTGATCCGGGGCGGCCTTGCGGTCGCCCCGCTGCCGCCCCATCTTATGACTAGCGAACCAGCGCGTCCGCATGGCGCGTGTCCGCCACAGGCTGTGGATATTCTGCGCCTTTCGGGGGTTCGCCCTCTTCCCATCGCTCGCCTGAAAGCCTAGCTCGCGAGCAACCACACAACCGCATCAGGAGATTGCGCTATACCCCCGCCCTATCCGCGCCGTTCGATGGCGCCGCCGACGATGACCGGCCCTCGCTACAATGAATTCATCCAGTCGCCCAAGGTCCGGGTGATCGATGAGAATGGCGAGAATTTGGGCGTGATGTATACGCGCGAAGCCTATGAGCAGGCGGTGAGCGTGGGCCTCGACCTGGTCGAGATCAGCCCCAACGCCGATCCGCCCGTCGCCAAGTTCCTCGATATCGGCCGCTTCAAATATGAAGCGCAGAAAAAGGCCAACGAGCAGCGCAAGAAGCAGAAGACGCAGGAGATCAAGGAGATCAAGATGCGTCCGAACATCGACGACCACGACTATGACACCAAGATGAAGAAGGTCGTCGAGTTTTTGGGCGAGGGCGACAAGGTCAAGGTCACCATGCGTTTTCGCGGTCGCGAAATGGCGCACGGCCAGCTCGGAATGGCGGTGCTCCAGCGCGTCGCCGCCGAAACCGGCGAAATCGCCAAGGTTGAGGCACACCCGCGCATGGAAGGCCGGCAAATGCTGATGGTGCTTTCGCCCAAGTAACGTTGCCTCACCCTCCTTTCGAAGATTGTTGAACGATATTGCAGCGCAGCAAAGATTACGTCTTTGCTGCGCTGCGTCATGTTGCTGCCAAGTGACAGGTGTCACCGATTGCTAATCGCAACTTTGCTGCCTCGCTTTTCACCCGTTCGCCACTGCACTAGCTCTCCTTGCGACTGACTGATTCACAGGGGGAGTTTTCCGATGCGCAAGTCGATGTGGCTGTTGTCGAGTGGCCTGGTGGCCCTGGCGACCCCGGTGTTCGCCCAGGAGACCACCAATCCGCAGGGCGCGACCCCGACCGAAGGCGCGACGACCAGCGCCGCCGCGGTATCGAACACCCAGGCTCCGCCCAAGACCCAGGATCCCAACGTCGACGTCAACACCGGCGACATCGTGGTCACCGCGACCCGCCGTAACGAGGCGCTGTCGGACATTCCGCTGGCGGTCAGCGCGGTCACCGCGGCACAGCTGCAGAACACCGGCGCCAACGACATCCGCCAGCTCAACCAGGTTTCCCCCTCGCTGCTGGTGTCCTCGACTTCGTCCGAAGCGGGCGCGGCGGTGGCCCGTATCCGCGGCATTGGTACGGTCGGCGACAACCCCGGCCTCGAAAGCTCGGTCGGCGTGTTCATCGACGGCGTCTACCGCTCGCGCACCGGCACCGGCCTGACCGAACTGGGGCCGATCGATCGCATCGAAGTCCTGCGCGGGCCGCAGGGCACGCTGTTCGGCCGCAACACCTCGGCGGGCCTGATCAGCATCATCACCGCCAAGCCGACCTTCGCCCCGTCGGTCTATGGCGAAGTGACGCTCGGCAACTACAGCCTCCGCCGGGTCGAGGGCGGGGTCAACGCGCCCCTGTCCGACTCGCTCGCCGTGCGCCTCGACGGCGTCTACATGAAGCGTGACGGCTTCCTTCACGACGTCGTCTCCGACCGCCGGATTAACAACCGCGATCGTTACCTGCTGCGCGCCCAGGCGCTCTACAAGCCCAACGAAGATTTCAGCTTCCGCCTGATCGGCGACTATTCGAAGCGCAAGGAAGAGTGCTGCGGCGCGGTGTTCCTGCCGGCCAGCGACAGCGTCTACACCAACGGGACCTTCTCCTCGCAGCCCTCGACCATCGCCGGCATCGAGCGCGGGCTGGGCGGGATCATCCTCGACAATCCCTACGCGCGCCAGGTCGCGATCACGCCGGGCCGGGACTATGTCTCGAACGTCAAGGATTACGGCATTTCGGGTGAGGCCGTATGGAAGCTCGGCGGTGCCGAGCTGACCTCGATCACCGCGTACCGCTACAACAATTATGTTCGCGGGCAGGACGCCGACTTCAACAATCTCGACCTCATCTACCGGGCGAGCGACGGCGGCTCGTACAACAAGTTCAAGACCTTCAGCCAGGAGCTCCGCCTCCAGGGTTCGACCTGGAATGACCGGTTGGACTGGCTGGTTGGCGGCTATTACGCCAACGAGAAGCTGCAGGTCCGCGACAACCTCGCCTACGGCGCCGACTATTCGCGCTACGCCAACTGCCTCGTCGCGCTCAACTTCGCGCAGGTGACCGGCCAGTCGGCGCTGGTGCAGCCGAGCAACGCGACCTGCTTCAACCCGGCGATCGCGACGGCGCTGCTGCCGGCCGTCGGCACCAGCGCCACGGCGCTGTCGGCCTTCGCGCGGTTGGGCGTATTCGCCTCGCCGACCTTCACCAACTCGGGCTTCACCAACCTTGCCCAGGCCTCGGGCTTCCCAGGTCGGACCTTCTCGGGCGTCGCCATCGACGACCTTTACAACCAGACCAGCAACAACTTCGCGATCTTCACGCACAACATCTTCACCATCGCGCCGGGCCTCAAGCTCACCGCGGGGCTGCGGTACACGCGGGAGAAGAAGACCCTCGACGTGAACCTGCGCGATGCCGGCACCGGCCTCGCCACCAACCTGTGCGCCTTCTACTCGCAGCCGGCCTTGGGCTCGCTCGAGCAGCTGCCGTGCGTCATCCCGAGCCTGCCGGGCGGATCCTACGTCGGCAGCGACTCTCAGGTGGAGAAGAAGTTCTCGGGCACCGCGGTGTTGAGCTACAAGCCGACCGAGAGCCTGCTCACCTACCTGAGCTACTCGCGCGGCTACAAGGCGGGCGGCTACAACCTCGATCGCTCGGCCTTCTCGCGCTACGTCTTCCTCAACAGCGCCGGCGTTCCGATCGCGGGCGCGGTCTGCCCGTTCACCGGGACCGCGCCGACCGGCTGCGCCACCGGCACTTATGGCCGGACCGGGCTCAGCAGCATGTCGCAGCTGCGCTTCAAGCCGGAAATTAACGACGCCGTCGAACTGGGCGCCAAGTTCAACGGCCGCAAGGTCGACATCAACGTCGCCCTGTTCAACGAGCAGTTCCGCGACTTCCAGCTGAACACCTACAACGGCGTCAATTTCTTCGTCGAGAACATCAACAGCTGCAGCCAGAGCCTGAACGGCGCTGACACCGACAATGCCCAGCAGACGCCGACCGGCGCCTGCACCGCGGGGATCAGGTCGGGTCTGCGCAGCCGCGGTCTCGAGTTCGAGTCGTTCACCCGCCCGGTGCCCGACGTGAACTTCAACTTCGGCGCGACCTACGCCCAGACCAAGTATCGCGCCAACCTGGTCGGCGCCGACGGCCGGCCGTTGTCGGCAGCGTTGTTCCAGCTGCCGGGCCAGCGCCTTTCCAACAGCTCGCTGTGGACGGTGAGCAGCAGCCTCTCCTACACTCCGCGCATCACCGACAGCGGCATCCGCGCACTGTTCTACGTCGATGCCCGTCATCAGACGGCCTTCAACACCGGCTCGGACCTCGATCTCGAGAAGCTGCAGAAGCCCTACACGCAGGTGAATGCCCGCATCGGCATCCGCGGTCCGAACCAGGCCTGGGCGGTCGAGCTGTGGGCGCAGAATCTGTTCAAGGAGAATTACAAGCAGGTCGCTTTCGACGCGACGCTGCAGGGCAGCTGCACCATCCGCGGAGCGCAGGCCGGCTATTGCTCGCCGCTGCCGAACCGGGCGACGCAGCTCTACGGCGCCTTCCTTGCCGAACCGCGGACCTACGGCCTGACCGTGCGGTTCAAGTGGTCGCCGGCGCCGCACGCGGCCCCGATCCCGGTGGCCGAGCCCGCGCCGCCGCCGCCCCCGCCGCCGCCCGCGACCCAGACTTGCCCCGACGGATCGGTGATCCTGGCGACCGACGCCTGCCCGGCGCCGCCCCCCCCGCCCCCGCCGCCGCCGCCGGCGCCCGAGCGCGGCTAAGTCGCGACAACCAGCTCCAGGAGGAGGAGAGGGCCTCGCCGGGCAACCGGCGGGGTCCTTTTTATTTAGGACGTGAGTGCTGGCTGTTGGGCGGCGGCGAGCAGCAGCGCGTCGCGGAGCGCCTGCCCGGCCTCGGCGCTGAGCTTTTCGCCGCTCGCGTCGGTCAGGTAGAAAACGTCGACCGCGCGCTCGCCGTAAGTGGCGATATGGGCGCTGTGCACCACCAGCCCCTGTTCGAAGATGATCCGCGCGAAGGTCGCGAGCAGGCCGGGCCGATCGGCGGCATTCACTTCGACCACGGTGGTCCGGCGCGAAGCCTTGTCGGCGATCACCACCGCCGGCGCGACAGTGAAGGTCGTTGAGGACGGACGGGTCGTGGGTACCGCCGGCAGCGCGGTGGCGGCGAGCGCCTCCTCGACGTGGCGCACCAGTCTCTGGCGGTGGCGCTTGTCGGTATAAGCGAGGCCGCGTGCGTCCTGCACGAGTAGATTGTCGAGCGCGATGCCATCGCGGGTGGTGTGGATACGCGCGTCGACCACGCCCGCGCCAGCGGCCGCCAGCCCGGCGGCGATCCGGTAGAACAGGCCCGGCCGGTCGGCGGCGAAAACGGTGACGCGGGTGGCGCCGTCCTCCTGGCCCTCGGCCGTGACACTCGCGCCGTCGTCGCCGATCCGCGCTCCCGCCGCTGCCATCTGTCGCGCATTGGCGAGCAGGGCGTCGGCGGGCTCGGCCAGCCAGTAGCTGTCGGGAAGGCGGCGGGCGTGGCCACGCGCCGCCTTGGTCGACCAGCCGAGCTGGTCGCTCAGCACCTGCTGCCGCGCCGTGACCGCTTCGCCTCGTCCTTGCTGCTTGTGGCCGAGCCGGAGCCGCTCCTCGGCCGCCTCGTAGAGGGTGCGGATGAGCCGTCGCTTCCATTCGGTCCAGATGCCCGGGCCGACCGCGCGAATGTCGACCACGGTCAGCACCAGCAACAAGCGCAGCCGCTCGGGACTTTGTACGACCGCGACGAAATCGTCGATCGTCTTGGGGTCGGCGAGGTCGCGCTTGAAGGCTGTGTGGCTGAGCAACAGGTGATGGCGGACCAGCCAGGCGACCGTCTCGGTTTCCGCCGCGTCGAGCCCGAAGCGCGGCCCGAGCTGCAGCGCGATCTCGGCACCGAGGACGCTGTGGTCGCCCTTGCGGCCTTTGGCGATGTCGTGGAGCAAAGTCGCGACGTAGAGTGTGCGGCGCGACCCCAATTGGCGGAACATGGCGGTGGCCAGCGGATGGTCGTCGGTGAGGCCGCCGCGCTCGATCTGGGCGAGCAGGCCGATCGCGCGGATGGTGTGCTCGTCGACCGTGAAGTGGTGATATTTGTCGAACTGCATCTGCGCGACGACCCGGCCGAAGTCGGGCACGAAGCGGCCGAACACTCCGGCTTCGTTCATCCAGCGGAGCACCAGCTCGGGCCGTTCGCGGTCGGTGAGCACCTCGAGGAACAGCGCATTGGCTTGAGGGTCGTCGCGGACCTGGTCGACCAGTCGCGCGTCGCGCGCCGCCGCGCGCATCGCCTTGGGGTGGATCTCGAGCCCCTCGCGCGCGGCGAGCGCGAACATCTCGATCAGCCGCAGCGGCTGTTCGGCGAGGAAATTATCGCTGGCGATCGACAGTCGGCCGCGGTCCATCACGAAGCCGTTCAATCGGCGCGGCCGGCGGAGGAAGGTCGGCAGCGCGAAGCGCAGCCCCTTGCGCCCCATCTGCTCGTCCAATTGGGCGAGGAACACGCCGGTCAGATCGCCAACGATCTTCGCCTGCAGGAAATAGAATTGCATGAAGCGCTCGACCGCCTGCTTGCCGGGCCGGTCGGTGTAGCGGAGCGCAGCGGCCAGCTCGGGCTGGAGGTCGAAGCCCAGCCGTTCCTCGGCGCGGCCGCTCAGCAGGTGAAGCTGGCAGCGGACCGACCAGAAGAAGCGCTCGGCGCGGTCGAAGCGGCCGAACTCGGCGCGGGTCAGCAGCCCGGCGCCGACCAATTCGGCGGGCGTGCGGACGCCGTGGATATATTTGCCGATCCAGTAGAGCGTGTGGAGGTCACGCAAGCCGCCCTTGCCGTTCTTGACGTTGGGCTCGACGACGTAGCGGCTGTCACCCATCCGCACGTGCCGCTCGTCGCGCTCGGCGAGCTTGGCGGTGACGAATTCGGCCGCGGTGCCGGCGACCACTTCCTTGGCGAAGCGCGTGCGGCCTTCCTCGAACAGGGCCGGGTCGCCGCCGAGGAAGCGCGATTCGAGCATGGCGGTGCGGACCGTCATGTCGCTTTTCGCCAGGCTGACGAGCTCGGGCAAGGTGCGGATCGCCTGACCGACCTTCAGCTTCAGATCCCACAATTGGTAGAGCGTCGATTCGATCACCTGCTCGCACCACGGCGCGCGCGGGTGAGGGGTGAGGAACATCAAGTCGATGTCGCTGAACGGCGCCATCTCGCCGCGGCCATAGCCGCCCAAGGCGACCAGGCTGACGCGCTCGGCGGCGGTGGGGTTTGGCGAGGGATAGCGGCGCTGTGCTTCGGCGAAGGCGGCGAGGACGAGGCGGTCGGTCAGCGCGGCGTAGGCGGCGGCGTGGCGGCGGCCCGCGCTCGGCTCGGCGGCGACCTCGGCGGCGATGGCGGCCCGGCCGTCGGCAAGGAGAGCGGCGAGCGGCTGGTCGCGGGTCGCTGCGGTCGCCACGCGCTCAGCGCTCGTCCGCGAGGCTCTTGAGCCGGTAGAGCGTTTCGAGCGCCTCGCGCGGGGACAATGCGTCGGGATTGAGCTCGGCGAGCGCGTCGAGCAGCGGGTCGGCGGGGGTTTCCTCGGGCTGCGCGGCGGCGGCGAACAGCGGCAGGTCGTCGAGCCCAGCGGCGATCCCGCCGGTGGCGTCGCGCCCGGCTTCGAGCTTTGCCAGCACCGCCTTGGCGCGGGTGACGACGTCTGGCGGCAGCCCGGCGAGCCGCGCAACCGCGATCCCGTAGCTGCGGTCGGCGGGGCCGCCGGCGACCTCGTGGAGGAGGACGAGGTCGCCCTTCCATTCGCGCGCGCGGACGTGGTGGAGCGACAGCGCGTCGAGGCGGTCGGCGAGGCGCGTCAGCTCGTGATAATGGGTCGCGAACAGGGTCCGCGCGACGACCGTGTCGTGCATCGCCTCGACCACCGCCCAGGCGATCGCCAGCCCGTCGTAGGTCGACGTGCCGCGCCCGATCTCGTCGAGGATGACCAGGCTGTTCTTCGTCGCCTGGGCAAGGATGGCGGCGGTCTCGACCATCTCGACCATGAAAGTCGAACGACCGCGGGCGAGATTGTCGCTCGCGCCAACCCGGCTGAACAGGCGGTCGACCAGCCCGACCTTGGCGCGCGATGCGGGGACGAAGCTGCCGGCCTGCGCGAGCAATGCGATCAGGGCGACCTGGCGGAGGAAGGTCGATTTGCCGCCCATGTTGGGGCCGGTGATCAGCCACAATCGGTCGTGCGGCCCGAGCGCGACGTCGTTGGCGATGAACCGGTCGCCGGCGCGGGCGAGCGCGCTTTCGACCACCGGGTGGCGGCCGCCGTCGATCTCGAGGCAGGGCTGCTCGACCACCGCCGGACGGCACCAGCCGCCCTCGGCGGCGCGTTCGGCGAGGCCGGCGGCGACGTCGATCCGGGCGATCGCCTCGGCGGTGTCGGCGATCCGCGCCGCGTCGGCGACCGCGAGCGCGGTCAGCGCGGCGAGATGCGCCTGCTCGACGGCGAGCGCGTGGGCACCGGCCTCGACGACCTTGCTAGCCTCGGCATGGAGGTCGGGAGAGTTGAAGCGGACCACGCCGGCGAGGGTCTGGCGGTGGGTGAAGCCGCTGTCGGGGGCGAGCAGTCGATCGGCGTGCCGCGCGGCGACCTCGACATGATAGCCGAGCACGGCGTTGTGGCGGATCTTGAGCGCGGCGACGCCGGTCGAGTCGCGATAGCGCGCTTCGAGGGCGGCGATGGCCTGGCGGCCGTTGCTGCTCGCGTCGCGCAGGGCGTCGAGTTCGGGGTCGAATCCGGAGGCGATGAAGCCGCCCTTGGCCGCGTCGAGCGGGGGCGAATCGACAAGCGCCGCGGCGAGACGCTGCGTAAGCCGCTCGTGACCGGCAAGGCGGGGCAGTAGGCTGGCGAGGAGCGGCGGGAGATCGGGTTCGGCGGTGAGCGCCTGGCCCATGGCGGCCGCGGCGACGAGGGCGTCGCGCACCGAGGCGAGGTCGCGGGGAGAGCCGCGGCTCGCCACCAGCCGCCCAAGCGCGCGGCCGAGATCGGGGAGCGCACGCAACGCTTCGCGCACCCGGCCGCGGCGCAGCGCATCTTCGTTCAGCCAGCCGACGAGGGTCAGCCGCGCCTCGATCGCGGTTCGGTCGAGCAACGGCGCGGAAAGGTCCGATCCGAGCAGGCGGCGTCCGGCGGCGGTGACGCAGCGATCGACCTCGGCGAGTAGCGAGCCGGCGACCTGCCCATCGGCGGTGCGGCAGATTTCGAGGCTGGTCCGGGTCGCGGCGTCGATCGCCATATGCTGCAGCCGCGCGATCCGGCGCGGTGCGGCGAGGAAAGCAGTGGCGCCCTTCTGGGTTGCGTCGAGGTAGGCGAGGAGGCCGCCCGCCGCCGCCAGTTCGGCGCGCGACAGCTCGCCGAAGCCGTCGAGGCTGGCGACCCCGAACCGCGCCTTGAGCGCGCGTTCGCCGCCGCCGCTGTCGAAGCCGCCCTTGCCCGGTGTGGTGCGGATGCCGGGGACCGAGGCGTCGGCGATGGTCTCGGCGGGCGACAGCCGCGCCAGCTCGGCCAGGAGGTCGCCCGGCCCGCAGGCGATCAGTTCGAACCGCCCGGTCGAGATGTCGGCGGCGGCAAGCGCATAATCCTCGCCCGCGCGGCCGATGGCGGCGAGCCAGTTTGCGGCGCCACTGTCGAGCAGTGTTTCCTCGGTCAGCGTGCCGGGGGTGACCAGCCGCACGATCGCGCGGTCGACCAGCGCCTTGGAACCGCGCGCTTTGCGGGCTTCGGCGGGGCTCTCGGTCTGCTCGGCGATGGCGACGCGGTGGCCGGCCTTGATTAGCCGCGCGAGATAGCCCTCGGCCGAATGGACGGGGACGCCGCACATCGGGATCGGCTCACCCGCGTCGGCGCCGCGCTTGGTCAGCGCGATGTCGAGCGTCGCCGCGGCGGCCTTGGCGTCGTCGAAGAACAGTTCGAAGAAGTCGCCCATCCGGTAGAACAGGAGCGCGTCACCGGCCTCGGCCTTGAGGCGGTGGTATTGCTGCATCATGGGGGTGGGGTCGTCGGCCCGGGCCATGGGGGTGACGTTAGTGGGACAGGGGTGTAACCGCCACCCCATGTCCGACAGCAATGTGAAGTTCTCCGAAGCCGAAGCGCTGCATTTCCACAGCCGCGGCCGCCCGGGGAAGATCGAGATCATCGCCTCCAAGCCAATGGCGACCCAGCGCGACTTGAGCCTCGCTTATTCGCCCGGCGTGGCCGTTCCCGTCCGTGCGATCGCCGAGAACCCGGCCTGCGCCTACGACTATACGGCTAAGGGCAATCTGGTCGCGGTCATCTCGAACGGCACTGCGATTCTGGGTCTGGGCAATTTGGGCGCGCTGGCGTCCAAGCCGGTGATGGAAGGCAAGGCGGTGCTGTTCAAGCGCTTCGCCGACGTCGATTCGATCGACCTCGAACTCGACACCGAAGATGCCCAGCGATTCATCGACGCGGTCGCGCTGATGGAGCCGAGCTTCGGCGGCATCAACCTCGAGGACATCGCCGCGCCCGACTGCTTCGTGATCGAGCAGACGCTGCGCGAGCGGATGAACATCCCCGTCTTCCACGACGACCAGCACGGCACCGCGATCATCACCGCCGCGGGCCTCATCAATGCCTGCCTGCTGACCGGACGCGCCCTCGGCGACATCAAGGTCGTGGTGAACGGCGCCGGCGCGGCGGCGATCGCCTGCACCGAACTGATCAAGGCGATGGGCGTGCGCGCCGACCATGTCATCATGTGCGACCGCACCGGCGTCATCCACACGGGCCGTACCGACCTCGACCAATGGAAGAGCGCGCATGCGGTCGTCACCGATCGCCGCACTCTGAAAGAGGCGCTGGTTGGCGCCGATGTCTTTCTCGGCCTGTCAGCGGCGGGCGCCTTGAAGCCCGACATGGTGATGGAGATGACGGAACGGCCGATCATCTTCGCCATGGCCAATCCCGATCCCGAGATCACGCCGCCCGAGGCCAAGGCCGCGCGGCCCGACGCGATCATCGCCACCGGCCGTTCGGACTATCCCAACCAGGTCAACAACGTACTCGGCTTCCCGTTCATCTTCCGCGGGGCGCTCGACGTGCGGGCGCGGGCGATCAACGACGAAATGAAGATCGCCGCCGCGCAGGCGCTGGCCGAGCTGGCGCGCGAGCCGGTGCCCGACGAGGTCGCGGCGGCCTATGGCGGCAAGGCGCAGCGATTCGGCGCCGACTACATCATCCCGGCACCGTTCGATCCGCGGCTGATGGAGATCGTCCCCGCGGCCGTCGCCGAGGCGGCGATGCGCTCGGGGGTCGCGCAAAAGCCGATCGAGAATATGGCGGCCTACCGCCAGCAACTCCGCTCGCGGCTGAACCCGACCGTCAGCGTGCTGAGCCTCGCCTACGAGGCGGCCAAGGCCAATCCCAAGCGCGTGCTGTTCGCCGAGGGCGAGGAGAAGAACGTCCTCCGCGCCGCGATCGCATTCCGGGACAGCGGGCTTGGCACCCCGGTGCTGGTCGGCCGCGACGAGGTCTACGACAATCTCAAGGAACTGGGGGTCGACGATCCCTCGGGCTTCGAAGTGCTCAACAGCCGCAATTCGCCGCTGGTCGGGCGCGCGGTCGATCACCTTTACCGCCGCCTTCAGCGCAAGGGCTATCTGCGCCGCGAGATCGAGCGGATGGTCAACCAGGATCGCAATTTCTTCGCGGCGGCGATGCTCGAGCTGGGCGAGGCCGACGCGATGATCACCGGCACTACCCGCCCGTTCAGCCAGAGCCTGAAGCAGGTGCAGATGGTGCTCGACGACGACGGCCACACGCCGTTCGGGATCAACATCATCGTCGGCCAGAACCAGACCGTCCTGATCGCCGACACCGCGGTCACCGAGCGGCCGACCGCCGACGAACTCGCCAGCATCGCCGAGCGCTCGGCCGCCTTCGCCCGACGGATGGGGCAGGAGCCGCGGGTCGCCTTCGTCAGCTACACGACCTTCGGCAACCCGCCGGGCGCCTTCGTCGGCAGCCTGCGCGAGGCGGTGGCGCTGCTCGACACCCGCACCGTCGGCTTCGAATATGAGGGCGAGATGAGCCCCGAGGTCGCGCTCAACCACGACATGCAGCGGCGCTTCTATCCGTTCAGTCGGCTGACCGGGCCCGCCAACATCCTGATCATGCCGGGGCTCCAGTCGGCCAGCCTCAGCGCCAAGCTGCTCCGCGCGCTCGGCGGGGAGAATGTGCTCGGGCCGTTCCTGGTCGGCATGAAACTACCGGTGCAGATCGCCCCGATGACGGCGAGTGCGACCGATCTCGTCACGCTGGCGGTGCTGGCGGCCGGCGGGGTGGAGGCGTCGCGGGGGCTGTGACGTCGTCCCGGCGCAGGCCGGGACCTCAGGGAAAGCTGGCAGAACATCAGCGCTGCGCTACGCTGGTCCGATGCCAGGCTGGGTCTACATTCTCACCAACAAGCCTCATGGCGTTCTTTATACCGGCGTGACCGCTGACCTTGTTGAGCGTGTTTTCCAACACCGTGCTGGTCGCGGGTCGCGCTTTGCGCACAAGTATCAATGCCACACCCTCGTCTATGCCGAAGAGCATGAGCGAATCGAGGACGCGATCCAGCGGGAAAAACGGATCAAGGAATGGCCGCGGCTGTGGAAGCTCCGCCTGATCCACGAGGCCAATCCAGAGTGGATTGATCTTTCCGGTTCCTAGCCGACCTGAGGTCCCGGCCTTCGCCGGGACGACGTTTAGAGCCGCTCGGCGCTCGACACCGCGTCGCTTCCGCGCAGCGCGGCGAGGATGGTGTGGAGGTGGGCGAGGTCGTGCACTTCGACGTCGAGGTCGAAGGTGTGGAAGCTGCCGTCGCGGTGGACCTGCTGGAGGTTGATGATGTTGGCGTCCTTGGCGCCGAGGATGCCCGCCATCGCGCCGAGCGCGCCGGCCTGGTCGCGCAGGATCACCCGCAGCCGCGCGGTCGCGCCGTCCGAACCGTCGCCCCAGGCGAGGTCGAGCCAGTCCGCGTCGACCCCGGTCGCGAGGCTGTCGCAGCCGATCGCATGGACCTCGATCCCCTCGTCCTCGCGGCGCAGGCCGACGATGCGGTCGCCCGGGATCGGGTGACAGCAGGGCGCGAGGTGGAAGGCGACGCCAGGGGTCAGCCCCTTGACCGAGATCGCCTTGCGCTGGGCCGAGCGGCGCGGCGCGGCGACATCGCCCCCGGTCGAGCCCGGCATCAACGCTTCCATCAGCGCCTCGTCGGTGACCCGCTTGCGCGCGATCGCGATCATCAGCGCGTCCTCGCTTTCCTGCTTCAGCTTCTTGAGGGCGCGCGGCAGCGCCTCCTTGGGCAGCGGGACGGGCAGGCGGGCGACGATCTCGTCGTAGATCTTGCGACCCAATTCGACCGTCTCGTCGCGCTCCTTGTGGCGGACGAAGCGACGGACCGCCGAACGCGCCTTGCCGGTGGCGACGAAGCGCAGCCAGCTCGGCTGGGGATGCTGGGCGTCGCTGGTCAGGATTTCGACCTGGTCGCCATTCTCGAGCAATGTGCGGAGCGGGACGACCCGGCCGTTGACCTTGGCGCCGACATTCTGGTCGCCGAGCCGGGTGTGGACGGCATAGGCAAAGTCGACCGGGGTCGCGCCCTTTGGGAGCTGGATCAGTTCGCCCTTGGGGGTGAAGGCGAAGATGCGGTCCTGGTACATCGCCATCCGGGTATGCTCGAGCAGCTCCTCGGGGCTGTCGGCATGGTCGAGGATTTCGACCAGATCATCGATCCACGGCACGCGAATGTCGGCCGACGGGCGGCCTTCCTTATAGGCCCAGTGGGCGGCGAGGCCCTTTTCGGCCTGGAGGTGCATCTCGCGGGTGCGGATCTGCACCTCGATCCGCATCTTGCTGTCGTGGATGACCGAGCTGTGCAGCGACCGATAGCCGTTGCGCTTGGGGGTCGAGATGAAGTCCTTGAACCGGCCCGGGACCATCGGCCAGCGGCGGTGGATGAGGCCGAGCGCGCGGTAGCAGTCCTCGACGCTGTCGACGATCACCCGGAAGGCCATCACGTCGGACAGTTGTTCGAAGCTGATGTGCCGCTCGGCCATCTTCTTCCAGATGCTGTAGGGATGCTTCTCGCGCCCGGTCACCTCGGCGGTGAGGCCGTTGTCGGCGAGGTGAAGCTGCAACCCCAGGCCGATCCGGCCGATCACGTCGCCGCCCTCGGCGTGGAGCTGCGCCAGACGCCGGGTGATCGAGGCGTAGGCGTCGGGCTCCAGCTCGCGGAAGGCCAGCGTCTGCATCTCGTTCATGATCTCGTACATGCCGATCCGCTCGGCGAGCGGGGCATAGATATCCATGGTCTCGCGGGCGATGCGGCGGCGCTTGTCCTCGGCCTTGATGTGATAGAGCGTCCGCATGTTGTGAAGTCGGTCGGCGAGCTTGACCAGCAGCACGCGGATGTCGTCGCTCAATGCGAGCAGGAACTTGCGGAGGTTTTCGGCGGCGCGCTCATTTTCCGACTGCGCCTCGATCTTGGAGAGCTTGGTGACCCCGTCGACCAGCCGCGCGACGTTGCCGCCGAACAGCCGCTCGATCTCCTCGGGGGTCGCGACCGTATCCTCGATCGTGTCGTGGAGGATGCCGGTGGCGATCGTCTCGTCGTCGAGCTTGAGGTCGGTGAGGATGCCGGCGACTTCGATCGGATGGCTGAAATAAGGGTCGCCCGAGGCGCGGGTCTGGCTGCCGTGTGCCTTCATCGAGAAGACGTAGGCGCGGTTGATCAGGCCCTCATCGGCATCGGGGTCGTAGGCGCGGACCCGCTCGACCAGCTCATATTGACGAAGCACCGCCCCATGTGGGGCGAGCATCGCTCGCGTTGCAAGTGCGAAATGGTCTGCGGCGACCGCCGCGGACCTGTCGGCTTGCCTTACACTCTGTTCAGACCCCGCGATATGTGCTTCATTTTGCAGGCCGAATGGAAAAGGGGTGAAGTTTGGCTCGGGATCACAAGCAGATCGAAGCCTTCAAGGCGGCGGCGTTGCGGTGTCCGTTGCCCAGCTCGATCGACCTGGTCGGTGAACGCTGGGCGTTCCTGATCGTGCGCGGGGCATTGAACGGCCTCCAGCATTTCGAGGAATTCCAGGGCTGCCTCGGGATCGCCCGCAACATCCTGTCCGACCGGCTCGCCAAGATGGTTGCCGGGGGCATCCTGCGCCGCGCCGCCGATCCGGACGACCGCCGCAAGGTCATCTATTCGCTGACCCGCAAGGGCGAGGCGCTGCTGCCGGTGGTGCTGGCGCTGCGCCAGTGGGGCCTCGACTGGGGCCATGGCTCGAACGACCGGGTGGCGGCCGACATCCGTGACGGCCAGCCGATCCGCAAGATCGCCATCCTCGCCCATGACGGGCGCGAACTCGCGCTCGACGAGCTGATGTGGCTCGATCCCGAGGGGAAAGGCTATCGCCTGCCCGAACGGATCGTCCCGCCGGGCGATGCGGTCGACGCCGCCTGAGCGGCGCCGAACGGCTTATTCGTAGTCGTTGCCGCTCGGCGTCGGGCGCGGCGGGGCGGCGGCGGTGAGGCGCAGCGCCTCGGCCGATTCGCTCAGGCTCGCCAGCTCATCGGTGGCGTCCTCTTCGTCCATCTGGACGCGCTGCAGGCTCTGCACCACCGCTTCCTCAAGGTGACGCGGGCGAACGGTCTCCTCGGCGATCTCGCGCAGGGCGACGACCGGATTCTTGTCACGGTCGCGGTCAATGGTGAGATCGGCGCCGCCCGAGATCTGCCGCGCGCGCTGAGCGGCGAGCAGGACCAGGTCGAACCGGTTGGGGATCTTGTCGACGCAATCTTCGACGGTGACGCGCGCCATGGCGGGGCCTAGCCTCTTGAACAGTTTCCGTTGAACGGGAGAGCGGCTGAGCTAGGGCGGCGACCACGCAAAGTCAAGAAAAGCGGCTCCGGCGGCGCGCTGGTTCGTTACCGCAACGATGCTTGCCACCCGCCCTCCGCCGCCCCAACAACGACGCATGTCCGAGGCGACGCCCGCACCCATAAGCGCGAACATCGCCGGCACCGACCTTCTCCTGCTGGAGAGCGGGACCGAGCGGCTGGAGGTGCTGCTCGACCTGCTCGACGGCGCGGCGACCAGCGTGCGCTTCCTCTTCTACATGATGAACCCCGACGCGGCGGGCGAGGCAGTGCGCGACGCTTTGGTCCGGGCGGCGCGGCGCGGGGTCGAGGTGCGGGTGCTGCTCGACGGCTTCGGCTCCGACGTCAACGCCGCCTTTCTCCAGCCGCTGGTCGAGGCCGGCGGCGCGTTCATCCTGTTCCATCCGAAATTGAGCCGGCGCTACCTGCTGCGCAATCATCAGAAAATTGTGGTGGTCGACGAGCGGCTGGCGCTGATCGGCGGGGCCAACATCGACCGCCATTATCTCAGCGATCACGACCTCCAGCGCTGGCGCGACCTGTGGCTGCGGCTCGACGGGGCCGCCGTGCAGCACCTCGCGCGCTATTATGATGCGATTTATCGCTGGAGCAGCCACGAAGGGAGCCGCCTGCGCGACCTGCGGCGGATCGTCCGGCGGTACAGCCAGCACAAAGGTGCGCTGCAATGGAAGCTGTCGGGCCCGGTCGCGCGGCACAATCCGTGGCCGGGGCAATTGGCCCGCGAGATCATCGCCGGCACCCGGCTCGACGTCATCAGCGCTTACTTCTCGCCGCCGTTCGCGATGTTGCGGCGGATCGGACGGCTCGGTCGGCGCGGGCAGGTGCGAATCGTCACCGCCGCCAGGTCCGACAACAACGCCACCATCGCGGCGGCGCGACACACCTATGCCCGGCTGCTGCGGCATCGGGTGGGGATGTACGAATATCAGCCGGCCAAGCTGCACACCAAGCTCGTCATCTGCGACGACGTGGTTCACCTCGGGTCATCGAACCTCGACTTCCGCAGCCTCTACCTCAATCTCGAGATCATGCTGCGGATCGACGACGCGGGCTTTGCGGCGCAGCTGCGCGGTTATTTCGAGCGTGAACTCGTCGACTGCCAGCAGATCACCCCCGCCATCCACCGCGCGCGCGCCGGCTGGCTGCGGCGGCTGAAGTGGACGATCAGCCACTGGCTGGTGACCGCGGTCGATTACACGGTGACCCGGCGGCTCAACTTCCGGGCGGAGCAATAGGCCTTCGCTAATTTCCCGCTCGTGCTGAGCGGAGCAAAGCGAAGTCGAAGGGCGCCCTTCGACTGCGGTCCTGCGGACCTCCGCTCAGGACGAGCGAATCTGCTCCTCGCTTACTTGGGTTCACGATAGGCCCAGAAGAGCGTCGCCGGCGGCACGTTGATCCATTCGAACCCACGCTCGATCCGCTCGAACACCGGGGCGATGAAGTCGCGCACCTTGGGGCTGAACTGATAGACTAGGAACGCCCCGCCCGGGCGGATCACCCGGCTGGTGGCCGCGCCGATGGCGTCGCCGACGCCCGGCGGCAGGGTCGAGAAGGGCAGCCCCGAGAGGACATAGTCGGCGTGGGCGAAGCCGCGGTCGGCAAGGATCTTCTCGACGTCGGCGGCCGAGCCGGTGACCGGGATCAGCCGCTCGTCGTCGATGTCCTCGCGCAGATAGTCGGTGAACTCGGCGTTGGTGTCGATCGTGATCAGCGTCGCGTCGGGACACATCCGCTCGAGGATCGGACGGGTGAAGGTGCCGACCCCCGGACCATATTCGACGAACACCTTGGTGTTGGCCCAGTCGACCGGGCCGAGCATCTTGTTGATCAGCTTGGTCGAGGAGGGGATGATCGAGCCGACCATCACCGGGTGCTTCATGAAGCCGCGCAGGAACGCCAGGCGCGGATTGGTCGCACGGCCCCGGCGGCGCGCAAGGCGGCGCTGCTCTTTGAGCGCTCGGGCGGACGTGGCGTGCATGATTACTCCGGATGGGACGGAACAGGGGTGGACCGTCAAGCAAATGCCGCCGCAATGCGCAAGTTCCCTTGCGACACAGGTCGTTGAGATTAGACCCTGATACGATGGATGCCCCGCGCACCCGCCAGAAAGTCGCCGGCTCGGCGCTGAGCAGGACTCACTTCCTGCTGCTGTTCGCGGCAATGCTGGTCGCGGCAGCGGGCAATACCGCACTGCAGTCGATCATGCCCGCGATCGGCCGTGCGATTGGCATCGCGGATTTGTGGGTCGCGCTCGCCTACACGTGGAGCGCGGTGCTGTGGGTGCTGCTCGCGCCTTACTGGGCCGAGAAGAGCGACCATCACGGGCGCAAGTCGCTGACCCTGCTCGGGCTGGGCGGGTTCGTCGTGTCGATGGCGCTGTGCGGGCTGGCGCTGGTCGGCGGGCTGCACGGCTGGTGGAGCGGCGGTCTGACCTTCGGCCTGTTCGCGATATTCCGCACGGTCTACGGCAGCCTCGGCTGCGCGACGCCGAGCGCGACCCAGGCCTATCTCGCCTCGAAGACCCGGCGCGCCGCGCGCACCGCGGCCTTGTCCTCGCTGTCGAGCAGCTTCGGGCTCGGCACGATCATCGGGCCGGCGCTGGCGCCCCTGTTCGTGCTGCCGTTCATTGGCCTCCCCGGACCCCTGTTCGTGTTCGCATTGATCGGACTGATCGTGTTCGGCGCGGTGCTGCGCTGGCTACCCGACGACGCCCACGGCCGACGCGAGGGGCGCGGGGCGGCGATGAGCTATCCGAGCATCGCCTCGATGGTGACCGGCGCCAGCGTCCGCGCGGCGACCGCGCCGGGTCGCCGTCGGCGGCTGTCGTGGCGCGATCCGCGGATCAAGCCGTGGATTCTCGCCGGGGTGACCGCGGGGCACGCCCAGGCCGCCGGGCTGACCTGCATCGGCTTTTTCGTCATCGACACGCTCCATCTCGACCCGCACCATGCCGGGGGACCGATCTCGCTGGTGATGATGGCCGGCGCGGCAGGGACGCTGGCGGCCCAGTGGGGGATGATCCCGCGCCTCCACCTGCGTCCCCGCAAGCTGATCCTGTGGGGCGCGGTGATCGCCGGCGCGGGGCTGGTGATGACCATGGCCGGACGCGACCTCTACGGGCTCGTGGTCGGCTTCGGGCTGACCTCGATCGGCTTCGGCTTCACCCGACCCGGCTTCACCTCGGGCGCGAGCCTGGCGGTACCGACCGCCGAACAGGGCGGGGTGGCCGGGGTGATCACCTCGGCCAACGGGATCAGCTACATCCTCGCGCCCGGCCTCGGCATGGCGCTCTACGGGGTGAACCCGCACCTGCCCTTCGCCGCCTGCACCGCCATCATGGCGGCGCTGGCGGTGTGGGGGCGGCGGCTGACCTAACCCTGCTTGGTCGGGTCGCGCGGCCGCAGCATGCCGGGCGAGACGAACCCGATCCCGCCGCGGTCGGGCCGCACCGCGTCCGACTTGAGCGTGTCCTGGATCCGCTCATATTCCTCGAGCATCTCGGCGGTGACCGACGCGCGCGTATCCTGCAACGCGCTCTCGAAGTCGGCCATCGTCACGCTCGCGGCATCGAGACCGCGGCGTAGCGCGACGAGGCCCGCGCGGCGGGTGAGGTCTTCCAAGTCGGCACCGGTGAAATTGTCGGTCCGCCGGGCGAGCGCCTCAAGGTCGACGTCGGGCGCCAACGGCATCCCCTTGGTATGGATCGCGAGGATCCGCCGCCGTCCCGCCGTGTCGGGCGGGCCGACATAGATCAGCTCGTCGAGCCGGCCCGGGCGAAGCAAGGCTGGGTCGATGAGGTTGGGCCGGTTGGTGGCACCGATCAGCACCACGCCCTGCAGTTCCTCGAGCCCGTCCATCTCGGCGAGGATGGTGTTGACCACTCGCTCGGTGACCTGCGGCTCGCCCAGCCCGCCGCCGCGCGCGGGGACGAGGCTGTCGAGCTCGTCGATGAAGATCACCGTCGGCGCGACCTGGCGGGCGCGGGCGAACAGCCGGGCGATCTGCTGCTCGCTCTCGCCATACCATTTGCTCAAGAGGTCCGAGCTCTTGGTGGCGATGAAATTGGCTTGGCTTTCGCGCGCCGTGGCCTTGGCCAGCAGCGTCTTGCCGGTTCCGGGCGGACCATAGAGCAGGAAGCCCTTGGCCGGCCGGATGCCGAGCCGCTTGAAGGCTTCGGGATGCTTCAACGGCAGCTCGACGCCTTCCTTCAGCTTGGTCGCGGCGGCGTCGAGCCCGCCAACATCGTCCCAGGTGAGGTTGGGCACCTGGACCATGACTTCGCGCATCGCCGAGGGCTGGACTCGCTTGAGCGCACCGTCGAAGTCGCTGCCTAGCACCGCCAGCTTGTCGAGCACCTCGGTCGGGATGGTGCCCTCGGCGAGATTCAGCTCGGGCATGATCCGCCGCACCGCCTCGAGCGCGGCCTCGCGGACGAGCGCGGCAAGGTCGGCGCCGACGAAGCCGTAGGTCCGCCGGGCAAGGTCGTCGAGGTCGACCTTGGGGTCGAGCGGCATCGCGCGGGTATGGATTCCGAGAATCTCGCGGCGGCCGGTCTCGTCGGGGACGCCGACCACGATCTCGCGGTCGAACCGGCCTGGCCGGCGCAGCGCCTCGTCGATCGCCTCGGGCCGATTGGTGGCCGCGATCACCACCAGATTCTGTCGCGGCTCGAGCCCGTCCATCAGCGTCAGCAATTGCGCGACCAGCCGCTTCTCGGCCTCGCCGCTGACCTGGTCGCGCTTGGGTGCGATCGAGTCGATCTCGTCGATGAAGATGATCGAGGGCGCCGACTGGGCGGCCTGCTCGAACACCTCGCGCAGGCGCTTCTCGGATTCGCCATAGGCCGAGCCCATGATCTCCGGCCCGGCGATGTGGAAGAATTGCGCATCGCTCTCATTGGCGACGGCGCGCGCCAGCCGGGTCTTGCCGGTGCCGGGCGGGCCATGGAGCAGCACACCCTTGGGCGGGTCGACCCCAAGGCGCTGGAACAATTCGGGATGGCGCAGCGGCAATTCGACCATCTCTCGCAGCGCGTCGATCGTGCTCTTGAGCCCGCCGAGGTCGTCGTAGGTGACGTCGGCGCGGCGCTCGCCCTGCTGCTCGCTATATTCGGGGAGCAGTTCGACCACCGTGTCGCGGTCGATGTGGACGATCCCGCGCGGCGCGGTGCTGACCACGGTCAGGCGGATTTCCTGCAGCGCATAGGCCGGGGCGTTGAACAGCGCGCGGACATGCTCGGGCATGTCGGCGTTGACACGCTGGTGGCCGGTCGTCGCGACGGTGTCACCGGCGGTGATCGGACGGCTGGCGAAGCTGCGGCTCAGCGCTTCGGTCGAGCCGGCGAGCCGGATGTTGTTCTGCGCGGGCGCGAAGACGACGCGGGTGGCGGGACGGCTGACCGCCTTGCGCACTTCGACGAAATCGCCCGAGCCGGCGCCGGCATTGGCCCGTTGCAGCCCGTCGAGGCGGATGATGTCGAGGCCCTCGTCGTCGCCATAGGGGCCGATCGCGCGCGCCGGGGTCGGGCGCTTGCCGACGATCTCGATCACGTCGCCGTCGCTAAGACCGAGGTCGTCCATGAACTTGCGCGGCAGCCGCGCGATTCCGCGGCCGCTGTCGGCGGGCGGCAGGTTGGCCACCTGAAGGCGGCGGGTTTCTGTCTCGACGTCGGCCATTCATTGCTCCCTTGACGCCGCCCAACGGGGGGCGACGGTTTCGGTTCAATGTGGGGCGAGGCGGCGGCGATGCAAATCCGCCGGCGCCTGCCGTTCAGTTTGCCTTGATCATCGCCGCGACCTTGCGCAGCACCGAACGGGGGAGGATGCGGTGGCCCTGCGCACCGACCTTGTTGAGCGCGCCGGGGATGACCACCGCCTGGTTCTTCGCCAGTCCGGCGAGGCCGGCGGCGACGACCGGCGCGCTCGGCATCGCCATCTTCTCGAGCATGTTGCCCTCGCCGTAGCCGGCGACCCGGAAGAATTCGGTCTTGGTCGGTCCCGGGCACAGCGCGCTGACGTGGATGCCCTTGTCTTTGACTTCGACGTGCAGCGCCTCGGTAAAGCTCAGCACATAGGCCTTGGTCGCATAATAGACCGCCGAGAAGGGACCGGGCTGGAAGGCGGCGGTCGAGGCGACGTTGAGGATGCCGCCGCGCTTACGGTCGATCATGCCCGGAAGCACCGCGTGGCACAGCTCGGTCAGCACCCCGCAATTGAGGTCGATCATCTGCCGCTGCCGCGCGCCGTCGAGCTCAGCGACCGTTCCGCTGAGCCCGAAGCCGGCATTGTTGATCAGGCAGTCGACATGCTCGTCGTGGGCGGCGAGGTCGGCCAGCAGCCGGTCGGCCGCGCCGGCCTCGGCGAGGTCGAGCTCGACCGCGCGGGCATTGCCCAGCTCGGCGGCCAACTCGTCGAGCCGGTCCTTGCGCCTGGCGACCAGCACCAGCCGGCTGCCGTCCCCTGACAATTGCCGCGCGAAATCGACGCCGAGCCCGGCCGATGCGCCGGTAATTAGGACGACGGGCTTGGTCATGGCGGAGTGCTCCAATGCCGACCACCGTCCGCTCGTCCCGAGCGGAGGACCGCAGGTCCGTAGTCGAGGGGCGTATACCGCGTGGGGCGCCCCTCGACTACGCTTCGCTCCGCTCGGGACGAGCGGGGCAGGGACTTGCTTACGCGACGGTCGCTTTCTCGATCTTGCCCGGATTGCGCGGCGGCTCGCCGACCGGGAGCGCGTCGACATGCTCCATCCCGCTCTCGACCTTACCCCAGACGGTGTATTGCCGGTCGAGGAAGCGGGCGTCGTCGAAACAGATGAAGAACTGGCTGTTGGCGGTGTCGGGCTGGTTGGTCCGCGCCATCGAGCAGGTGCCGCGCACGTGTGGCTCGGCGTTGAACTCGGCCTTGAGGTCGGGGAGCTTGGAGCCGCCCATGCCGGTGCCCGACGGGTCGCCGCCCTGCGCCATGAAACCCGGGATGACGCGGTGGAACACGACGCCGTCGTAGAAGCCGTCCTTCGCGAGGCTGGTGATGCGCTCGACATGGCCAGGGGCGAGGTCGGGCCGCAGCCGGATGACGACGTCGCCGCCGCTCGAAAGGGTCAGGGTAAGGGTCTGCGGCGTATCGGCCATGAAGGATGCTCCGTGAATGGGAAGCGGCGCATGTAGGCGCGCCTCCCGCCTTGCGCCAGAGCAGGCCGCGCCATAGGAGGGCGGCGTCGCGGGCCAGGGAGAGCGGGAATGAGCGAACGGGAAACCGCTGCCACCGCCGTCCTGGCCGAGGATGAGGCTGTCGTTGCAGCGCCCGCCCCAGACCCTGAAAGCACGGTGATGGACGACGAGGACCGCCTGCGTCCCCGCTTCGTCGCCGAGGTGCTCGACGCCGTCGATGACGGCGATGTCGAGACTGCCCGCCGGCTGGTCGAGCCGCTCCACCCCGCCGATGTCGCCGACCTGATCGAGCTCGCCCGCGCCGACGAGCGCGAGGGCCTGGTCGCAGCGCTCGCCGAACTGGTCGACGCCGACGTCATCGCCGAGATGAACGAGCACGTCCGCGAAGTGCTGGTCGGCGAAATGGCGCCCGAGCGCGTCGCCGAGATCGCGGGCGAACTCGAGACCGACGACGCGGTCGCGATCATCGAGGATCTCGAGGAGGACGAGCAGCGCGCGGTTCTTCGCGCGATGGAGCCTGACGAGCGCGCAGCGATCGAGGAAGCGCTCAGCTACGGTGAGGAAACCGCCGGCCGCCTGATGCAGCGCGACCTGATCGCGGTGCCCGAGCATTGGACCGTCGGCCAGGTCATCGACTATCTCCGCTCCGACGAAGAACTCACCAACAATTTCTGGGAAGTGTTCGTCGTCTCGCCGATCCACCACCCGGTCGGCACCTGCCAATTGTCGGCGATCCTGCGCTCGCCGCGGACCATGCCGGTGAGCGCCATCATGGCCGAGGAGCAGACGCTGATCCCGGTCGACATGGACCAGGAAGACGTGGCGCTGCGGTTCCAGAAATATGCGCTCATCTCGGCTGCGGTGGTCGACGCGAGCGGGCGACTGGTCGGGATGATCACCGTCGACGACATCGTCCACATCATCCAGGAAGAGGCGGGCGAGGACACCACCCAGCTGGCCGGCGCGGGCGATGGCGACATCAACGAGCCGATCCGCTTGACGGTGCGCACCCGCGTGCTGTGGCTGGTGGTCAACCTCGCCGCGACCATCTGCACCGCCTCGGTGGTCGGCCTCTTCCAGGGCGAGATCGGGCGCTACGCGATCCTGGCCGCGCTGATGCCCATCGTCTCGGCGCTGGGCGGCAATGCCGGCACCCAAACGCTAGCGGTGGTGGTCCGCGCGCTCGCCACCAATCAGTTGACCAGCGCCAACACCGCCTGGATGCTGCTCCGCGAATTCCGCATCGCCATCGCCAACGGTTTTTCGCTCGGGCTGGTCGGCGCGGTCGGGAGCTGGCTGGTGCTTGGCAATCCGACGCTGTCGGTCGTCTTCGCGCTGGCGATGCTGATCAACAGTCTGGTCGCGGGGCTGGTCGGGGTGCTCGTCCCCGTCACGCTCGACAAATTCCGGCTCGATCCCGCGGTCGCCTCGGCGGTGTTCGTCACCACCATGACCGACGTGATGGGCTTCTTCACCTTCCTCGGCCTCGCCTCGCTGCTCCTTACCTAAGCGGTTGATTTCTCAGGCGTGGCCCGCAAATGGACGGGCGTGCCCAATCTCCATCTCACCAAGGTCGCGGTCGGCTGCCGCGATGTCGCATCGCTTGAGCGGCGGATCGCCGGGCGGGCCGCCGACGGTGAGGTGCGGGTGGTCACCCGGATGCGGCCCAAGCGGATGGCCGAGCTGATCGGCGGCTCGCTCTACTGGATCGTCAAGCATCGGTTGGTCGCCTGCCAGACGATCCTGCGGTTCGATGATCGCAAGGACGGCCGACTCGACATCGTCTGCAGTGATGCTCTGCTCGCCATTCCCCCGACCACCAAGCGTGCGCACCAGGGCTGGCGCTATCTCGAATCCGAGGCCGCGCCGAAACCGGGCGACCATGACGACAGCGGGCTCGGGCTGTTGCCGCCGCTGCTCTATGGGAAGCTTAGCGCGCTTGCGCTGATCTAGCGCCGGCCTACCTGCTCGCGGCAGCCGGTGATGGTCGCGGTGCCGGTGGTCTTGGACTGGCAGCCCGGATCGCCCGCGAGCGTCACCGCGGCGACCCCGGTGGCGTCGACCTTGGCGGTGCCGCTGACGGTGGCGCGGACCAGCGCCGGCCCCTCGGCACCGATGGTCGCATCGTGGGCGTTGACGCCCGCCGCGTCGATGCTTCCGGCGCCGCGGACGATAGCGGTCAAGTTGAGGGCCTGCCCGCCGAGCCGGGCCGAGCCGGCGCCCGCGACACCGATCTTCAACCGGTCGACGTCGAGGCGCTGGATAGTGGCGATGCCGCTGCCCTGCATGTTGAGCGCGAATTCGGGCCCGCGGATGTCGCTGGCTGTGAGCGAGCCCGCGCCGTTGACCGTGGCGATTGCGAGGTTGCCGGTGCCCGCCTCGATCGCCACGGGCCCGGCCGGTCCGTCGGGCGAGCCGCCCCAGCCGCCGGGATCGACGCTGACGATCAGGGTCGTGCCCTCGACCCTCACCTTGACCCGGTCGATCGCGGCGGCCGAACCGGTCGCGCGGGCGAAGGAACCGCTGTTGGTGGTGATGGTCACCGTATAGGGCCCGTCGATGCGGACTCGGTCGAAGCTGGTGATTGTGTAGCTGCGGGTCTCGGCGGCCGCCGGAGCGGCGAGACCGGCGGCGAGCAGGGCGGCGAGGGGAAGGAAGCGGATCATGCCCTCACCCTCGCACCGTCATGGTTAACGCTTCGTCAGCGCCGCCTTAGGAGCAGCGCACCTCGCCCGAGCCGGCCTTGCTGATCTGGCACTTGGCGCCGCCCTTGATCTCGACATCGCCTGAGCCGGCGACCGAGACATTGGCCGATTGCTTCGCCTGCAGCCGGACATTGCCCGAGCCCATCACCTTGATCTCGGCGGTGTCGGCGACGAGATCGGCGGCGTCGACGTCGCCCGATCCCGCGACCGACATCTGGGTCGCGCCGACCGTGCCCTTGGCCGAGACATCGCCCGACCCGGCGATCTTGATCGCCAGCTGGCGCGCCTGCACCGAGTCGAGCTTGAGCCCGCCCGAACCGGCGAGATTGGCCTCGAAACTGTCGCCGGCGACCTTGTTGACGGTGACGTCGCCCGATCCGGCCATCGCCACCGACGCCAACGTCGGCAGGGTAACCGAAATCTTGACGCCCTTGTCGTTGGTCCAGCGCGTCCAGTTCATGCCGTTGCTCGGCTTGGGGTGGATTTTGAGGGTGTCGCCATCCTGCTCGACCACGATGTCGTCGAGCCGGTTCTGCCCACCAGTCGCCTGCACGCCCGGCGCGCTGCCGGTGCTGACGGTGACATCGTAGGAGCCGGCGACCGCCAGCCGCGTGGCATTGCCAGCGGGGAAACTGCGGGTGGTCTGCGGTCCGGCATCGCGCGCCTGGCCCATCTGGCAGGCGGAGAGCGTGGCAAGGGCGGTCATCGGGACGGCGAAATGGACGAGGCGCATGGCAATTCCCCTAATGCTGTGTTGCCAGCATAATACACGCCCGGCCGCGGCGTGCAAGCATGCAAAAAGGGCGCCTTCTCGGGAGAGGAGACGCCCCTTTGCAAGAAGCATCGAGTGAAGGCGCTCAGTCGGCGTCTTCGGTCTCGACCACTTCCTTGTTCTTCTGATGGATGACCGCGGCCTTGTTCAGGATCTCGAGGATCTTGGCCAGCGCGGCCTTCTCGTCGGTCTGCTCCATCGCGCCGAGCTCCCGCGCCAGGCGCGACGAGGCGGCTTCGAAGATCTGCCGCTCCGAATAGCTCTGCTCGGGCGCGTCGTCCGGGCGGAACAGGTCGCGGGTCACTTCGGCGATCGACGTGAGGTCGCCCGAATTGATCTTCGCCTCATATTCCTGGGCCCGGCGCGACCACATGGTGCGCTTGACCTTGGGCTTGCCCTTGAGCGTCTCGAGCGCCGCCTGCATGGTCTTGTCGCTCGACAGCTTGCGCATGCCGACCGAGTCCGCCTTGAGGACGGGGACGCGCAGCGTCATCTTCTCTTTTTCGAAGCGGAGCACGTAGAGATCGAGCCGGGTGCCGGCGATCTCGGTGCTCTGCAGCTCAACGACGCGGCCCACACCATGCTTGGGGTAAACAACATAATCGCCAACGTCGAAGCTAAGCGCCTTCGCTGCCATTACTAACCTTTCTCTGCGCGCGGCACCGGACTCAACCGATGTCCCCCAAGTCGACCGACGGTCGTGGTGCCGTGCTGTGTGAACAGACCTGCTGTTGCGAGCGAGGCCGCTCAGGGTCGAGCGGCCTTCCGTGTCGAGTATTTAACACAAATGGATTCAGATTTCCAGTCCGAGCTGCCTCGGAACATCCTCATTAACCTCGTTTAATCCCGACAGCCCGAGCCCGAGCAGGCGAATTCCCTTGGTGACCGGCAGGAGCCGCTCGAGCAGGACATGGCCGGCCGCGGCGAAGGGGCCGTAGCGATCGATCGGCACCTGATGGCTGCAGGCGCGGCTGATCAGCTGGAAGTCGGCATATTTGACCTTGAGCGTCACCGTCCGCCCGGCGACCCCGTGCCGCTCGATCCGCGTCCAGGCGTAGCCGGCGACCCGCTCGAGCTCGGCGTGCAAGGCTTCCGGATCGCGCAAATCCTCGTTGAAGGTCCGCTCGGCACTGACCGACTTGGTTTCGCGTTCGGAGCGGACCGCGCGCTCGTCGATCCCGCGGCAGATGCGGTGATACCATTCGCCCGAGCTGCCGAACCGCCCGGTCAGTTCCTCGAGGCTCATCTGCTGGAGATCGGCGCCGGTGTGAATGCCGAGCGCGTTCAGTCGCTCGGCGGTTTTGGGACCGATTCCGTGAAAGCGCCCGACCGGCAGCGAGCCGATGTAGCGCGCCGCCTCGTGCGGGCGGATGACGCACAGGCCGTTGGGCTTGTTCTGGTCGGAGGCGAGCTTGGCGACGAACTTGCAGTAACTGACCCCGGCCGAGGCGGTCAGCCGGGTTTCCTGGGCGATGCGGCGGCGAATGTCCTCGGCGATCGCCTTCGCCGAGCCGAGCCCCAAGCGGTCCTCGGTGACGTCGAGATAGGCCTCGTCGAGGCTCAGCGGCTCAATGAGGTCGGTGTAATCGGCGAAGATCGCGCGGATCTGTTGGCTGACTTCGCGATAGGCGTCGAACCGCGGCTTGACGAAGATGAGGTCAGGGCAGCGCCGCTTGGCGGTGACCGAGGGCATCGCCGAGCGGACTCCGAACACCCTTGCCTCGTAGCTCGCTGCCGCGACCACCCCGCGGTGACCGCCGCCGACCGCCACCGGCTTGCCTTTGAGCGAGGGATCGTCGCGTTGCTCCACGCTCGCGAAAAAGGCGTCCATGTCGACATGGATGATCTTGCGGAGCGGATTCGGCGCTTCAGCGTTCACTCCCCGTTCCCTAACTTGGCTTGTCGCCGGAGTCATGCTTTAGGGCCGCCAAACCCCACTTGCGCGGAAACCCTCATGAACATCCACGAATATCAGGCCAAGGAATTGCTCGCGAAATATGGCGTGCCCGTCCCCGCCGGACACGCCGCGATGACCGCCGACGAGGCGGTTGCGGCGGCCAAGCAGCTCCCCGGGCCGTTGTGGGTGGTCAAGGCGCAGATCCACGCCGGCGGCCGCGGCAAGGGCAAGTTCAAGGAGTTGGGCCCCGATGCCAAGGGCGGCGTGCGCCTCGCCAAGTCGATCGACGAGGTCCGCGCGCACGCCGAGGAGATGCTCGGCAAGACGCTGGTCACCATCCAGACTGGCGAGCACGGCAAGCAGGTCCAGCGCCTCTACATCACCGACGGCGTCGACATCGCGAAGGAATATTACCTCGCGTTGCTGGTCGACCGGGAGACCGGCCGCATCGCAGTGGTCGCCTCGACCGAAGGCGGCATGGACATCGAGACGGTCGCCCACGACACGCCCGAGCGCATCCACACCATCACTATCGACCCCGCGACCGGGCTGATGCCGCATCACGGCCGCGCCGTCGCCGCCGCGCTCGGCCTGACCGGCGACCTCGCCAAGCAGGCGGCCAAGGTCCTTGCCGGCCTCTACGCCGCTTTCCTCGGCAGCGACGCCGAGCAGATCGAGATCAACCCGCTCGCGGTCACCGACGCCAAAGAAGGCGAGGGGGCAAAGCTGATGGTCCTCGACGCCAAGGTCGGCTTCGACGGCAACGCCATGTTCCGCCACAAGGACATCGCCGAGCTGCGCGACCTGACCGAGGAAGATCCGATGGAGGTCGAGGCGTCGAAGTACGACCTCGCCTACATCAAGCTCGACGGCGACATCGGCTGCATGGTCAACGGCGCCGGCCTCGCCATGGCGACGATGGACATCATCAAGCTGAACGGCGCCTTCCCGGCCAACTTCCTCGACGTCGGCGGCGGCGCCAACAAGGAAAAGGTCACCGCGGCGTTCAAGATCATCCTTGCCGACCCGGCGGTGAAGGGCATCTTGGTCAACATCTTCGGTGGCATCATGAAGTGCGACATCATCGCCGACGGCATCGTTGCCGCCGCGCGCGAGGTCGACCTCAAGGTCCCGCTGGTGGTCCGCCTCGAAGGCACCAACGTCCAGCAGGGCAAGGACATCTTGGCGAACAGCGGCCTGCCGATCGTCGCCGCCAACGACCTCGGCGATGCCGCCCAGAAGATCGTCGCCGAAGTGAAGAAGGCGGCCTGACACGATGCTGGCTCGCGCCGATGCCGACGCCCTTTGCGCCTCCATGGAGGATGCTTGGAATGCCGGTGACGGCGCGGGCTGGGCCGCGAGTTTTGCCGAGGACGCCGACTTCGTGAACGTCCTCGGGCAGCACGCCCGCGGACGGGCCGCGATTGGCGCGGGGCATCAGGAAATTTTCGACGGCATCTACCGGGGCAGTCGCAATCGGATGGCTGTCGAGGATCTTCGCGCGCTCGACGATCGGATATCGCTCATGCACGTGTCCGCGACCCTCGACGTCCCGGGCGGACCGATGGCGGGAACGCATCGTGCGCTGATGTCGATCGTGGTCGATGGGTCCGGTTCCAAACCGCTGATCGTCGCCCTACACAATACAATGCTGCGGGAACGGCCGGGCGTTTAAGCGGATGGAGCCGGGCGCGCGGTCCGCCGCGGCGCCGTGATGGAGAGAGAAAGCGATGAAGGTCTTAGTCGCGGTCAAGCGGGTGATCGATTACAACGTCAAACCGCGGGTCAAGATGGATGGCTCGGGGGTCGACCTCGCCAACGTCAAGATGAGCATGAACCCATTCGACGAGATCGCGGTCGAGGAAGCCATCCGCCTCAAGGAAAAGGGCGCCGCGAGCGAGATCGTCGTGGTCTCGGTCGGCCCGGCCAAGGCGCAGGAGACGCTGCGCACCGCACTGGCGATGGGCAGCGACCGCGCGATCCTCGTCCAGACCGACGACGAGGTCGAGCCGCTCGCCGTCGCCAAGATCCTGGCGAAGATCGCCGAGGAAGAGCAGCCGGGCCTTGTGCTGCTCGGCAAGCAGGCGATCGACGATGACAGCTCGCAGGTCGGGCAAATGCTCGGCGCGCTGACCGGCTGGGGCCAGGGCACTTTCGCCTCCAAGGTCGAGGTTGCGGGCGACAGCGTCAACGTCACCCGTGAGGTCGACGGCGGGCTCGAGACTGTGGCGCTGACGGTCCCAGCGATCGTCACGACCGACCTGCGCTTGAACGAGCCGCGCTACGCAAGCCTTCCCAACATCATGAAGGCGAAGTCGAAGCCGCTCGCGAACAAGACGCCGGCCGACTACGGCGTCGACACTGCTCCGCGGCTCGAGACGCTAAAGGTGGTCGAACCGGCCAAGCGTTCGGCCGGAATCAAGGTCGGCTCGGTCGACGAACTCGTGTCCAAACTGAAGTCCTTGGGAGTGGTGGCATGACGATCCTGGTTCTCGGCGAGCACGCCCACGGCAAGGTCAAGGATTCGACCCTCGCCACCCTCGGCGCCGCGGCCAAGATCGGCGGCGACGTGCATCTGCTGCTGACCGACAGCGGCGCCACCGCCGCGGCCGACGACGCCAAGACGATCGGCGGGGTCGCCAAGGTGCTGGTCGCCGCCGACGCCGCGCTCGATCATGAGCTGGCAGAGGCCGTCGCGCCGCTCGTCGCCGGGCTGGCGGCCAATTACGATTATGTCCTGTTCGGCTCGACCACCACCGGGCGCAACATCGCCCCGCGCGTCGCCGCATTGCTCGACGTCGCGCAGGTCAGCGACATCATCGCGGTCGAGGGGCCGGACACCTTCCAGCGCCCGATCTACGCCGGCAATGCGATCGCCACCGTGCGTTCGAAGGATGCCAAGAAGGTCATCACCGTCCGCGGCACCGCATTCGCAAAAGCCGAGCGCGGGTCGGGCGCGGGAAGCGTCGAGGACGTTCCCGCCGGCGCCGCCAACGAAAAGTCGCGCTTCGTCTCGATGGAGGAGAGCGTCAGCGAACGTCCCGAGCTGACCAGCGCCAAGATCATCGTCTCGGGCGGCCGAGCATTGGGCTCGGGCGAGGCATTCCACCAATATATCGACCCGCTCGCCGACAAGCTCGGCGCCGCAGTCGGCGCCAGCCGCGCGGCGGTCGACGCGGGCTACGCCCCCAACGATTATCAGGTCGGCCAGACCGGGAAGATCGTCGCCCCGGAGCTTTACGTCGCCATCGGCATCTCGGGCGCGATTCAGCACCTCGCCGGAATGAAAGACTCGAAGGTAATCGTCGCCATCAACAAGGACGAGGAAGCCCCGATCTTCCAGGTGGCGGACGTCGGCCTGGTCGGTGACCTGTTCAAGATCGTACCGGAGCTGACCGAGAAGCTTTAAGCGCCGGTCGCTGCATTGAGCGGAAGCAGAGCTCGCACCGCTTGGCGCCATAGCGTGCGCTGGGCGGGTCCGGTGAGCGCGGGGCTGTGCGCGTGGGGCTTCTTCTATCCAAGGCCGTACCTGCCGGTCTTGGCGCTGCTTGGGCTAACCCCCGTAATCGCAGTCGTTGCGGCGCAGCTCTCGAAAGGTGCGATCGATCTCAACAAGGACGAGGGTCCGTCTCAGTTCTTGATGCTGCCGCCGATCGTTTTGGCGTTGCGCCTCCTCCTCGACTTCCCGTTGGTCGACGGTTGGGCTCTGTTCGAATGGAGCCTCGCGCTCGGCGGCCTGCTGACCCTGATTGGGCTGTGGCTGTTTGCCAAAGGCTTGCCCCGCGGAAAGGAACAGTGGACCCTGCTGCTCTGCGGCGCTCTCGGGGCCATCTGCTATGCGTGGGCGCTGCTCGCATTGGCGAACGACATCTTCCCCCAGGCGGCACCCGAACACTTTGCGGTGCGCGTGCTCGATCATCGCATCGGCAATGGCCGGCATAGGAGCTATTACGTGACCCTGCCGCCGTTTGGCCCGGTGAAGGAGCGTGACGACTGGGATGTGGGTCGCACAGCCTATGAGCAGGTTGCAGTTGGCAAGCCGATTTGCATCGACATCTACCCCGGCGCCCTACGGGAGCCGTGGTACGACGCAAGCGCCTGCCGCTGAGCCGGCCGCCTAGAGCCCACCCAGAAAGCTCGCAACATTGGCGCCGAGTGCGTCGACCGCATAGCCGCCTTCGAGCACCGTGAGCGTCGGCACCCCGAGCCGCCCGATGCGGGTCGCCAGCCGGGCATAGTCGGCGGTCTCCAGTGCGAAATAGCTGATCGGATCGTCGACGAACGTGTCGGCGCCGAAGCTGACGATCAGCAGTTCGGGGCGGTCGGCGGCGAGCCACTCGAGCGTCTCGGCCAGCGCCTTGTCGTAGGCGGCGAACGCCGTTCCGCGCGGTAGCGACCGGTTGAGGATGTTGCCGCCGCTCTCCTCGGCGTGACCCCAGAAGAAGGGGTAGTCGGTGGCGGGGTCGGCATGGAGCGAGGCGAAAGCGATGCCCTCGCGCCCACGCACAATGTCCTGCGTCCCATTGCCGTGGTGGTAGTCGAGGTCGAGGATCGCGGCCCTCCGGCCCGAGACGACCGCCGCGATCGCCGCCCAGTTGAGGTAGGAATAACCGCCCATATAATCGGGGCCGGCGTGGTGGCCCGGCGGGCGAGTCAACGCGAACGCGTGCTCACCGCCGAGCACGGCGTCGAGGCCGCCGAGCAGCGTCCCGCAGGCCGCCAAGAGCGCGCTCCAAGTCCCGGCGGTGATCGGCGCGCAGGTGTCGTAGGCGTGGGCGCCGAGCCGCGCGTCGATGCGGGTGAGCTGGCGTGGACCGCGGTGCACCGGGAAGGCGTAGGGCAGCACGTCGCCGCTCCGCCCCGTCGCCTGCCACTCGTCGTAGGCGGTACGCAGCAGGTCGAGATAGTCCGGGTCATGCACCCTGCCGAGCAGTTCGAGCAATTCGTCCTCCGCGCGGTGCGCGGGCGTCTCAGTCGGCCCGATCGCGGTGAGGATTGAATCGACCCTGTCGACCGTGTCCGCCGCCGGGTGCAGCGCGCCGTTGAAGAATTCGGTCTGCGGCGTGTGCGCTCGCTGCCGCTCATCCCAGAAGCAGCGCATCACTTGGCGGTCGCGGTGTGGCGTTCGGAACTGCCGATCGCGGGATCCTCGTCGGCATCGTCGCCGAAGATTTCCGACGCCAGCTCGCGGTCGAGGTCGGGCGCCTCCATCGGCGGCGCGGTCCGCAGCACGACATAGCCGAGCAGCCCGGCGAGCAGCGAGCCGGCCAGCGTGCCGATCTTCGCCTCGTCCACCAGCGCCGGGTCGGCGAAGGCGAGCGCGCCGATGAACAGGCTCATGGTGAAACCGATCCCGCATAGCAGCGCCGCGCCATAGACCTGCCGCCAGGTGACGCCCGCCGGACGCCGCGCCGCGCCCAGTCGGACGGCGAGCAGGATCGCGGCAAAGACGCCGAGCTGCTTGCCGAGGAACAGGCCGGCGGCGATCCCGAGCGGGAGCGGGTGGGTCAGCTGGTCGATCCCGCCCAAGGTCACGCCGGCGCTGGCGAAGCCGAACAGCGGAACTACGCCGAACATCACCCACGGGTGCAGCCGATGCTCGAGCTTCTTGAGCGGGGAGGACGGCTCTCCGCGGCCGAGCGGGATGGTCAGCGCGGCGAGCACGCCGGCGATCGTCGCGTGGACGCCCGACTGGAACACCGCCACCCATAGCCCGCAGAACAGCAGCAAATAGGGCCACAGCCGCCGCACCCCGAACATGGTCAGGCTGGCCATCAAGCCGAGCAGCACCGCCGCCGCGGCGAGCGCGGGGACGTTGAGGTCGGCGGTGTAGAACAAAGCGATGATGATCACCGCGCCGATGTCGTCGACGATCGCGATCGTCACGAGCAGCAGCTTGATCGACGCCGGCGCGCGGCTGCCGAGCAGCGCCAGCACGCCCAGCGCAAAGGCGATGTCGGTGGCGGCGGGGATCGCCCAGCCGCGAAACAGCGCGGCGTCGCCGCCAGTGACTGCCAGATAGAAAGCGGCGGGAACCGCCATGCCCGCGGCGGCAGCGATGATCGGCAGCCGCCGCGCCTCGGCCCCCGCCAATCGCCCGTCATACCATTCGCGCTTCACCTCCAGCCCGACGAGCAGGAAGAACAGCGCCATCAGCGCGTCGGCGATCCAGTAGTGGACAGTCAACGGCCCCAGCTGGGTGTGGAGCAAGTCGTGGTAGCCCGCCGCCAGCGGGGTGTTGGCGATCAGCAGCGCCGCCGCCGCCGCACCCATCAACGCAAGGCCGGCGTTGCGATCGTGGTTGTTGCTGGCGGCCATGCCGTTTCATGGCCACCGGCGCCCCGCGGCGCAACCGAAAGGCGTCAGGCGGCCGCTGGCTGGCCGACCTCGACCTCAAGGCTCGTCTCGGCCTTGAGCAGCTTGGAGATCGGGCAATTGGTCTTTGCCCCTTCGGCCAGCTCGCGCAATTTGGCTTCGTCGATGCCCGGCACGGTCGCGCGCAGTTTGAGGTCCGATCGAGTGACGGTGAAGCCCGCGCCATCCTGCTCGAGCGTCACCTTGGCTTCGGTTTCGAGCGTCCCATCGGTCACGCCCGCGCCCGCCAGCGCGAAGCTCAGCGCCATGGTGAAGCAGCCCGCGTGGGCGGCGGCGATCAGCTCCTCCGGATTGGTCCCGGGACCGTCCTCGAAGCGGCTGTTGAAGCCGTAGCGCTGCTCGTTGAGCACGCCTGACTGGGTCGAGACCCAACCCTTGCCGGTCTTGCCCATGCCTTCGTAGCGGGCGTTGGCGGTGCGGGTGACCATGTTGGAATGCTCCTTTGGCTAAGGTCCGACGGACCGGTGGAACGCCACTCACCCCTGCAACGGATGAGACGAGCGCTCGTTCATTCGAACATGACTATCCCCGCCCGTCCCCTCCGCCTCGGCTTCCCGGTCAAGGTGATGGGAGTGCCCGGCCTGAAGTCGGGCGACAGCCGCCGCTGGCAGAAGAATCCGCATCTCAAGTGCAGCCTCGAGCTGCTCGACCACGTCCTCGACTATCTCCGGAAAGTCGAGATCGACATGTACCGGCTGTCGTCGGACATCGCGCCCTACGCCACCCATCCCGGCCTGCCGCAATTCCACAACATGGTGGCCGAGAGCGATGCCGAACTGGCCGCGTTCGGCCGGAAGGCGCGCGAGCTCGACATCCGCCTGTCCTTCCACCCCTCGCAATATGTGCTGCTCAACAGCCCGAACCCGGACCTGACCGCCAAGTCGATCTGGGACCTCGCCAGCCAGGCCGAGATGCTCGACCGGATGGGCTGCGGCCCCGAAGCGGTGCTCGTCACCCATGTCGGCGGGGTCTATGACGACCGCGAGGCGGCGCGGGCGCGATGGATCGACGGCTGGAACCAATGCCCCGAGCATGTCCGCCGCCGGCTGGTGCTCGAGAATGACGACATCCGCTTTTCCGCCGCCGACGTGCTGTGGATCCACGAGCGGACCGGGGTCCGCTGCGTGTTCGACTATCAGCACTTCTGGTGCTTGAACCCCGAGCGGTTTGAGCTGCGCGACACGTTCGAGAAGTTCCTCGCGACCTGGCCCGACGGGGTACGGCCCAAGATGCACTTCTCCTCGCCGCGCACTGAGATGCGCGAGGTGAAACGCAAGGTTACCGCCAAGCAGCGCGACGCGGCGAAGGCAGGCAAGGCACCTAAAGCGAGGGGGCTGACCAAGGCCCCGGTGAAGGCGACGGCGCGCGTGAAAACCGTGCTGCTCCCGCCGATCTGGACCGGCCACAGCGACTTCACCAATCCGTTCGAGTTCGCGACCTTCATGCGCGCGGTCGACGGGCTCGAGTTCGACGTGATGATGGAGGGCAAGGCCAAGGACGTATCGATCATCAAGCTGCGCCCCGACCTGCTCCGCTTCGCCCCCGATGTCGCCGCCCGTTTCGGAATCACCGCCGCCGATGCCGACGAGTTGGCGGCCGAGGAACGCGCGCTTGAACAGGGTGTCGCTGCTAACGATGAACCCGACGTCGACGAGGGTGAGCGCATGACCGAGCCTGAGGAAGCCCTCGGCTGACGAGCGGGCGTTGCCCCTTCGTTCGGGCCTGCTAGGCTGACCGGCGAGGAGCAGCGCATGACCCAGGCGCGTGTATTGGCCGACGGCATTTTCTTCGGCGAGGGACCGCGCTGGCACGAAGGGCGGCTGTGGTTCAGCGATTTCTATGCCCACGCGGCCCGTTCGGTCTCGCTCGCTGGCGATCTCAGGACCGAGGTCGAGCTCGACGACCAGCCATCGGGGCTCGGCTGGCTGCCCGACGGGCGTTTGCTGGTGGTGGCGATGCGCGGGCGCCAGCTGCTTCGGCGCGAGGCCGACGGCTCGCTTGTCGTTCATGCCGATCTGTCAGCGGTCCACACCTTCCTCAGCAATGACATGGTGGTCGACGCCGACGGCCGCGCCTACGTCGGCAACTTCGGTTTCGACCTGCACGGTGAGATCCGGACGCGCGGCGACCTCGCCGTGCTCGCCGATCATCCGACCGCGGCGATCGCGCTGGTCCACCCCGACGGCCGGGTCGAGCAGGCGGCGGACGG
Source organism: Sphingomonas ginsengisoli An et al. 2013 (assembly GCF_009363895.1). Classification (NCBI taxonomy): domain Bacteria; kingdom Pseudomonadati; phylum Pseudomonadota; class Alphaproteobacteria; order Sphingomonadales; family Sphingomonadaceae; genus Sphingomonas; species Sphingomonas ginsengisoli (ex An et al. 2013). The sequence goes on along the minus strand of NZ_CP045434.1, from coordinate 2,018,577 downwards.
GCTGCACTTTCCCAACGGCAGCGTGATCACCCCCGACGGCGGGACGCTGATCGTCGGCGAGACGCTGAGCGGACAGCTCACGGCGTTCGACATTCTGCCCGACGGTCGTCTCGCCAATCGGCGGCTGTGGGCGCAGACCCTGACCGATCCCAACGCGCCCCGCCTGCCCGACGGCATCTGCCTCGACGCCGAGGGCGCGATCTGGATCGCCAACCCCACCGCGCCCGAGTGCGTCCGCTATGCCGAGGGCGGGGACGTGCTCGAGGTGGTGACGACCGGCCAGCCCAGCTTCGCCTGCATGCTCGGCGGCGAGGATGGCCGCACGCTCTTCGCCATGACCGCGCCGACCAGCGATTCCAGGCAGGCGTCGGCGAGCGCGAATGGGCGGATCGAGATCGCGCACGTGCGCGTCCCGCGCGCAGGCTGGCCGTGACCTTGTCGGTTATAGCGAGGGGGGTCCTGGCGCTCGCTCTGCTGGGAAGCGCGGGGCCGGCCCTGGCTGGCCCACCCTACCTCACCGACGATCCGGTCCCGACGGACCTCGGCCATTGGGAGTTGTACGCCTTCAGCGCCGGCGAAGGGCGCCGCTCGACCATCGACGCCGACGCCGGGCTCGACCTCAACTATGGCGCGGCCAAGGGCGTCCAGCTCACCGCCACGCTGCCGCTGAGCTTCAGCCATGTCCCCGGCGAGGGCTGGCGCGGTGGGTCGGGTGACGTCGAGCTCGGGGTCAAATATCGCTTCCTTCATGATGAGAAGGCGGGGGTCGCGATCGCCATCTTCCCGCGCGTGATCTTGCCGACCGCGGCGCACAGCCCGGGGGAGCGCACTCGCCTCTTACTGCCGGTGTGGGCGGAAAAGGATTTCGCGGGAGGCACCAGCCTGTTCGGCGGGGGCGGCTTCACTCTCAATCCCGGGAGCGGCAATCGCGATTTCTGGCAGGCCGGGATTGCGGTGACCCAGGACATGGGCCGCACCCTCTCGCTCGGCGCCGAAATCACCCGCCAAGGCGCCGACCAGCAGGGCGGCACCGCGCAGACGCGCGCCGGGCTGGGCTCGATCCTGCGCCTGAGCGAGCATGCCTCGATCCTGTTATCGGGCGGGCCAACCTGGGCCGACCACCGCACCGGTTATCATTTCTACCTGGCGCTCGGGCTGACGCGCTAGGGCGCGATCACCAGGACGCGGAATGAGCCCGGCACCGCCTTCGGTCGTTCGGCTCCGACGGCCGCGCCGAGGCGCGCCGACGGCAGATAGGCCCGGCCGGTGGTGAGATCGAGCGCGATGGTGCGCGCGCTGACCGCGGTCGCGACCTGCCCCGCGACGGTCGGTCTGGCGCCGAGCTGGATCAGCGTGATCGTCCCGTCGCGGCCGGCGGGGATCAGCGCCAGGTGGCGGGCGGCGTCGACTTCGGCCCCGTCGGCGCCGCGGCCGATCGGCAGCTTGGCGAGCTGACGGCCGTCCGGCGCGGAGACGATCGCCACCGCATTTTCCCCGCAGGCCGAGACGAGCTCATTCAGGGCGGGGTCGAGTGCGATCCCGGTCGGCCCTTCGCAGCCGGCCAGCGGGAAGCGGCCGACCAGCTTGCGGGCCTTGGTGTCGAGCACCACGACCTCATTCTTGTCCTCGACATTGACGTAGAGGCGGCCGCGCCCGTCGGCGACGCCAAGCTCGAGCGAGCCGCCGACCGCGATCGTCGAGAGGACCTTGGCCGTCACCGGGTCGATCACGGTGATGTCGCCGCTGCCCGGGTTCATGATCCACACCGTGCGGGTCAGCGGGTCCCAGGCCGCGGCATCGGGCTTGGTCCCGGTCGGGATCGTCGCGCGGACCTTGCCGGTGCGCCCGTCGAACAGGATGGCGGTGTTGGTGCCGCCGTTGGTCGAAAGCACCTCGTGCGTGCCGGGGATGGCCAGCGCGGCGTGGACTCGCTCTCCGGCGACGATCCGGTCGGTCGCTTGCCCGGTGCGGAGATCGATTGCGGTCACCCCGTCTCCGTGCGCAACATAAAGCCGACGGTCGGCCGAGGCGACGCTGAGCAGGTCCCAGCCGCCGTCGCCCGCGGGCAGCTGCGCGACCACCTTGTATGGCGGCGACGCGGCATGGGCGGCGGCGGCGCTCGCCATCAGCGTCATGAACGGGATCAGCCGGCGCATCGCTCACCTCATCGAAAGAAGAGGACGAGCCTAGCGGAGTCAGCGGCGGCGGCTAGTGAATAGGCGGCAAGGTGGAACTGGCATTAGGCCACTTCACTTCGAAACGATGGTGCCCAGGGACGGGGTCGAACCGCCGACACTGCGATTTTCAGTCGCATGCTCTACCAACTGAGCTACCTGGGCCCACGTCTGCAGCCAGACCGGCTGCGGGGCAGGCGGCTCCCTAGCTGTGCCCCTCGTCGCTGTCCAGCCCGTCCGCGGCGGGCGGGCCGGGAATGCGGTAGCCCTCACCAAGCCATTGCAGCAGATCGCGATCCTTGCAGCCGCGGCTGCAGAAGGGCTGGTGCTGGGGCGCGGGCGGCTGGCCGCACAGCGGACAGGGCTTGGGATCAGTCTTCGGCATGGCCCGCCCAGATGGCGAGGCCGGGGTCGGCGCGCAAGGCGATCGCGCCGCCGCGCGCCCGGGCTAGCTGTTCGAGCCACGATTGCTGCGCCTCGAGCAGGCTGACGACGGCCGGCGCGGCGACCAGCGTCGCCGGCCCGTGCGCGCTCGCGGCCTGGCGCAGCAGCTGCCGTGCCGCGAACGCCGGGCGGTCGAGCGCCAGCTCGAGCAGGGAGGCGTGCCGGCGCGGGCGGACCAGCTGAAGGAAACCGAAGCCGTTGACCGCGGTCCGCTCGAACCGGGTGCCGGTAAGCACCGCGTCGATTGCCTCGGCGGAGGCGGCGCGCGGGGCCTTGCCCGCGACCGTCGGCAGGTCGATCCCGATCGAGCCGCCGATGCCGAGCCGCCGGATCGCCTGCGCGGCGGCGCGCGCCCCGGCCACCGCCAGCTCGCCGGGCGGCAAATGGCCGTCGACGTCGATCAGCGTCATCGCAGGGGTCGCGAAAAGGCCGAGGCTGCCACCGGGGAAGGACACGCTCCCGCTCTGCGCCTGCTCGACGATCTCGTCCCAGTCGGCGGCGGCGAGTTCGCCCGGCCGTGCCAGTCGCCCCGGCAACGGGGCTGACTGCGGCGCGGCATCGGTGACCCGCGCCAGCGGCCGCTTCCATCGCTCTACCGAGGCAATCGCCTCGCGGGTGATCTCGAGGTGGAGCGCGCCGCCCTCGCTGACCCCGGCGGGGCGGTGCGGCAGCAGCAGTTCGGTCCCGTCCTGGGCGACCGCCAGCGCATTGCGGCCGTTCGTCCCGACGCTCGTCAGCCGTGCGTCGACCACGCTTCCGGCTGCCAGCGTACCATCGAGCACGACACGCGCCTCGACGATCGCCTCACGGTCGACCAGCGCGCACCGGGTCTCCCCGATCCCGCGCTCGTGGACCCATTCAGGCAAGGGGATATCCCGCCGCCTTGAGCAGGTGCCGTGTCTCGGCCAGCGGCAGGCCGACGACGTTGGAATAGCTCCCGCCGATGTGGCGGACATAGACCTCACCATAGCCCTGCAGCGCATAGCCGCCGGCCTTGCCGCGCCATTCGCCGTGCCCGGCGTAATAGTCGATTTCCTGCTCGGACAGCCGCTTCATCGCGATGGTCGTCTCGACCAGCCGGGTGCGCAGCGGCTGTCCCGGAGCGGCGAGCGCGACCCCGGTCATCACCCGGTGCCGGCGGCCGCTCAGCAGCGCCATGCACGCGCGCAGCGTCGCCTCGTCCTCGACTTTGGGCAGGATCCGGCGGCCGACCGCGACCACCGTATCGGCGGCGAGTACCAGCGCGTCCGGTTCGCGCGCGGCGACGGCTTGCGCCTTCTCGGCTGCCAGGCGCAACGCATGGTCGCCTGGACGCTCGCCGGCGGGCACGCTCTCGTCGATGTCGGCGGGGAGGATGGCATCGGGTACGACCCCGATCCGCGCCAGCAGGTCGAGGCGGCGCGGACTCGCCGAAGCGAGGATCAGCCGCATCGGCCGCGCTTAGCCGTTATAGCCGGGCGGTCCGGCGCGGCCGGGCATGAAGCGGTAGGTGATCCGCCCCTTGGTGAGGTCGTAGGGGGTCAGTTCGACCAGCACTTCGTCGCCGGTCAGCACGCGGATGCGGTTCTTGCGCATCTTGCCGGCGGTGTGCCCCAAAATCTCATGGCCGTTCTCGAGTTCGACGCGGAACATCGCGTTGGGGAGCAGTTCGACTACCCGCCCGCGCATCTCGAGAAGTTCTTCCTTGGCCATGCAATTCCTTGTGACGAAAAGTGAAAGTCGCGGCCCCTTAGCGGGACGGCGGCAAAAAGGGAAGGCGCACAGGGAGGACCGGCCCGGCAAGCGTGCCGACGGGGAAGCGCTCCCGAGCGTCTGATCTCCAGATGGGAAGTCGACGCCGCGCCGTCAACGCGCCAAGCCAGCCGATGCTGTCAGGAAGTTCATTTGCTGCGGGCCGCACCCCTCACTAACCTTTCGCGTTCCTGAACAGGGAGGCTGACTCGCGGCCGGTGACAGACGCCAGCCGGGCAGGGCAGTTGATAGGAATGTTGGAGGGAATATGCGCAAAGTTCTGATGATCGCGCTCGCTGGTGGCGCGCTGACGCTCGCCGCTTGCGGCCATAAGACCGACACGGCCACCGCCGCCAACGAGAGCGCCAATGCGGCGGTCGAGGCGAGCAATGCGGCCGATGCCGCCAACGCCGCGTCCAACGAGACCATGAATGCGATGGCGACCGGCAACGACCAGGCGATGCAGGCTGCCGGCGACAATGCCGCCGCGGCTGGCAAGGCGGCCGAAAAGGCCGGCGACGCCGCCAAGGACGCCGGTGACAAGGCCAAGGACGCCGCTCACTAAGCACGCCTTTCTCAACGGCCGGCTAGACTCCCGACCCGAGAGCATGAAGCGCCGCGGCGATCCCTCGCCGCGGCGTTTTTTTTTGCGCCCTCGCTGCGTCTCAGGCCGGGTTGTATTTGGCCAGGAAGGTCTCGAGACGGCCGAAGAAATCGGTCTCGTCGGCCTCGTTGCCGAGGTCGTGACCGTGATCCTTGTAGAAGACGGACGTCACCGGCGCATGGCGATGCTCGAGCGCGGTCACCAACGCGTGGCTTTGCTTGGACGACACGGTGCCGTCGCTCTCACCATGCGCGATCAGTACCGGCGTGTTGAGATGCGCAACCTGCTGAAGCGGTGAGACGGTCCCAAGATCGATCTTCTGGGGCCCCGCGACGCGGGTCCGCCATTCGCGGAAGTAGCGGGTCGCCGAAAAGGATTCGCGATTGTCGCGAAGTTGGGCTTCGAGGTCGGTAACCCCGGCATAGCTGACAGCGCAGCGATAGCGCTCCGGGTTGCGGATGGCGCCCCACAATGCCGCATAGCCGCCGTACGACAGGCCCATGATGCAGACCCGCTTGGGATCGACCTGGCCGCTCTTCACTAACCAGTCGAGGCCATCGTCGAGGTCGTCCTGCATGGCTCGACCCCACTGGCCATAACCCCGTTCGGCGAACGCGCGGCCGAACCCCGTCGATCCGCGGAACTGGGGCTGGAACACGGCATAGCCGCGGCTGGCGAGAAACTGCACAAGGGGATCATATTGCCAGTCGTCGCGGGCGAACGGTCCGCCATGCGGCAGCATGATCAGTGGTGGCGGGCCTTTCTCCGCAGTGCGCGGCAAGGTCAGGTAAGCGGGAATCTCGAGGCCATCGCGCGTCTTGAAGCTGACGCTCTTGACGTTGCTCATCGCCGCCGGATCGATCCGGTCGTAGGGATTGGCGACCGGGCTCATCCGCAATTGCCGTCGATCGAGCACGTAATAAGCGCCAGGATCGGTCGCCGCGCTCGACCGCACGAGCACGCGGTTCTTGTCGCGGCTGAAGCTCACCACTTCGTTGACTTTGTCCGGCAAGGCGCGGTCGATCGAACTCTGGACCTTGCGCATGTCGGCGTCGAACCACTGGAAGCGGGTCCGGTCGTCTTCGTAGGAGACGCCGCCGACGTCGCCGCTCCACTGGTCGGCGTAGACTTCACCGACATCGACATTGGGATGTTCGAAGATCGGCGCGCCAATGGCGCCGGTGGCAAAGTCGTAGTGGTAGACGCCGAAGCGACCGGTGCGCTCGTTGGTGATGATCGTGCCCTTGCCGGAGGGCCCGAAGGTGAAGCGCTCGATCCGGCTGTCGTCATCCTTGTCGAAATGGCCCTTGACGATGCGCAACGATTCCTCGGGCTTGTCGCGGTAGAAGAGCTTCCAGCTGCGATCGTCGTAGGCGAGTCCGGCGCGGACGGTGCCATTGGTGTCGACGAACCAGTCCCAGACATTGGGCCGTTCCTTCTCGACGACCACGGCGGCGCCGGTGCCGAGATCGACGCGTTTCACCTGCGGATTGCTGTAGATGTCCTTTTGACTCGCCACCAAGGCGTATTGACCGTCGGGATCGACGAACAGGACTTCGCCGACGAATAAGCCGTCGCTCTTGGGATCGCCGACTTTGATCTGGCCAGTGGTAAGGTCGACGATGAGCAGGCGCGTGTAGGGAAAGAACAACGCGCCGATGCGTGTCTGCTTGATCACCGTCATGAGGAGACGGTTGTTCCCGGCCCAATAGAGCGAGCGAAACAGTACGTCGCCGGTCTGCAGCGCGCGCGGCCGCCCGGCTGGGTCGTCGACGTTGATGATGAGGATGCGCTGGTCCTTGCCGGTTCCCGCGCGGGCGGCGAGCCAGCGGCCGTCGGGCGACATCATCGGCGAGCGCAGGGACGGCGGGGTAGCAAAATCGGCGATGCTCGGCTTGGCGGTCGTCGCTCCGACCACAGCAGCGGCCGGCGTCGTCTGCGCCGGTCCGTTCGCCCCCAGCGCGCCACTCGCAACCGCGCCCAGCGCGATCAAACGCAACCACAACATGCAACAAGCCCCCTTGTTTGGCGGCCCAGCCTAACTTGATTGCGGTTAAAGAAAAGCCCCGCTCCGACCGGTGTCGGAACGGGGCTTTTCAATGGCTCGATTTGACGATCAGCCGGCGCCGTGCGCCGCCAGGGCCGCGAGCAGCAGCAGCGCCACGATGTTGGTGATCTTGATCATCGGATTGACCGCCGGGCCGGCGGTGTCCTTGTAGGGATCGCCGACCGTGTCGCCGGTCACCGCGGCCTTGTGGGCTTCACTGCCCTTGCCGCCGTGGTTGCCGTCCTCGATGTACTTCTTGGCATTGTCCCACGCGCCGCCGCCCGAGGTCATCGAGATGGCAACGAACAGGCCCGACACGATTACGCCCAACAGCATCGCGCCCAGCGCCGCGAAGCCCTGCGCCTGGCCCGCGACAGCGGTGATGATGTAATAGACCGCGACGGGGCTTAGCACCGGCAGCAGCGAGGGGATGATCATCTCCTTGATCGCCGCCTTGGTGACGATGTCGACAGTGCGGGCGTAGTTGGGACGGCTGGTCCCGGCCATGATGCCGCTGTCGTTGCGGAACTGCTCGCGGACGTCCTCGACCACGCTGCCCGCCGCCCGGCCGACCGCGGTCATGCCGAAGGCGCCGAACAAATAGGGCAACAGCGCGCCCAAAAGCAGGCCGACGATGACGTACGGATTGCTCAGCGCGAAATCGACCTTGAGGCCGGGGAAGTAGCGGGCGAGGTCGGTGGTGTAGGCGCCGAACAGCACCAGCGCGGCGAGCGCGGCCGAGCCGATCGCATAGCCCTTGGTCACCGCCTTGGTGGTGTTGCCAACCGCGTCGAGCGCGTCGGTGCGCGCGCGTACGTCGTCGGGAAGACCCGCCATCTCGGCGATGCCCCCGGCGTTGTCGGTGACCGGTCCGTAGGCGTCCAAGGCGACCACCATGCCGGCCAGCGCGAGCAGGCTGGTGGCGGCGAAGGCGACGCCAATGATGCCCGCGATCTGGAAGGTCGCGACCACCGCGACCACGATCACCAGCGTCGGCAGTGCGGTCGACTCCAGGCTGATCGCGAGGCCCTGAATGACGTTGGTGCCGTGACCGGTCTCCGACGCCTTGGCGATCGACTTGACCGGGCGATAGTTGGTGCCGGTGTAATATTCGGTGATCCAGACCAAAAGGCCGGTGACGGCGAGGCCGATCAGCATGCACCAGAACAGGTCCATGCCGGTCACGCTGTCGATGATGTTGGCGGTGCCGTCGGGATTGACGATACCGCCGCCCCCGATCGCCGCGTGCATGTCGCCGAGCGCATATTGCGCAGCGAGATAGATCGCCGGGATCGACAGGACAGCGGTGGTCCAGAAGCCCTTGTAGAGCGCGCCCATGATCGACTGGCCCTTGCCCAGCCGGACCATGTAGGTGCCGATGATCGAGGTGATGATGCACACCCCGCCGACCAGCAGCGGCAGCACGATCAACTGACCGAGCAGCGGCGAATTGGGCAGCAGCAGGGCGATGGAGACCATCGTAAGGCCGATCGTCACGACGTAGGTTTCGAACAGGTCGGCGGCCATGCCGGCGCAGTCGCCGACATTGTCGCCGACGTTGTCGGCGATCACCGCCGGATTGCGGGGGTCGTCCTCGGGGATGCCTGCTTCGACCTTGCCGACGAGGTCGGCGCCGACGTCGGCGGCCTTGGTGAAGATGCCGCCGCCGAGACGCGCGAAGATCGAGATGAGCGAGGCGCCGAACGCCAGCGCGGTGAGCGCCTGGGTGATGGCATGACGATCGGCCTCGACCGCCAGGTCACGCCCGCCGGGGCCGGTCAGATACCAGTACAGGCCGGCGATCGAGAGCAGGCCGAGGCCCGCCACCAGCATGCCGGTGATCGCGCCCGAGCGGAACGCCATGGTGAGCCCGCCCTGAAGCGAAGTCCGCGCGGCTTCCGCGGTGCGGACGTTGGCGCGGACCGAGATGTTCATCCCCACATAGCCGGCGACGCCCGACAGGACCGCGCCAAGCAGGAAGCCGGCGGTGCTGAGGCCGCCCAGCGTGAAGAAGATGATCGCCGCGACGATCACCCCGACGATGCCGATGGTGGTGTACTGCCGGCCGAGGTAGGCCTGCGCGCCTTCCTGAATGGCGCCGGCGATATCGACCATGCGCTGGTCGCCGGCCGGCGCGCTCAGCACCTGGCGGCTGGTGACAAGTCCGTAGAGCACGGCAATCAGTCCGCAGACGATCGCGATCACTGTGACAGTCATGGTAGAGAACAACCCCTTGTTCGCTTATGTCCGGCGACGCTGGCGCGCCTCCGGGAGAGAAGACGGCGGGAGTTGTAACGGCTTAACGAGACCTGTCTAGGCCAGCCAAAATGCGCTCAGCGAACCGCAGATCAGCCCGGCGGCGAGGATCGACAGTCGGCGCCAGTCAATGAGTGCGATGTTCATGGCCCAGGCGCTCCGGCAGTGGGACGACGCCCCGTTTGTCGGTGAGCACGATTGCCTCGCCGTCGGTCAGGGTGCCGATGCGGGTGAACCTGGGCTGCTCGGGTAAAGAAAGCGTTAGGAGGTCGGTCCCGGCGGGCAGTGCGGCGAGCAGCGCATAGTCGTCGCCACCGGTCGCGGCGAACAGACGTTCGGCCCGGCCGCCACCGCGCTCGGCGACGAAGGCGCTCGACAGCGGCAGCGCCTCGAGGTCGAGCGCCGCGCCGCAGCCGCTCGCCGCGCACAGTCGCTGGGCATCGAGCAGCAGCCCGTCCGACACGTCCATCATCGCGGTCGCCAGCGGCGCCAGCGCGCGGCCGGCGGCGAGCAGCGGGACCGGGCGACGGAAGATGTCGACCAGCGGCCCCTCGGTCGCCGGATCGCTCGTGAGCAACGCCAGTCCGGCGGCACTGTCACCGAGCGTCCCCGCCAGCCACAGTTCGTCGCCCGGCCGTCCGCCCGCGCGCGCCGGGGCGGGCGTGGCGGTCCGTCCGACCACGGTCAGCCCGAGCACGCGCGGCGCCCCCAGCGGCAACGCGATGGTGTCGCCCCCGACCAGGGGCAGGCCGTAGCTCTCGCAAGCAGCTGCGAGACCGTCGAGGAAGGCATTCTCCCATGCGCCATCGCCCGCCAGCGTCAGCGACAGCAAGGCAGCAATCGGTTCGGCACCCTTCGCCGCAAGGTCGGACAGGTTGACCGCCGCCAGCTTCCACCCGACCGAGGCCGGCGGATCGGACGGTAGGTAATGGATGCCCTCGGCGATGCTGTCGTGGGTCAGTACGAGGTCGCCAAGCACCGCCACATCGTCGAGCAGCCCGCGCGCGGCGGGGTCGGTGGCGATCCGTCGCAGTTGGGGCAGGAAAGCGGATTCGGACGGCATCAGGTCACTCTATCGTCATTGCGAGCGCAGCGAAGCAATCCACTGCTCCTTCTGCCCCGAGAAGGCACTGGATTGCCGCGCCTTCGGCTCGCAATGACGCAAGCTCAGGTCCGCGCTTCCTTGGCGATGGCGTCGAGCAGCCCGTTCACGAACGAGACTTCCTTCTTGTCGAAGAAGGCGTGGGCGACGTCGAGATATTCGCTGATCACGCTGCCCACCGGCACATCGCGCCGCGCGATCAACTCGTAGGTGCCGGCGCGCAGGATCGCGCGCATCGGGCGATCGAGCCGGTCGAGCTTCCAGCCGTCGGCGAGCTTGCCCTCGACCTGCGCATCGATCTCGTCGCGGCGGGCATCGACCCCGCGGACGATGTCATCGAAGAAGTCGACCTCGGCGTCGGCCAGCTCGTCGCCGTCGATCGTCGCGCCGAGCCGGTGCTGGTGGAATTCATGGAGCAGCTGGGCGAGCGGCTTGGGCTCCATCTCGAGCTGGTAGAGCGCCTGGACGGCGGCGAGCCGCGCGGCGGAGCGCGAGCGGGAGCGGGCGGGAGCGGTCATGAGGCGGCGGCCTATGCCCGTTCAGGTGCGCCAAGGAAAGCATCGAGCGCCTGCGCCACCGCCGCGGGCTGCTCCCACGGGACGAAGTGGCCGGCATCCTCGACCCGGACGATCGTGAGGTTCTCGACCAGCGCATCGAGCCCGTGGAGCTGTAGCGGCAGCAGCGCCTTGTCCTTCATTCCCCACACCACCAGCGTCGGAACCTTCACCTTGGGAAAGGCGCGCAGGAGGAAGTCCGGCAGCGGAACGGTGACGCCGGGCGGCGGGACCATCACCGCCGCCCCGCGATACCAGTTGAGCATCCCGGTGAAGACCCCCGGCTGGCGCCATTCCTCGAAATATTCGGCGCGCTCGTCCGCGCTGATGTTGGCAAGGTCGACATGGCCGCCGAAGCTTTTGTCGAAAAAGGTCTCCCACCCCATCGCCTCGACCGCCGCCTCGAAGCCGGGCGTGCGGAAGGCGGTGATATACTGGCTCGCCGCGCGCTGGTCGGCATCCTCGATCAGGCTCTTCTGGAAGACGACCGGATGCGGCGCGTTGATGATGACGAGGCGTTTGAGCCGCGGATCGTTCTTCAGCGCCGCCGCCCACGACACCGCGCCGCCCCAATCGTGGCCGACCAGGGTGAAGTCGTTAAGGCCCAGCCGGTCGACCAGGGCGAACAGGTCGGCGAGGATCTTGTCGGTGCTGTAGTCGCCCGGATCCTGCGGCGCGTCCGACCCGGCGAAGCCGCGCTGGTCGGGCATGATCAGGCGATATCTGTCCTCGAGCAGCGGCACCAGCCCGCGCCATGTCCGATGGCTTTCGGGAAAGCCGTGCAGCAGCACGATCGCTGGCCCGTCCTCGGGCCCTGCGAAGCCCACGTTGAGGGCGACGCCGGTCGGCAGGGCCATTTTCTCGAAGCGCATGTCACCATCCTTGGTCGTTGCGATCGCGGCGAAGCAATCCAGTTCCTGCCCCGTTGGTCAAGGAAACCGGATTGCGTCGCCAACATCGCAACGATTGTTGCGGCTTAGTGCTTCGTCACGAGGTGAGCGTCCTCGCCCACATTTTGCCACAACCAGCGCCTGACCACCCGCACGGGCGGCGAGCGCCAGACGAGGATGACGAGACCCAGTAGCAGCAGCCACGGTAGGAGGAAGCCGATCGCCTGGAGCACCACGCTGATCATGGTGACGAAGCTCGCTACCAGCGCCTTGACGCCGGCCTTGATCGGATTCTCCCGGAAACCCGGGATGCCGCCTTCACCGTCGTAATTGAAGGTGATTGGCGTGGCGGCCAGTTGTTGCTGCCCCTCGTCGGCGGACCGGCGCTGCTGCTGGGCCGCGGCGATCAGGTCGCTGAGCTGGCGCTGCAATTCGGCGCGCTCGGTGCTGCCGGGCTTGGCCGCGTCGATCCGTTTGCGCAGGTCGGTAGCCTGCGCCTCGATGTCGGTCGCGGCATTATTGGCCGCCGCGACCGTGCTACCGACATCCTCGCCTTCATAATCGCTGCGGACAAGCTTGCCGTCGGCCGAACGGACGTCGGCGAGGGCCATCCGCCCGAACTGCCGAGCGATCCGCGGGTCGACCTTGACCGTGAGGCTGCCCGAGACCGCATCGTCCTCGCCGACCGAATATTGCATTCCGGTGATCCGGCACCGCGCCAGGCCAAGCTGTTCGCAACGCTCGGCATGGCGCTCCTGCACGGCTTCGATCTGCGAGTTGCCAAGCAGATAGTCGTAGGAGAATTTCCACGCGACACCGGGCGTCGCGCCCGGTCCCGCGCTGTCCTTGGCTACCGATGAAGAAGAGTCGTTCGCTCGTTGCGAACAGCCGGCCAGCAGTAAGGCTGCGGCGGCAAGCCCCATCACACGCATCAGACACCATCCCTTTCGTTCCTGCAGCTTCTGTCGGCTGCTGCCTCGGAGGAGAACGCAGGGCGCGAGTCGCGTCAAGCGTGGGCGCTAAGCCGATCCGCCTTTACCGAGCGGGGCGAGATAGTCCTGCCAATATCGCTCCGCCGCGCCATAGCCACCTTCGCTGGCGCCGATCAGGCCTTCGCGATCGCGGATGGTGATACAGCCGCGGCACATCTCGATCAGACCCTCCGCGCGCAGGGCCTTGAGCATGTTGGTGACGGTCGGCCGATGCGACACCGTCATCTGCGCCAGCGCGTCGTGGGTCACCTCGATCGCATCGTCGGGCAGCCGGTCCTGGCACATCAGCAACCAGCGCGCGAGGCGCGAGGTTACCGACTGTTCGGCGCACAGCAGGTTGGAGGAGACCTGCGTGATGAAGGCATAGAGATATCGCTGCACCACCTCGCGCGCCTCGGCGGAATCGGCGATGATCCGCTGGAAATCCTTGGTCCGCACCCGGCGACCGCGCAGGGGGCCGACCTGGACCAGCACCACATGGCGCGCTCCCGGGACACTGAGCAGTGCCGAGACCGGGAACATCCCCTCGCACCCGACCATCCCCACCTCGGAGAATTTGCCGCTTGGGGAGAGCTGGAATTTCGACGCGACGCCTTCGGTCACGATGAAGACTTGGCTGCCGTCGAGTAGCTCGTCGGGGACGGTGGCGCCGGTCTCGACCGAGAAGTCGCCCCCACTCGCCATCAGTTCGTCCGCGCAATCCGTCGGCATCAAGGACAACAGCTTATTATTGGGCACGCGCACGTCCCCTTTCACTGTGCTGACCAATTACCGAGCAAAAAGCAGTAGTAGACCTGTTGGGCAGGTAAGCCACCATACACAGGTTAAGAAAAAAACGTAAAGCAAACGACATTGTTCCGTTACGGAAGCGTCGGTTGCAAGACCAAGATTGCTTCAACCCGCTTGGGTTAATGTCCTGTGATTGCCGAACTTTTTGCGGCTTCAGCAGGAGACTCACCATGCCCTTCACCACCTCGTCGAGGCCGCGGCACCGGCGGCTCGCCCGCGTCGTCGGCTCGGCCCTCACCGCGCCTCTCGCCATCGCCGCCCTTGCCGGGCCGGCTGCCGCGCAGTCGGTGCCCGCACCGTCGACCCTGGTCAGCGTCTGCTCGGGTGTCAGCCTGCCGCGATCGGTGGTGACCGACATCATGAGCCCGGTGCTGACGGGCATCTACGGACCGGTCGAAAATCGCGTCAACGGCATCCTCGGCGTGCTCACACTCAACCCGCTCGTCCTGAACCTCACCGGCCAGCCAGCGCCGCTCAGCGTCAACGTCAACGGGCTGCTTACGACCGCCGCCTCGGGCAGCAACATCGGCCTCAACGTCGTCGCGCAGGATGGCACGCTGGTCGGTCCGGCAAGTACCTGTAACGCGACGGCCGACGGCTACACGCTCGACACGCCACAGGGCCTGGCGATCGGCGGCAACATGATCTCCGGTCTCGGCGCCAGCGGCCAGCAGGCCACTGCCGGCGAGATCAACTCGGTCGCCCTCGGCAACCGCGCCCAGACCGATGCCTTGGCGGTCAACAGCATCGCCATCGGTCCCGACGCCGCGGTGGGCGCGGGCGGGAGCAATTCGGTCGCGCTCGGCTCGGCCGCTAGTGCCACCGCCGCCAACAGCGTCGCGCTGGGCGCGGGATCGGTCGCCAGCCGCGGCGCCGTCAGCGGCTATTCGGCGCCCCTCCTGTCGGGCACCTACAATAGCGCTGGCGAGATCAGCGTCGGCGCGCCAGGGGCGCTTCGCCAGCTGACCAACGTCGCGCCCGGCTCGGCGCCGACCGATGCCGCCAACATCGCCCAGCTCCAGGCACTGGCCGCGCTCGTGCCGACCGATCCGGTCGTCTACAACGGCTCGAGCCACACCGGCATCACGCTGAGCGGAGCGGGCGGCACTACCATCACCAACCTCGCGGCGGGCAATGTCGCCGCCACGTCGAGCGATGCGGTCAACGGCAGCCAGCTGTTTGCCGTGCAGCAGCAGGCGAGCGCCGCCGCGACCACCGCCGCCAACTCAGTCCAGTATGGCGGCGCGTCGCAGACCAGCGTCACCTTCGGCGGCGCCGGCGGGACGGTTCTCACCAATGTTGCGGCGGGCACCGTCGTCGCGGGATCGACCGACGCGGTCAACGGCGATCAGCTGTTCACGCTGAGCCAGCAGGTCACCGGCCTCGCCAACGCGACTGCCAACGGGGTCCAGTATGACGACGCGACGCAGGCGCAGGTGACGCTGGGCGAAGCCGCCGGGACGGTGGTCACCAATGTCGCCGCCGGCAACATCGCCGCCGGTTCGACCGACGCCGTCAACGGTGGCCAGCTTGCCGCGACCAATGCCCAGGTCGCGACGAACACCGCCAACATCGCCAACCTCACCACCCAGGTGAACACCAACACCGGCGACATCAACGCCATCCAGGTGCAGATCGCCAACCTGACTGTCGCCGGGGGCAGCCCGGTGCAGTACAGCAACCCCGCCACGCCGACGACATCGAACGGGGGTGTCGCCACCAACGACGTGACGATTGTCGGCGCGAATGCCGGTTCGGTCACAGTGCACAATGTCGCGGCCGGGGTCGTCGCCGCCGGCTCGACCGACGCGGTCAACGGCAGCCAGCTCGCGGCCACCAATGTCGCGGTGCAGACCGCTCAGACCACCGCCAACCAGGCGCAGGCGACGGCCACGCAGGCCCAGACCACTGCGACCCAGGCGCAGGGGACGGCGACGCAGGCGCTCGTGCTCGCCAATAACAGCGTCCAGTACGACAATGCGCAGCGGACCTCGGCCACGCTCAATCCCGGCGGCTCGGCGACGCGCTTCAGCAATGTCGCGACCGGCACCGCCGCCACCGACGCGGTCAACGTCGCCCAGTTGCAGGCGGTCGCCAGCGGCGCGGTGACCAGCGCCGTCAACACCGCGGTCAGCCAGGCCAATGCCTACACCGACGCCCGCTTCCTGGCGATGAATTACGACCTGCGCGCGGTCCGGCGGGAAGCGCGGGCGGGGAGCGCCGCGGCGCTGGCCGCCGCCGCGCTGCCGCAGCCGCTCGAGCCCGGCCGCAGCATGATCGCCGGCGGCGTCGGCACCTACGGTGGCCGCTCGGCGCTCGCGATCGGCGCGAGCCACGCCTCCGACGACGGCCGCAGCGTGTTCCGCGTCGGCCTTACCTACGACACCAATGAACGCGTCGGTGCCAATGCCGGCTACGGGTTCCAGTTCTAGAGCTTGGGTTAAGGTGTCGGTGGCCCCGTCCCTGCTTCGGCAGGGGCGGGGCCATCTCGTTTGGCAGGACCAGAACGACCGACCGATCAGTCGCCGTCGAGCTCGGGATAGTGGCGGAAGATGCCGTTCTCGTTGAAGCCGATGCGGCGGTCGCTGGCGAAATAGTCCTGCAGCTCGGGCAGCGCGGCGACCCGGTCGCGGAGGGCGGCGACGCAGGGGGCATCAGGTTCGACCGCCGCCATCCGCCGCGGAAAGGCGTAGCGCAGGCCTTCGACCAGCTGGAACAGCGACAGGTCGACGTAGGTCCATTTGGTGTCGATGAACCAGTCGCGACCGCCGAGCGACTGCTCGAAATATTTGAGGAATTTGGGGATGCGCTTGTCGCGGAAGCCCTGCGCCGCCCGCGCTGCCTCGGCCTTCTGTTCCTCGTAGGTCGCCATCAGCGCGACCGGGTGATGAACGTTGTGCGCTTCGGCCACGGCGTCGGCGATGGTCAGCTGGAGCTGGATCAGCCACAGGTCGGTCGCAAGGTTGCCGCTGGCGAGCCCGTGCTTCTCGCCGAGCCAGGCGCAGATATGCGGCGCCTGCGCGATCACGAAGTCGCCGTCGACCAGGTAGGGCGGGGCGAACGGACCGCGCTCGGTCCGCGCCGCCAGATCCTTCATGAGCGCGTCCTCGCCCTCCTCGCGGGCGCGATCGCGATAGGCGATCTTGCCCGCCTCGAGCGCCAGCCGGACGAATTCGCCGCGACCGGGAATGGTCGGCCAGTACCAGAGGTCGTAGGCCATGGTTGGATGCCTTTCGTCAGGGATAGCTGACGGTCAACGGCATCTCGGGCAACGGGATCCATTCGTCATGATCGTCGGGCGGTAAAGCGAACTCGCCGGCGCGCCAGGCGCGCTTGGCTTCGTTCAGCCGCTCGCGGCTCGAGCTGACGAAGTTCCACCAGACATGGCGCGGACCGTCCATCGGCTCGCCGCCGCACAGCATCAGCCGCGCCCCGCTGGTCGAACGGAGCACCGGGCGGTGGCCGGGGGCGAGGAGGACGAGGTGCTGCTGGGTCAGCGCCAGCCCGTCGACGCTGGCGTCGCCGTCGAGCAGATAAAGCGCGCGCTCGTCGACTTCCTTGTCGATCTGGAGCGAGGCACCGGGGGCGAGGTGGATGGCGGCGTAGAGCGTCGCGCTATGCTGGGTGACCGGCGAGCGGACTCCGAACGCCTCGCCCATGATGAGGTTGAGCCGGACCCCGTCGCCCTCGACCCACGGCAGCGCGTCGGCGGCGACATGCTCGAAGGCTGGATCGACCTCCTCCTTGGCCTGCGGCAGCGCGAGCCAGGTCTGGATGCCGTCGAGCAGCGGGCCCACGCTCCGCTGGTCGGCGGGCGAGCGCTCCGAATGGGTGATGCCCTTGCCCGCGGTCATCAGATTGACCGCCCCGGGCTCAATCCGCTGGACGGTGCCGAGGCTGTCGTGATGCTGGATCGCGCCCTCGAACAAATAAGTGACGGTGGCGAGGTTGATGTGCGGGTGGGGGCGCACGTCGATGCCCTCGCCGACCCCCAGCCGGGCGGGACCCATCTGGTCGAAGAAGATGAACGGTCCGACCATCGTCCGCTGCTTATGCGGCAGGGTGCGGTGGACCTTGAAGCCACCGAGGTCGTGGCTGACCGGGGCGAGATCGAGCAGGATCGGAGGACCTTCCATGAGGCCCTCCTATCAGACCCCTTCGCCAGGGGCGACGGCGCGAATCGTCAGCGCATGGACCCGCGCGTCCATCAACTCGCCGAGCGCGCGATAGACCAGCCGCTGGCGCGCGATGCGGCTCTGCCCGGCGAAGGCGGCGCTCTCGATCAGCAGGCTGAAATGCGACTCGCCCGCCGGATTGTGTCCGGCGTGGCCGTGGTGCTTGGCGCTGTCGTCGACGAGCTCGAGCCGCGTCGGGCTGAGCGCCTGGGTGAGACGATGCGTGATGTCCTGTGCGACCGGGCCCGTGAAGTCAGCGTTCATCGCGACTATATAGGGCGGCTTGGCAATAGAGGCAGCATTGGCGTCACGAAGTCCAAAATTCCATGGCCGGGTCGAAGGTGCGGCGGATCGCTGCGCCGTTCCCGGCTGCGACGAACCCGGCGAATTCAAGGCGCCGCTGACCGAGCCCGATTTCGACGGGCCGGGCCAGTGGCGCTGGCTGTGCCTCGCTCACGTCCGCGAGCATAACAGCCGCTACAACTTCTTCTCGGGCATGAGCACCGAGGAGATCGAGGCGGCGCAATCGCCGGTCGCCGGCTGGGACCGCCACGCTCGCGCTTTCGCCCATGTCGGCGGGGGCGATCCGGCGCCACCGTGGAGCGACTTCAAGGATCCGCTCGACGCGATCGCGGGTCGGTTTCGCGGGCGCGGGTTCGCCGGTCCGGGCGCCGCGCCGGCGCGCTTCGGCCGGGACGAGCAGGCCGCGCTGTCGGTGCTCGGCCTGGGCGACGATACGACGCTCAACGCGGTGCGGCAGCGCTATTCCGAATTGGTCCGGCGCTACCACCCCGACCGCAACGGCGGCGACCGGCGGCACGAGGGCAAGCTCAGGAACGTTATCGACGCCTGGCAGACACTGCGGAAGGCGCCGGCGTTCGCTTAATCCCGGTCGGGCGCGCCGAGCGGGAAATAATGGCGGAATTGCCGCGCCTGCTCGACCGCGCGGCTGACCGCAGGGTGAGCAAGCAATCGCTGGCGATAGCGTGCGAGCCTAGGGCGATGATCACCGATTGGCTCGATCCAATCAGCGTAGAAGAGCGCGGGCGCGGCGGCGCAGTCGGCCATGGTGAATGCTTCTCCCGCGGCCCAGCCGTCCTCGGCGAGGTTGCGGTCGAGCCAGTCGTAGGCGGCGCGCAGCTTGGTCAGCGCTTGCTCGACGCCGTACGGGTCCTTTGCTTCGGCCGGGCGCAGGGCATTGGCGACCGGCACATTGGCACGGTCCATCACTCTGAGATCGAACACCCGGTCGAGGAAGCGCACGCGCAGCCCCGCGTCGCCATCGGGGATCCAGCGGTTGGGTCCGGGGTGATGGCGCTGCAGATGCTCGATGATGATCGAGCTTTCGGCGATCACCTCGCCATCGTCGACGAGCAAAGGGAACTGCCCGAACGGCGCGCAAGCCGCGAACTCGGCGCCATGCTGCTCGACCGAGCGGAACTCGAAGTCAGTGTCGTCGGCATAGAGCGGGATCAGCGCCTTCCAGGTGTAGCTGCTGAACTCGTGGCCATAGAGGATGAGGCCGTCTGTCCCGAGCGGCGTCGAGGGGCTCACCAGCGGCCCTCCTTCATCGCTTGCTGGCGGACTTCCTCGCGGGGGCTGACGATCTGCGGCCCCGCCCATTCCTGCCGGATTTCGCCGCCCGGCTCGTAGGTGGCGATGACCGCTCCGGCGTCCGTCGTCTTCTGATCGACCAGGCGCATCGCCGTGGCGGCCGGACCGTCGCCGAGCAGGCGCTTGCCCTGACCGAGGATGGCGGGGAAGATCATCAGCGTCAGCCGGTCGAGCAGGCCAGCGGCGATCAGCTGCGGGTAAAGGCTGCTGCTGCCCTGGATGAGCAGGTCCGGCCCGTCGCCGCGCTTGACCTCGGCCAGCTCCTCCATGCTGCGAACCGCCACGCTGTTGGACCAGCCGAGCTCGGGCTCGCCATGCGTGACGACATATTTCGTCGCCCGGGTGAAGTCCTCGCCCATCTGGATCGCGGCCTTTTCGCCGTCGTCCTTGCCCTGCAATTCAAACACTTCGCCGATGCCCTTTGGCTCCTGCCCGACATAGGGCCAGTAGGCCGAGAAGATGTCGTAGGTCCGGCGACCGAGCAGGAGATCGTAGGGCTTGGTGAAGAAGGCATCGATCGCCTCGCCAACACCCTCGTCGAAGAATTGCGGGAGCCAGCCGCCGTGCGCGAACCCGCCGGTCGGGTCCTCGGTCGGGCCGCCGGGCGCCTGCATGACGCCGTCAAGGCTGACGAAGGCGCAGCCGCGGATCTTACGCATCGATGGTCTCCCCACGCCGCGCCGCCTCGATCTTGGCGTGATCGATTTTCTGCATGGTCATCATCGCGTCGAACACGCGCTTGGCGACCTTGGGATCGGGGTCGCTATTCCCTTCGAGCAGGACGCGCGGGGTGATCTGCCACGAATAGCCCCAGCGGTCGGTGCACCAGCCGCAATCCTGCGCCGACCCGCCGTTGCCGGTGATCGCGTTCCAGTAGCGGTCGGTTTCGTCCTGGTTCTCGGTGATGACCATAAAGCTGGTGGCCATGGTCGGCTTGAACATCGGCCCGCCGTTCAAGCCAAAAAACGCCCGCCCGAGGACGGTGAAATTGACCGTCAGCTCGGTGCCCTCGGCACCGCCGGGAAAGTCGCCGGGCGCGGCCATCGCCTGACCGACCTGGCTGTTGGGGAACGTCGCGGCATAGAATTCCGCCGCCTTGCGGGCCTCGCCATGGTCGAACCACAGGCAGGTGGTGAGCTTGTCGTCGGTCATTGCGCTGCTCCTTGATGGCGAGGGCCGACCACGGCGAAGACCGCGCCCTGCGGATCGACCCCGTTGAGCGAAAATTCGCCGCCCGGAATCTCGATCGGGCCGTGGACGATGGTGCCGCCACCGGCGGTCACCGCCGCGGCCGCGCGGTCGATGTCGTCGACGCCAAGATAATAGGTCCAGCCGCCTTCGGGGCGGTTCGGCATGACACCCATGACCGCGCCGATGCCGACGCCGCCATGCTGGATGAAGCGATAGGCGCCAAGGTCGCCCATCGGCATTTCGCCTTCCTGGCCCCAACCAAAGTGACGCTTGTAGAAGTCGACCGCGCGATCGGGGTCGCTGCTCGACAGCTCATTCCAGCGGACGTGCTTCGGCTGGTCGACCGAGAAGACGTCGCTGGTCGCATCGGGCGCGCCCTGCGGCGGTTCGGGCTTCATCAGATACATCGGTGCGCCGGTCGGATCGGCGATCATCGCCATCCGGCCGATGCCGGGCACCGACCAGGGCGGCATCAGCGTGGCGGCGCCGTCGGCGGTGGCGGCGGCGACCGCCTGGTCGACATCGTCGACGTTGAGATAGCCGAGCCACATCGGCTTGGCGCCATGTTCCTGCATCGCGGCGTCGAGCCGGAGCACGCCGCCGGCGTTGCCGCCGTCGCCGCGGCGGATCATGCGATAGTCCATCTCGCCCGCGGGCTTAGCCTCGATGTCCCACCCGACCACGGAGTCGTAGAACGCCTTGGACGCATCGGGATCGGGGCTCATCAATTCGTACCAGATGAAACTGCCGGTCGGATTAGCCATTGCGCTTCTCCAGTTCGACGATCGGTTCAAACCCGCCGAAGATCATCCTCTTGCCGTCGAACGGCACGGGGATGGCCATCAGCTCCTCATTCTCCATCATCTTGCCGAAGGCGCGGTCGCGGGTCGCCTTGTCGGGCCACTCGATCCACGAGAAGCAGGCGGTTTCGCCCTCCTGCCGGTCGACGGCGCGATAGAAGTCGGTCTGTTTGCCTTCGGGCACGTCCTCGGGCCAGCATTCGACGATGCGCAACGCGCCTTCGTTCATCAGCAATTGGTCGGCCGCGCGGGCGTGGTCGATGAAGGCCTGCTTGTCGGCCAGCTTCACCGGAATGACGAAGCCATCGATATAGGTCATGCCGCTTCTCCCTTGGGCTTGTCGGCGTACAGCGCGAGCTGGTCGGCAAGCGCCTGGGCAAAGGCCGGACGGGCGATGCCGCGAGCGCGATAGGCGTCGAGCGTCGGATAATCGGCAACCAGCCCTCCCTCATCGCCGAGTATACGGAGCACCGCGATCATCAGCAGGTCGCCGATGGTGAAGCGGTCGCCTTCGAGCCACTGGCGGTCGCCGAGCCATTCCGCGACCCGCGCGAATCTTTTGCCGAGCTCGGCACGCGCCGACGGCTTGCGCAGCTTGGCCCACTCCTCATTCGGGTAGAAGGCGTCGAGGGTCGCATAGCTCATCATGAACGGCTCGACGCTGTTCAAGGCGGCGTATGTCCACTGTATCGCGCGAGCACGGGCAACGGGATCGCTCGGCAGCAGCCGCTCGTCCTTCTCGCCGATATGCTGGACGATCGCCCCGCTCTCGAACAGCTGGAGGTCGCCCTCGCGATAGGCGGGAACCTGGCAGAAGGGCTGCTCGCGCTCGTAGCCCGGCGGAATCGGCCCGACCGTGCGGACGCAATAATCGGCGCCGATCTCCTCCAGCGCCCAGCGGACGCGAAGGTCGCGGACCTGGCCGCGCGCGAAGGGCGGGACCCAGCCGAAGGTGGTGAGCTCGATTGGAGCCTGAGCAACCAGCGCCATGGCTCAGGCGTCCGCCGTTTCGACCGGATGCGCGCCCTGCGCCGCGAAGGCCGGGTCCATCCACATCGCCGACCACTGATGGCCGTCGAGATCTTCGAAGTCGCGGCCGTACATCGGCCCCTCGCCGGTCTGGTCCTCCTGGCTGACGTCGGCCTTGCCGCCGGCAGCCTTGGCCGCCTCGGTCATCTTGTCGACGTCGGCCTTCGACTTGGCCGACAGGCACAACAGCACCTGGCTGGTGCCATGCGGCGGCGCGATCGGGCGCTGGGTGAAGGTCGAATAAAAGTCGTGGGTCAGCAGCATCACCGCGATCGAGTCGCTGAGCTGCATCATCGCCGCCTGCTCGTTCGAGAACTTCGGTTCGTTGGTGAAACCGATCGCCGAATAGAAGGCCTTGGCCTTGGCGAGGTCGGTCACCGGCAGGTTCACGAAAATCATCTGGGACATGGGTAAGCTCCTCCTAGTGGTTGCTGCTCAGCGACGCAGCGGAATGAGTTGCCGAAGGCGCGGCTCGCGCAGCCACAGTCCGGCCCAGACCACGACTCCGATATACACGCCGAACAGGGTAAAACCGAGCAGCGGGCTACCGACCCGCAAATGGCTGGCGACCGCCCCGCCAAGATAGCCGGTCAGCAACACCGCCCCGAGCACCGCGGTTGGGGGCAGTGCGTAGAGCAGGGTGCAGATAGCCAGGATGGCGCCGAGCAACCGGTAGAAAGCGGGATCGGCGGGAAGGCCCAGCGGCGGGCTGTTGGCGATCATCAGATCGGGCGCGAGCAATTTGCCCGCGGCGTCGGCGGCCAGGAAGACGATCGCCAATCCGCTCAGCGCCCATGCCAGGCGTGCCTGGCGCTTGGCTGAGGGCGGAATTGCCGGGGCGTCATACGGGGCTGTTGCCATCGCTCGTTCTCCTCAAACCTAACCTTGATTGCGACTCGATAGAAGCTTATTTACCCAACCAATCAGGAAACACAACCACCAGGTTAGAAAAGATAACCAAAGTGCGACGAGGCGAGCAGAAACGCAGTTACGACGATGCCTGTGGCACCGCCCACGCGCTCGAATTGATTGGGGAGCGGTGGGCGCTGATCGTCCTGCGCGAGCTATTGTTCGGGCCACGGCGGTTCTCCGATCTGCGCGCCGACATCCCGGGGCTCAGCGCCAATGTCCTGACCCAGCGACTGACCGAGCTCGAGCAACGCGGGCTCGTCCGCCGCACCCGCTTGCCCCCGCCGGCGGCGCGCGAAGTCTATGAGGCGACGCCGTGGGGACTCGAGGCCGAAGCCGTGGTCCAGGCGCTCGGACGCTGGGCGGCGCGCTCGCCGCGGCACGACCCGACCCTGCCGTTGTCGGCCGTCTCGATCCTGCTCAGCTTTCGCACCATGATCGACGAGGACAAGGCACGGGGCGCGGATTTGCGGATCGGCTTCCGCTTCGGTGACGAGAGCTTCAGCGCGCGGGTCAAGAAAGGCCGGATCCGGGTCACGCGCGGGCCGGTCGAGGGATCGGACGCGGTGATTACCGCCAAGCCGACCGAGCTCGCGGGTGTAGTCTATGGCGGCGCGCCGTTCGAATTGCTGGGCGTCGAGGGCGACGAGGCCGCGGCGCGGCGGTTCGTCACGCTATTTACGCTGCCGCCGAAGGTTGAGACGCCCCCCGCAGCGAGCTAAGGGCCTCGATATGGCCGACCTTTCGAACGAGACCCAGATCCCCACCGGCGACACGCTGATGGACGCGCCCGACCGGATGGTGAAGGTGCGCGAGGCTTTCGGGATCGACAGCGACATGGAAGTGCCGGCCTTCAGCGAGGCCGACGAACGCGTCCCCGACCTCGACCCCGCTTATGTGTTCGATCCCGACACCACGCTGGCGATCTGCGCCGGCTTCGCCCGCAACCGCCGGGTGATGGTCCAGGGCTATCACGGTACCGGCAAGTCGACCCATATCGAGCAGGTCGCCGCGCGCCTCAAATGGCCGTGCATCCGCATCAACCTCGACGCGCACATCAGCCGCATCGACCTCATCGGCCGCGACGCCATCGTGCTCAAGGACGGCCAGCAGGTGACCGAATTCCGCGAGGGCCTACTGCCATGGGCGCTGCAGCACCCCGTCGCGCTGGTGTTCGACGAATATGACGCCGGCCGCCCCGACGTCATGTTCGTGATCCAGCGCGTCCTCGAGGTCGAGGGCAAGCTGACCCTGCTCGACCAGAATCGGGTGATTCGCCCCAACCCCTTCTTCCGCCTGTTCGCGACCACCAACACCATCGGGCTGGGCGATACGACCGGGCTCTATCACGGCACCCAGGCGATCAATCAGGGGCAGATGGATCGCTGGAACATCGTCACGACGCTCAATTACCTGCCGGCGCAGGTCGAGGCGCAGATCGTGCTCGCCAAGTCGGGCGAATATGACAAGGCCGACGGCCGCCAGACGGTAGAGAAGATGATCAAGGTCGCCGACCTCAGTCGCCAGGCCTTCATCAACGGCGACATCTCAACCGTGATGAGCCCGCGCACGGTGATCAGCTGGGCGCAGAATGCGCTCATCTTCGGCGACGTCGGATTCAGCTTCCGGGTCAGCTTCCTCAACAAGTGCGACGAGGCCGAGCGGCCGCTCATCGCCGAGATGTATCAGCGCGTGTTCGGCAAGGACCTGCCGGAGAGCATCGCGGGCAAGGCCTAGGTGGCGGGCGGTTCGCGCCTCGACGCGCGGCGCTGCTGCCAGGCCCACAGCGCCTCGATGAAGATCGCCATGCCGGTCCAGACCGCGAGCGTGACCTGCAACCGGCCGCTGCCGTGTCCGCCGTCGCGCCAAAGGAGTCGCGGCAACGACCAGATCAGCACCAGGTTGAGGGCCGCATACATCCAGCGCTGCGGGCTGGCCGACACATACAAGATGCCGATCACGATCGCGGCGGTGAACAGCAGCAACTGCGCGAAGTCGAGCGGCGTCGGGGCAGGAATGTCCGCCAGTACGAAGCCGAGCACGGCCCCGAAAAAGGTATTCAGCCCGGCGAGATTGGCGCGATACTCACTGCGCGTCACCTGCATCCCAAACATTCCCGGCATCACATTCCCCCGACTGGCGCGGCATTATGCTGCGGACGGGGCAGGGCGAAAGCAAGTCTGATGGCCGAAGTCACCCCGCTCGACCGGTTCCGCCAGGTGCTGGCTGGCGCGGCGCGAGCGATCGCGCAGGATGCGGAGGTCGAGGTCGCCTTCGCCAGCGAGAGCGGTGCGACCGGCGGGCGGGTGGCGCGGGTGGTGTCGCCGGGGCCGGGGCTCAATCCGCGACTGGTTGCGGAGGCGCGCGGCGGGGCGGACGCGGTCGCGCTGCGGCTGCGGCATCACAACGGAAGGCTGCACGACGGGCAGGCGCCGCTCGAGCCCGAAGCGCGGGCGGTGTTCGATGCGCTGGAGAGCGCGCGGATCGAGGCGCTCGGCGCGCGGGCGATGCCGGGTGTCCGCGACAATCTCGCCGCGCTGACCGAAAGCCGCGTCCGCACCGATCCGATCACTCGCGCTCGCTCGGCCGACGAGGTGCCGCTCAGCACCGCGCTTAACCTCCTGGCGCGTGAGCGGCTGACCGGGGAAGCGCCGCCGCAGGCAGCCAAGGCCGGACTGGCGCTGGTCCGCGACTGGATCGAGGAGCGCGCCGGGGGCGACCTCGATGCGCTCGCGCTGGCGCTCGACGACCAGCTCGCCTTCGCCTCGCTGGCACGCAAGCTGCTCGAGGATCTCGAACTCGCCAGCGCCGACGACCGCGCCGATGAGCAACCCGACGAGGGCGGGGAGGACGAACAGGGCGAAGACCGCGGCGAGGACGACAGCGAGGATCAGGACAGCGACCAGAGCCCGGTGCCGGGCGAGATGGAACAGCGCGCCGAGGAGGATCAGCAGGAGGCTGACGACGAGGACGTCTCGGCCGAGGATAGCGAGGATTCGGACGCGGTGCCGGGCGAGGAGGGCGACGAAAGCAGCGCCCCGCGCCCGAACCGGCGGCCGTCGGAACCCGAGCTTGCCGGTGATTATCGCGCCTTCACCACCCGCTTCGACGAAATCGTCGAGGCTCCCGATCTGTGCGACGAGGAAGAGCTCAATCGCTTGCGCGCCTATCTCGACCAGCAGATGGGGTCGCTGTCGAGCGTGGTGACCCGGCTCGCCAACCGGCTGCAGCGAAGGCTGATGGCCCAGCAGGCGCGCAGCTGGGATTTCGATCAGGAAGAGGGGTTGCTCGACGCCGGCCGGCTGGCGCGCGTGGTGGTCTCGCCGGGCCATTCGCTCAGCTACAAGATCGAGCGCGAGACCGACTTCAAGGACACGGTCGTCAGCGTGCTGATCGACAATAGCGGGTCGATGCGCGGGCGCCCGATCTCGATCGCCGCGATTTGCGCCGACATCCTCGCCCGCACGCTCGAACGGTGTGGGGTGCAGACCGAGGTGCTCGGCTTCACCACCCGCGCGTGGAAAGGCGGGCAGAGCCGCGAAAGCTGGCTGAGCGAAGGGCGCCCGCCAAGCCCGGGCCGGCTCAACGACCTCCGCCACATCGTCTACAAGCGCGGCGACGAGCCGTATCGTCACTCGCGCCGCAACCTCGGGCTGATGATGCGCGAGGGCCTCCTGAAAGAGAATATCGACGGCGAGGCGCTGTTGTGGGCACACCAGCGGCTGATCGCCCGGCCTGAGGAGCGGCGCATCCTGATGGTGATCAGCGACGGCGCGCCGGTCGACGATTCGACCGCCAGCGCCAATGGCGGCGCCTATCTCGAAAAGCATCTGCGGCAGGTGATCGGCTATATCGAGAACAAGTCACCGGTTGAGCTGGCGGCGATCGGGATCGGCCATGACGTGACGCGCTATTACCGGCGCGCGGTGACGATCATGGACGCCGAGCAGCTGGGCGGGGCGATGGTCGAGCAGCTTGCGGCGCTGTTCGACCAGAGCTGAGCCGGGATGCAGGAAAACAAAGGTCCGGCACAGTTACGCAACTGGTGCCGGACCCGCCCTCAAACGCGACGCGAGGGAACTCGTTGTCCGCCGTGGCCGACGGACGGAACGGGATGACAGGGGAGAAAATCCCGTCCGCTGAATGGCTTACTAGTGATTCGCAGTTGAACGCTGCTGAACAGGTGGCACAGCCGAGGTTCAGGAACCGCCGACTGTTCCTGGCTGCGGTCTTGGCGCTGCTGGCAGTATCCGACACCGGCGTCGATCGGCCCAACCGCCGTCCTTTGCCCGATCGCCTCGTCGCGGTCCGCTTCACGCCATTGCCGCTGGCGGCAAGCAGCGCCGGGTCGCTGCGGCTGGTCGGGGCCTGGACGGTGGCCGCGGGCGATCCGCGCTTCTTCGGGCTGTCGGCGCTGGCCGTGCGCGGCAACCGGCTGCTGGCGCTGACCGATTCGGGGGTGACGATCGACCTCCCCAAACCTGGCGATGGGACGGTCACGCGCTTGCACGATCTTCCGGATGGGCCGGGCTTCGCCACCTACAAGAAATATCGCGACAGCGAGGGGCTGCTGCAGGAGGCCGGCGGCGGTTGGCTGGTGACGTTCGAATATCGTCATTCGCTATGGCGATTCGATCAGGGCTTCACACAGGGCGCGCAGGTCGCCGACCTGTCAGTGATGCGCTGGCCGAAGAACGATGGGGTGGAGGCGCTGGTCGGCGCCCCAGGCGGCGGGCTGCTGCTGTTCCCCGAATCGACCCGCGGCGTGCTGTTGCTGCGCGATGGACGCGCGACCTTGCTGCCGCTGGTAGGGCGGACCGGCGGGATCGCGGACGCGGTGACGTTGCCGGACGGGCGAATCATGGTGGCGGTGCGGGACTTGGGGCTGGGAATCGGCAATCGGCTGGCGTGGCTTGAGCGCGAGGGGCTGGGTTACCGGCTGGTGACCTTCGCCACACTGCCGCTCGGCTGGCTCGACAATGTCGAAGGGCTCGCGGCGGAGCGCTTGCCGGGCGGCGGCACGCGTGTGTGGGCCGTCACCGACAATGACGACTGGCGGCGGACCGTGCTGCTGGAGATGGAATTGCCGCCGGAGCGCGCCACGCGCGCCCGGCAGCCGACGTGCTAGGCCGCGGCCGTATCGGTCGACGAAGCCTTCTTGGCCAACTCGCGCTTGAGCTTGCGGGCGGTCGGCCCCAGCTTCTCGGCGCCCGTCTTCTGCAGCCAGTTGTCGAGGCCGCCGACATGCTCGACCGAACGCAGGCCGTGCGTCGAGACGCGCAGCTTGACGCTCTTGCCCAGCGCATCGCTGATCAGCGTGACGTTCTGCAGGTTCGGCAGAAAGGTCCGCTTGGTCTTGTTGTTGGCGTGGGAAACATTGTTACCCACCTGCCGGCCCTTGCCGGTCAGCTCGCAAACGCGCGACATAATGTGTTCCTGCAAAAAAAGATTGGCGCCCAACCAGTGAGCGCCGGATCAGCGGGGGCCAGTACAGAAGGGCGCCCCGCGCGTCAACCGCGCAACCGCTTGGGCCAGCGAACGTTATGCCCGCGACACGATCTCTTGCGAAAAGGCATCTGGACTCATGCGCGGCATCATTCTCGCTCTCATCCTGGTCGTCGTGCTGGCGATCGCGGCGTTCGCCACGGGCCTGCTCAACCTGACCCCGACCCAGCAGGGCCGTGTGCCGAGCGTCGCCGCGCAAGACGGCAAGCTGACCGTCCAGGGTGGCGAACTGCCCAAGGCCAAGGTCGAGGCGGGCCGGATCGCGGTCGGCCAGGGCGAAGCGACGGTCAAGGTCCCGCGGCTCGAGGTGCGCCCGGCCGGCAGCGCGCCGGGGACCGCTACCCAGACGACCACGGTGACCACCAACTCGACGCAGCAGTGACGATTGGGTCCGCTTGCCGCTAGACGGCGGCATGGCTTTTCCGATGCCCCCACCGATGCGACGCGCGCTCGACCTCGCCGCCGAAGCGGCGCGGGCGGGCGAAGTGCCGGTGGGTGCGGTGGTCACCCTCGGCAATGAAGTGGTGGCCGAAGCGCGCAACGCGATGCGCGAGAGCCTCGACCCCACCGCCCATGCCGAGATGGTCGCGATTCGCCGGGCGGCGAAGACACTCGGCCGTCCACGGCTCGACGGCTGCACTCTGTGGGTCAGCCTCGAGCCCTGCGCGATGTGCGCCGGGGCGATCGCGCTGGCGCGGCTCGACGCGCTGCGCTTCGCCGCCGACGACCCCAAGGGAGGCGGGGTGGTGCACGGGGCGCGGGTGTTCGCGCAGCCGACCTGCCACCATCGCCCAGACGTGCTCGGCGGGCTCGGCGAGGTGGAAGCAGCGGCGCAGCTGCGCGATTTCTTCGCTGCTCGCCGCTGAGGCCTGCATCGGTGCGCTTGGCAGCCGGGCATTAATCCCGTTATGAACGATTGGACACGATGAGCACCCCTTTGCTCCCATTCCCCTGGTTCGACCTTGTCCTGATCATCGCGCTGGTCGCCTTGAACGGCGTCCTGTCGATGAGCGAGCTGGCGATCGTCTCGGCGCGCGAGGCGCGGCTCAAGGGGCTGGCCAAGAGCGGCAGCGGCGGCGCCCGCACCGCGCTGGCGCTCGCCGCCGACCCCGGGCGCTTCCTCTCCACCGTGCAGACCGGGATCACCCTGATCGGCGTGCTCGCCGGCGCCTTCTCGGGCGCGAGCCTGGGCGAGCCGACGTCGCAGCGATTGGCGCTGCTCGGGCTCGATCCGGACCTTGCGCACAAGCTCGGCTTCGGGCTCGTCATCGTGCTGACCACCTTCGTCTCGCTGATCATCGGCGAGCTGGTGCCAAAGCAGTTCGCGCTGCGCAGCCCCGAGCCGATCGCGGTGGTGATGGCGCGGCCGATGTATTGGCTGAGCCGCGCGACCGCGCCGGTGGTGTGGGTGCTCGACAAGACCAGCGGGGTGATCTTTACCCTGCTCGGTCTCAAGCGTGAGAATGAGAATCAGGTTACCGCCGAGGAACTGCACCTGGTGGTCGCCGAGGCGCAGAGCGCGGGCGTGCTCGAGGAGAGCGAGCGCGCGATCATCAGCGGCATCGTCCGGCTGGCCGATCGTCCGGTCCGCGAGGTGATGACCCCGCGCACCGAGATCGACTGGATCGATATCGACAGCACTCCCGAGGAGCTGCGGCAGGCGCTAGCAGAGACTCCGCACAGCCGCCTGCCGGTGGCGGAGGGGTCGGTCGAGAAGATCGTCGGCGTGGTCCAGACCCGCGACCTGCTCGACGCCGCCCTGAACGGCCGCCCGCTCGACCTGCGGCAGCTGGCGCGCAAGGCGCCGGTGATTCCCGACGTGATGGACGCGATGGACGCGCTGTCGGTCCTGCGCTCGGCGGCGGTGCCGTTGGCGCTGGTCCACGACGAATATGGCCACCTTGATGGGATCTGCACCCCGGGGTCGCTGCTGGCGGCACTGGCCGGCGCGTTCCGCTCGGACGTCGAGGACGACGACCCGCCCGCGATCGAGCGCGACGACGGCAGCTGGCTCTTGTCGGGCGCGGCCAATGCCGATCTGCTCGAGGACCGGCTCGGGCTCAACATGCCCGCCGAGCGCGACTATTCGACCGTCGCCGGCTTCGCGCTGTCGGTGCTCAAGCGCCTGCCCCACACCGGCGAGACTTTCGAGCACCTCGGCTGGCGGTTCGAGATCGTCGACATGGACGGGCGCAAGATCGACAAGTTGATCGCCACCGCCCCCCGGCGGCGGCGTGAGGTCGAGGAAGAGCCGGCCTGACGCTTCGTCGTCCCGGCGAAGGCCGGGAGCTCAGCGAATTTCAGACGTTATCTGTTCGTGTCCCGAGGTACCGGCCTTCGCCGGGACGACGGGCAGGTCTGACCTTACAGTTTGCCGAAGCTCGCTTCGTAGCCGTGCTGGTCGCCGCGGGCGAGGAACGCCGCCTGCTCGACCACCCGGTCGCGGGTCAGCCGGCCGCGGAAGGCCCCAAGCTCGGCGTCGATCCGCTCGACGTCGCTCGGCGTCAGCGCGGCGATCTGGGCGTAGGTCATCAGGCCCATGCTGTTGAGCATGGTCGCAAGCTTGGGGCCGACGCCCTTCATCCGCTGGAGGTCGTCGGGCCTTTCGCCTTCGGGCAGGTTGGCGTGGACCGGCGAACCGATCACTTCGCCGACCACGTCGCTGGTCGCGGCCGCCACCTCGTCCACCAGCCCCTCGCGGCGCGGCGCGGTGCGCACCACCTGCGGCGGGATGTCGTGCTGCGGGGTGATCGCCGGCTGGCGCATGTGCGCCCGCACCGGCTCGTCGCTACGGCTGAGCGTGACCTGCTGCTTGGGACGGAAGATCATGATGCCGACGATCAGGCCGATCGCGACCGCGATCAGGATCACCGGCCAGTAAGCGGCCCACAATTCACTCATGCCAACCTCGTGTTTGATGACGGACGATCTTGTATGACAGCC
The DNA here is from genome assembly GCF_009363895.1 of Sphingomonas ginsengisoli An et al. 2013. NCBI lineage: Bacteria > Pseudomonadati > Pseudomonadota > Alphaproteobacteria > Sphingomonadales > Sphingomonadaceae > Sphingomonas > Sphingomonas ginsengisoli (ex An et al. 2013). The sequence goes on along the minus strand of NZ_CP045434.1, from coordinate 1,986,828 downwards.
AGGCGAGGCCGAGCCCCACGGCGTAACCGGCGAGGCCGAGCAGCGCGACTTCGAGGAACAACGGCATCAGCGGGCGGCCGGGATGTTGACGATCGGGGGCGCCAGCACGTTGTCGGGCGGCGGGCCGGGCGCCAGCTTGGTCTCGACCGGCAGGCTGCCGGGGTCCCATTCAACCTTGGCCACCCCCGGCAGTGCCGCCATTCCTTCGGCGAGCAGCCCGCGTTGGAAGTCGTCGGCGGGGCCCGACAGGATCAGCGTCCGGCTGAGCGGCGTGTCGGCGAGATGCGCCTGGATCTGGGTCATGTCATTGGCGGTCAGCAGGCGCTGAGCGTGGCCTTCGATGTCGGCCTTGAGGCGGGCCGAAGCGCCGAGCGGGCCATGGAACAGCTCGGCCACGGCGAGCGTGGCGACGGCCCCAAGCAGGATCGGCTGGATGCGGCTCATGCCCGTTCGCGCGCCAGTTCGCGCCAGCCAATGTCGCGGCGGTGGAAACCGTCGGCGAAGTCGATCGCGTCGACTCCGCGGTAAGCGCGGGCGCGGGCTTCGGCGAGCGTCGGGCCGAGCGCGGTCACCGCCAGCACCCGCCCGCCGGCGGCGAGCAGCGCGCCCGAGCCGTGGCGGGCGGTGCCGGCGTGGAAAACGGTTACGCCCTCGACCTGTTCGGCGGCCTCGATCCCGTCGATCGTGCCACCCTTGCGCGGGGTACCGGGATAGCCTTCGGCCGCGACCACGACGGTCGCGCTCACTTGGTTCTTGAGCGTCGGCGGCGCGATCTCGCCAAGGCGACCGCTCGCCACTGCGAGCAGCAGCTGCGCGACGTCGCCGTCGAGGCGCGGCATGATCGCCTCGCATTCGGGATCGCCGAAGCGGACATTATATTCGATCAGCTGGGGTCCGTCGGCGGTGAGCATCAATCCTGCATAAAGCACCCCGTTGAAGGGCGTTCCCCGCTGCGCCATCGCCCGCGCGGTCGGCAGCACGATTTCATCCATCGCCTGGCGTTGGAGCGCGGGGGTCAGGACGCGGGCCGGGGAGTAGGCGCCCATGCCCCCGGTGTTGGGGCCGGTGTCGCCTTCGCCGACGCGCTTGTGGTCCTGCGCGCTTGCCAGCACCACCGCGACCTCGCCGTCGACAAGCGCGAACAGGCTCGCTTCCTCGCCGTCCAGGAACTGCTCGATCACCAAAGGGCCATCGCCCGCGGCGCGGATCGCTTCCTCGGCCTCGGCGCGGGTCACCGCGACGGTAACGCCCTTGCCCGCGGCGAGCCCGTCGGCTTTGACCACCACCGGCAGGCCGAACTTGTCGAGCGAATCCAGCGCCGCTGCCATGCGGTCTGTGCGGATGTAGCCGGCGGTCGGAATACCCACGCCCGCGCACAGATCCTTGGTGAAGCCCTTGCTTCCCTCGAGCGCGGCGGCGGCGGCGTTGGGGCCGAACACCGGAATGCCCGCGGCGCGGCAGGCGTCGGCGACTCCGGCGACCAGCGGCGCCTCGGGCCCGACCACGACCAGGCCGATGCCTTGTTCCTGCGCCAGCGCGACGACCGCCCGCGGATCGGTCGGATCGATCGCGACGCAGTCGGCCCAGCGGGCGATGCCGGGGTTGCCCGGCGCCGCCAGCAGCTTGCCGCAGCTGGGCGATTGCCGCATGGCCCAGGCAAGCGCATCCTCGCGCCCGCCCGATCCCAGCAGCAGAATGTCGATGGACCCCGTCACCGCCGGCCTCCTAGCCCAGCAAGCCCCCGGCGACAATTCGCCCCCGATGAGCGTCGGCGAGCTGGCCGGCGCGGTGAAGCGTGCGGTCGAGAGCGGCTTCGGCCGCGTCCGCGTGCGCGGTGAGATCAGCGGCTGGAAACGGCACAGCTCGGGCCATTGCTACTTCACCTTGAAGGACGACAATGCCTGCATCGACGCGGTGATCTGGCGCGCCTCCGCAGGGACACTCGCCTTCCGCCCCGAGGACGGGGCCGAGGTGATCGCCAGCGGGAGAATGACGACCTACCCCGGTCGCTCCAAATATCAGATCGTCGTCGACCGGATGGAACTGGCGGGGGAGGGCGCGCTGATGGCGCTCCTCGACAAGCGCCGCCGCGCCCTCGCCGCCGAAGGCCTGTTCGACGCCGGCCGCAAGCGCCGTCTGCCGTTCCTGCCGCGGACCATCGGGGTGGTTACCAGCCCCACCGGAGCGGTGATCCGCGACATCCTCCACCGCCTGGCCGACCGTTGTCCAAGCCATGTGATCGTCTGGCCGGTGCCGGTGCAGGGCGAGGGCGCGGCCGGCAAGATCGCCGCCGCCATCCGCGGCTTCGCCCAGCTCGAGCACAAGCCCGACCTCTTGATCGTCGCCCGCGGCGGCGGTTCGATCGAGGATCTGTGGGCGTTCAACGAAGAGGAAGTGGTGCGCGCGGCAGCGGAATCGCCGATCCCGCTGATCAGTGCGGTCGGGCATGAGACCGACACCACCCTGATCGACCACGCCGCCGACCTGCGCGCGCCGACGCCGACCGCCGCCGCCGAGCTGGCGGTGCCGGTGCGTGCCGAATTAGCGGCTTTGCTCGACGACTATATGGTCCGCCAGCGCCGTTGCCTCACTCGCCGCGCCGACGATGCGCGCGAGCGGCTGGCGCTAACCGTCTCGCGCTGGCCGGAGCCGGCGGCGCTGACCGGGCTGCGGCGCCAGCGGCTCGACGAGGTCGGCGATCGCCTGCCGCGTGCGCTCGGCGCCCGGACCCACAAGGCCGAGGCGGCGATGAACCGGGTGGTGCCATTGCTCCGCCGGAGCCTGCTCGACCAGCGGATCGAGCGGCTCGGCGAGCGGCTCGCCGCGGTGTGGAAGACTGCCGAGCTGGTCCATCCCGACCGACCCTTGTCGCGCGGCTTTGCGCGGGTCACCGATCGCGCCGGCCACACGCTCATCCACGCCGCGCAGGCGCGTGCGGCGGGGACGCTGACGCTGCGCTTCGGGGACGGCGCGGTCGAGGTGAGCACCGATGCGGCCGCGGTCCCGCGCAAGGTTGAGCGCAAAGCCCGCACTTCCTATGTGGCACCCCAGCCCGGATTGTTCGACGGCGAAGACTAGGACTCGACGATGCTCATGCAAGGCGGCGGCCGCGAGGCGCGCATCCACTATCTCGCCGGCACCTTCCGCGTTCTCAGCGACGGCGACCATGTGAAATGCGCGGTGACCGGCGCGCGCATCCCGCTCGATCATCTGCGGTACTGGAGCGTCGCGCGCCAGGAAGCCTATGCCGACGCCGCCACCAGTCTTGCCGCCGACGAGAAGGCTCGGTCGCGCTAGCCTAACGGACGCGGCGGACCCGGACTCCGGGCGCCTTGGCGACACTGAGTCGGAACCCGCCCAACCCGGCGCGCTTGATCAGTACCGGATCGCCGGCGCGCGGCGACCAGGTTTGGGGGTTCATGTCGGTCTGCTCCCACACGCTGCCGTCGCGCAGCGTGAACACCCACTGCCCGCTCGCATCCGCGCTGGCCTCGGCGAGCACGCCCTCGACCTGGTCGAGCGTTTCGACCTTGCCGCCGTGGTCGCGCAGGACCCCGACGTCGGGCATGTTGAAGCCGAACATCGCGCGGCGGTTACGCTCGACCTGCTCGCGCGCGACGATCACGATGTCGGATCTCTGCTCGGCCGCCAGCAGCGTCGCTGCCTCCTGGTCGAAGCAGGCGAGCCGCGCGGCGCTGTCGCCGATCGCCTTGCACCGCGCGAGGCCGCGCAGGGCCGACGACTCCGCCGGAGCGTCCTTCGCCATCGCCGCCGAGCCGCAGGAAAGTGCCAGCAGAGCCAGTGTCACCGTGATCCGCATGATGTCCCCTTTTGCCATGACGACGTTAGGCCCGCATTGCCTCCCAAGTCCATGACGACCGTTACGGGCCTGTGGCCGAATTGCTACAGGGTCGGTTCCGATTGTCGCCAACGCGCCATAACCGCTTGCCGCAAGCTTTGGCTCAAGCGTAGGCACGGCCCGGTTTGGTCGCTCGTCCTGCATGCAGGGGATGGCCGCCTAGAGTGTCTAAGGGGATTATAACGATGCCAACTCTTCGTTTTCGCGACCGCCTGCTCGCGACGACCATCGTCGCCGGCACCGCGCTGATCGCTGCGCCTGCCATGGCGCAGACCGCGCCGCCGCCGCAGGACGCGCAGTCCACACTGCCGCCGCAGAACAGCTCGAGCACGCCGGCCGCCCAGGCTGAGCCGGGCCAGAGCACCAACCCGACCATCGCCACCCCCGGCACCGCGCCGAGCACCGCGGTCGCGCCGGCCACCGACAACACTGGCGAAGTGGTTGTGACCGGTTCGCGCATCACCAATCCGAACCTGACCTCGGTCACCCCGATCACGGTCGTCACCGCCGCCGAAGTCCGCAACCAGGGCAACGCCCGCGTCGAGGACCTCGTCAACTCGCTGCCGCAGGTGTTCGCGAACGAAGGTTCGACCGACTCCAACGGCGCCTCGGGTATCGCCACCGTCGACCTTCGCGACCTCGGGCCGAGCCGCACCCTGGTGCTGATCAATGGCCGCCGCCTCGGCGCCGGCGATCCGACCGACATCGCGTCCGACTTGAACTTCATCCCGGGCGCGCTGATCAAGCGCGTCGACGTGCTGACCGGCGGCGCCTCGGCGACCTACGGTTCGGACGCGCTCGCGGGCGTCGTCAACTTCATCCTCAACACGAACTTCGAGGGTGTGCAGCTCGACGCGCAGACGTCGGTCTACAACCACACCAACGACTATCGTGAGGCGAACTACCTCGGCGCCAATAATGCGCGCGGCTATCGTCTGCCGCAGGGCATGTCGACCAACGGCGCGATCCAGAACGTCACCCTGACGCTCGGCGCCGGCACCGGCGACGGTCGCGGTCACGTGGTCGGCTATGCTGGCTGGCGCAAGGTCAACGCCGTCACCCAGGGCGACCGCGACTTCAGCTATTGCGGTTATTCGGCCGGCACCTCGAGCGGCAGCCCGTACTACACCTGCGGCGGCTCCTCGACCTCGGCCTTCGGTCGTTTCCGTCGTACCGTCCAGACCGGCACCAACCCCGCCAACGGGCAGCCGATCTACAGCGCGACGGGCAGCAGCTACACCGCCAACCCGGCGGCGCCGCGCGGCACTCCGGGCGGCTTCGGCATCTACTCGGGCGCTCGCGACGGGTTCAACTTCAACCCGTACAACTACTTCCAGCGTCCGGACACCCGCATCACCGCGGGCGTGTTCGCCAACTATGACGTGAGCGACGCGTTCAAGCCGTACATGGAATTCATGTTCATGGACGACCACACGAGGGCGCAGATCGCGCCGTCGGGTGCGTTCTACGGCACCGACTTCGCCGTCAACTGCAACAACCCGTTCCTGACCTCGGCCCAGGCCACTCAGCTGTGCGGCGCGAATGCGGGCACGGCGACCATCCAGTCGGTCTATATCGGCCGTCGTAACGTCGAGGGCGGCGGTCGTGTCGATGACCTGCGTCACACCGACTATCGCGCCGTGGTCGGCGCCAAGGGCGAAATCGCCCCGGGCATCAACTACGACGTCTACGGGTCGTTCTGGAAAGCGCTGCTGACCGAGACCTACTTCAACGACTTCTCGCGCATTCGCCTGAACCGCGCGCTGAACGTCGTGAACGTCAACGGCGTCGCGACCTGCCAGTCGGTGGTCGATGGCACCGACCCGAACTGCGTCCCGTACAACATCTTCACCGGGACGACGACGGTTCAGGCGACCACGGCCGCGGGTGTGACCCAGGCCGCGCTCAACTACCTCCAGACCCCTGGCTTCCAGAGCGGCAGCAACACCGAATATGTCGCCAGCGGCGTCATCTCGGCGGACCTCGGCCGCTACGGCTTCCAGTCGCCCTGGGCTTCGGGCGGCGCGCAGGTCGTCGTCGGCGGCGAGTATCGCAAGGAGAAGATCGAGCTCAACCGCGACATCGAGTTCCTGACGGGCGACCTTGCCGGCCAGGGAACGCCGTTCGGTGTGCCGAACGTCGCGGGTGGCTACGACGTGAAGGAAGTCTTCACCGAAGTCTCGCTGCCGATCGTCAACAACAAGCCCGGGTTCGAGACTCTCGGCCTGATCGGTGGTTACCGTTACTCGAAGTACAGCATCCAGGGCTCGACCCACACCTACAAGGCGCAGATCGAGTACGCCCCGGTGAAGCAGCTGCGCTTCCGTGCCGGTTACAACCGCGCGGTCCGTGCGCCGAACACGCTGGAGCTCTTCTCGGCGCCGACGGTCGGCCTCTTCGCGGGTAACGATCCCTGCGCCGGCACCTCGCCGAGCGCCACGGCTGCGCAGTGCGCCCTCACCGGCGTGACCGCGGCTCAGTACGGGAACATCGATACGAACCCGGCGAACCAGTACAACCAGCGCACGGTCGGCAACATCAACCTGAAGCCGGAGAAGAGCGACACGATCACCGCCGGTGTCGTCGTCAACCCGATCCGCAACCTGACGCTGACGGCCGACGCCTTCAGCATCAAGGTGAAGGGCTTGATCTCGGCTCCGGGTCCGCAGTTCGTGATCAACCAGTGCATCGCGGGCAACACCTCGCTCTGCAGCTTCATCAACCGCTCGTCGGACGGCTCGCTGTTCACCGGGCCGAGCTTCGTGGCCAATCCGACCCTCAACCTGGGTTCGGAAAAGACCCGCGGCATCGACGTCACGGCGCTCTACCGGGTTAACACCTGGGGCCGTCAGTCGATCAGCTTCGACCTCGTCGGGACCTATCTCGACCGGTTCGACATCACCCCCGTTCCGGGTGGTGACAAGCTGAGCTGCGCCGGTGCGTACGGCTTCAACTACTGCGGTACGCCGCTGCCCAAGTGGCGCAGCAAGCTCCGGGTGACCTACCAGCTCACCCCGGAACTCGGCATCACCGGTGCGTGGCGCTACTTCGGCAAGGTCACCAACGACGCGATCAAGATCGATGGCGTCAGCGAGTGCCCGTCGAGCGGCGCGGCTGATCCGAACGGCTGCATCAACCGTGCGGTCGCTCACATCGGTTCGCAGAGCTACTTCGACCTGACGCTCGTTGCGCGCATCAGCGACAAGTACACCTTCCGCATCGGTGCGCAGAACATCCTCGACAAGGCGCCGCCGGTGCTGGACTCGAACTACTCGAACAACGGTTCGAACACCTACGCGCAGGTTTACGACTCGCTGGGTCGTTACATCTACGCGGCGGTCCAGCTAAACTTCTAGTTCCAGCCTAGAACCGTTAAGTGGGGCGGGGCTTCTCTCGGGAAGTCCCGCCCTTCTTGCATCTGGAGAGCCGTCGATGGAGGCCGACTTTCACCGCGATGCCGATAGCGCCCTGGCGCGCGGAGATGTTGTGGCCGCGACCCGAGCGCTCGAGGCGGGCGTCGCCGCCGCGCCGGGAGACTATGCCGGCTGGATGAAGCTCGCGGCGTTGCGACGGCGGGCGGGCGAGCGACGCGGAGCGCTCGCGGCGGCCAATGCCGCGCTCGACGCCGTCCCCAATGATTTCATGGCCCTGCTGATCAAGGGAAATCTGCACGAGCAGCTGGGCGAAGCGAGCCGCGCGGCCGAGGTCTATCGCGCCGTGCTCTTCCATGCCGAGGCGCAGCCGGCATTGCCGCCGCCGGTGATGCAGCAGGTCGAGCGCGCGCGCGCGTTCGTCGCCGACCACCGCCGAGGGGTCGAGGAGCGGCTGACGACGGTCGCCGGGCTCGATGCCGCGCATCAGCGGCGCGCGCGGCGCTTCGTCGAACACGTCCTCGATCGCCGTCCCGCTTATCATCAGGAGCCAACGCACTATCGATACCCCGGGCTGGCCGACGTCGAGTTTTTCGACGACGCCTACCTCGAACTTCGCGCGCGGCTGAGCGATGCCACCCCGGCCATCGCCGAGGAGTTTGCGGTGCTCGCCGCTACCCACGCCGATCGGCAGCGGCCCTATGTCGATTTCGCGCCCGGTCAGCCGGTGGGGCAATGGGCCGAACTCAACCGCTCCACCGCCTGGAACGCCTTCCATCTGCTGCGCTACGGTGAACCCGATCCGGTCAATGCCGCGCTCTGCCCGCAGACGCTGGCCGCTTTCGCTGGTGAGGAACAGGCCAACATCCCCGGGCTCGGTCCCAACCTGATGTTTTCCCTCTTGGCGCCGCACACGCACATCCCACCGCATCACGGCGTCGCCAACTTCCGTGTAGTCTGCCACCTCCCGCTCATCGTCCCGCCACACTGCCGTTTCCGGGTCGGTGGCGACATTCGCGAGTGGCGGGTGGGCGAGCCGTGGATTTTTGACGACACGATTGAGCATGAGGCGTGGAACGACAGCGACGAGCTGCGGGTCGTTCTGATCGGCGACTTGTGGCGGCCCGAACTCGACGGGCAGGACCGAGCAATCGTCTGCGATCTCATGCAGGCCCAGGCGGAAGCCGACCGCCCCCTCGGTGACCTCTAAGCGCAGTGCTCCGAGCGTAGCTTGTTGTCGGCATCGCGTTGGTTTATTGGCCGAATCCGACAATTCAGCAGCTTAGCAGGAGCGTGATGATGAATTCTGGTATGATCGGCGGTCTGGCCGCCTTGCTCGTCGCCACCTCGGCCAGCGCGTTCGCCGCCGACCCGGCTCCGGTTCCCGCCCCGCAGGCGGCCCCGGCTCCGACCCAGGCGACTAGCGGCAAGCCAAACCCGGGCGACCGCATCGTCTGTGAGGAAGATGCCGAGACGGGCTCGCTGATCGCCAAGAAGAAGACCTGCATGACGGTCTCGCAGTGGCGCGATAAGGCGTTCCGCAGCGGTCAGTGGATCGAGCATCAGACCACTTACAACAGCTCGCCCAACGGGCGCTGAGCTCAAGCGTAGCCGAGCTTCTCGATCCAGGGGCGGAGGATCGGTTCGACCTCCGCCAGGTAGCGCTCGTAGCGACGCCAGCCGCCTGAGCCGTCGTAGAGCCCGCGCCTGACCTGGGTCGTGCTCGCGGTGGACACGCCGCGCCGGGTCGCGGTCCGGTCGAACCGGCGCAATTCGTCGCTCCATTCGACCCCGAGGAAGGCACACAGCGCCTTGGTGGTCGCGTCGAAGTCGCCGACCAGCGCTTCGTAGCGAAGCTCGAAGGCGTCGATCGGAAAGACCTCTAGCGAGCGAGCGATCACCTGCTGGGTCAGCGCATAATGAAGCGCGGTGCTTTCGAGCGTCGCGAAGGCCATCGTTCCGGCATTGAAGGCGAAGCTGGTGTGGAAACAGCTCCACACCACGTCGCGCGGATCGCGGCGCATCAGGATGGTCTTGGCGTGGGGGAACAGCCGCGCGATGATCGGCAGCCGCAACCCCTTGAATGGGTCCATGTCGACGAACAGCTTGCCGTCGAGCGGCTCGCCGGCGGCCTCGCTCGCGCGCTCCCAATATTCACCGTTAAGTGTCGCAAGCTCCGCCTCGGGCAGGGTAGCGAAGCGGGCGAGATCGGCGGCCGATTGGAGATAGTCGCGGTCGATCATCCCGAGCGTGCGGCGCTCCTCGATCGCCACGGCGTTGGGTAGGGTCGCAAGGATATTCTCCACCAGCGTCGTGCCCGAGCGCGGATAGCCGGTCAGGAAGACGTGGGTTGCCGCGGGCCCGGCGGGCAGCTGGCCTTCGCGCCACGGCGCCGGATCGACCGCGTCGACCGCCGCGGCGATGGCCCGCGCCGTCTGCAGCGCTTCGGCATGGCCTTCGCCAAGGCGCGCACTGTTGGTCTCATGGAACAGGCGCTGCGCTCCGGCATAGGCCTGGTAGGCGTCGTCGTAGCGGCCGACACCCTCATAGGCATCGCCAAGTAAAGTGCGGGTGCTGACCAGCATCTCGCCATCGGCGGGTCCGCTGGCGACAGCCGGCTCGAGCACCGCGATCGCTTCGTCGAAGCATTTCTCCTCGATCGCGACGAGCCCGAGGGCGTTGCGTGCAGCGACAGAGGCGGGATCGAAACGGAGTGCCTGTTCGGCATGCGCCACGGCCGCCTCGCGCTCGCCGCGACGGGCCAGGCTGGCGGCGAGCGCGGCGTGGGCCGCGGCGTTGTTCGGCTCAAGCTGGAGCGTGCGTTCGAAATCGTCGGCGGCGTCCTTGAGCGCGCCGCCGCGCTCGAAGGTGGCGCCGCGCTCGAACCAGGCGGCGGCGTAAGCAGGGTCGAGCTCGATGGCCCGGTTGAAGCATTCCACCGCGAGGCGCAGGCCGCCCTGCTTGCGGAGCACCACGCCGAGCGCGAGATGGAGCGACGGATCGCCAGCCCAGCGCTCGAGCGCCCGGCGGATCACCTGCTCGGCGTCGGCGAGTTGGCCGTCCTCCTCGTGGCGCCAGGCGACGAGGTTGAACACCAATGGATCTTCGACGCCATCTGCCAGCGCCCCCGAGGCGAGGGCGGCAGCGGCGGGCAGGTCGTCGCGATCGAGCGCACGGTCGATCTCAGCAAGCACATCGGACATGCGCAGCGCCTTATCCCGACTGGGCGCGCCCTCCAAGACCGCTTTGTCCCGCGCCGCGCGCGTCGCTAGGATAGGATCGAAGCGACCGTATGGCGCGGCGGTGGGATCGGGAAGCAGTGGCGAACAACGGGCTTTTTGCGGCGGCTTCGACGGCGTTCGACCGGGGCGACTATGAAGCGATGGTTCGCCTGCTTGAGCCCGCCGTGGCGGCGGCGCGCGACCCTCATCTGTGGCAGTTGCTTGGGCTCGCCCGGCGCGGGCTGCTCGACAGCGACGGCGCAGTCGCAGCGTTCGGCGCCGCGGCGGACCTCGCCCCCGATGATGTGCGGATCGCCCATGCGCTGGCGCTCGCTACTCTCGAAGCGGGGCGTCCGGCTGCGGACTTGTATCAACGGGCGCTGAGCCTCGCGCCGACCGACGCCGGCCTGCTGGTCGGTCACGCCTCGGCGGTGGCGGACAATGGACGCGGCGCGGAGGCGGAGGGCGGCCTGCGGCAATTGCTTCGCGACCATCCCGGCTGGCATGATGGGCATGCGGCCTTCGCACGGCTGGCCGCCGCCAATGGCGGTGGGACCGACGGGACCGCGACGGTACGCGAGGCGCTCACGCGCTTTCCGAAGGACCCCGCGCTGTGGCGGCTGTTGCTACGGCTACTGCTCGATGGGGGCCGTCATGCGGAGACGCTCGAACTCGCCCCGCAGGCAACGGCGGCCGTCGGTGCGTCGACCGAGTGGGCCCGCGCCGAGGCGATCGCGCTGAGCGAGCTTGGCCGGGCGGCAGAGGCACAGCGGCTGTTCGACCGGCTGCCCGCCGATGCGGTCGCGAATGGAATGGTGCAGCGTGTGCGCAACCTCATCCGTCTCGGCCGGCTCGCAGAGGCGACCGTGCTCGCCGAAGCTCGACCGGGCGATGGCGCCGATGCGGTTCTGTGGCCCTATCGGGCGCTGCTGTGGCGGGTTACCGGCGACGAGCGCTGGCAGTGGCTCGAAGGCGATCCCCGCTTGATTGGGACCTACGACCTCGGGCTGACGGCGGGGGAGATCGAGGCGTTGGCGACGATGCTCCGCGCCTTGCACCAGCGCTCGGGGCAGTTGCCCGACCAGTCGGTGCGTCGGGGTACCCAGACCGACGGCAATTTGCTCGCGCGCGCCGAACCGGAAATCGTCCGTCTGCGCACAGCGCTGCTCGACGCCGTGCAAACGCACGTCGCGCAGCTGCCGCCGCCGGTTGCCGGCCATCCCACACTGGGTGGCCCCCGCATGCCGATCCGGGTCAGCGGATCGTGGTCGGTGCGCCTGTCCGACGCCGGCTTCCACGTCGATCACGTCCATCCGTACGGCTGGCTGAGCTCAGCCTGCTACGTCGCCTTGCCGCAGGCCGACGACACGCGTGAGGAAGGGTGGCTGGCGTTCGGCGAAAACCGTGTCCTGCTGCCCGACCTCGCCGGCTTCCGGTCGGTCAAGCCGGTCGTCGGCCAGCTCGTGCTATTCCCTTCGACCATGTGGCACGGCACCCGGCCGTTCAGGGCCGGCGAGCGGCTGACGGTCGCCTTCGATATCGCCCGACCGCCGATCGGCTAGGCCGCGGCGCGCTCTTCGGCCACCGGCGTCAGCGTCAGTCCACCATCGCCCTCGTCGGCCCGCACCGTCGATCCGTCGCGCACCTCGCCCCGGAGAATGAGATCGGCGAGCGGGTCCTGCAGATAGCGCTGGACGGCGCGCTTCAGCGGACGCGCGCCGTAGGTCGGGTCGTAGCCGACTCGCGCCAGCCACGCCCGCGCGGCCTCGGTCAGCTCGAGCTTGATCTTGCGGTCGGTCAGCAGCCTGCGCAGCCGGTCGACCTGGATGTCGACGATCGGCGCCATGTTCCCCGCCGAGAGGCGGTGGAACAGGATGACCTCGTCCAATCGGTTGAGGAATTCGGGCCGGAAATGGGCGCGCACGACGTCCATCACCTGCGGTTCGGCCTTCTCGACCGGCTCGTCGTCGCCGAGCGCGGCGAGATACTGGCTGCCGAGGTTGGAGGTCAGGATGATGATCGTGTTGGTGAAGTCGACCGTGCGGCCCTGGCCGTCGGTCAACCGCCCGTCGTCGAGCACCTGGAGGAGAATGTTGAAGACGTCGCCGTGCGCTTTCTCGACCTCGTCGAAGAGAACCACCTGGTAGGGCCGGCGCCGAACCGCCTCGGTCAGCACGCCGCCTTCTTCGTAGCCGACATAGCCCGGGGGCGCGCCGATCAGCCGGGCGACGGCATGCTTCTCCATGAATTCGCTCATGTCGATGCGGACCATCGCGGTCGCATCGTCGAACAGGAATTCGGCGAGCGCCTTGGTCAGCTCGGTCTTGCCGACGCCGGTCGGCCCGAGGAACAGGAAGGACCCCAAGGGCCGGTTCGGGTCCTGCAGGCCCGCCCGGGCGCGGCGGACGGCGGTCGACACGGCCTTGACCGCCTGGTCCTGGCCGATGACGCGCTTGCCGATCAATTGCTCCATCTGGAGCAATTTCTCGCGCTCACCCTCCATCATCCGCTCGACCGGCACACCGGTCCAGCGGCTGACGACCGCGGCGATATCCTGCTCGGTGACTTCCTCGCGCAGCATCGCATGCTGCGAGACCGCGCGGGCGTCCTCAAGCTGCTTCTCGAGCGCGGGGATGCGCCCGTAGGCAAGCTCGCCGGCCTTGGCGAGATCGCCCCCGCGCTGCGCCTGCTCGAGCTCCAGCCGGGCGGAGTCCAATTGCTCCTGCACCTTCGAGGCAGCGGCGATCTTCTCTTTCTCGGCCTGCCAGCGTTGGGTCAGCTCGGCCGACTGCTGCTCGAGATTGCCGAGTTCGCCTTCGAGATTGCCGAGCCGATCGCGCGAGGCCGCGTCCTTCTCGCGCTTCAGCGCCTCGCGCTCGATCTTCAATTGCATGATCCGCCGGTCGAGGTTCTCGATTTCCTCGGGCTTGCTCTCGACTTCCATCCGGATCCGGCTGGCGGCCTCGTCCATCAGGTCGATCGCCTTGTCGGGCAAGAAGCGGTCGGAGATGTAGCGGTTCGACAGCGTCACGGCGGCCACGATCGCGGGATCGGTGATGGTGATCCCGTGGTGGAGCTCGTACTTTTCCTTGAGGCCGCGCAGGATGCTGATCGTATCTTCAACCGTCGGTTCACCCACGAACACCGGCTGGAAGCGACGTTCGAGCGCGGGGTCCTTTTCGACGTGCTTGCGATATTCGTCGAGCGTGGTGGCGCCGATGCAGTGCAGCTCGCCGCGCGCGAGGGCGGGCTTCAAGAGGTTCGATGCGTCCATCGCGCCTTCGCTCTTTCCCGCGCCGACCAGCGTATGCATCTCGTCGATGAACAGGATGATCTCGCCCGCGGCGCCCTTCACCTCGTCGAGCACACCTTTCAGGCGCTCCTCGAACTCGCCTCGATATTTCGCGCCCGCGATCAGCGAACCCATGTCGAGGCTGAGCAGCCGACGATCCTTGAGGCCGTCGGGCACGTCGCCGTTCATCATCCGGATCGCGAGCCCCTCGACGATCGCGGTCTTGCCGACCCCGGGTTCGCCGATCAGCACCGGATTGTTCTTGGTCCGGCGGGCGAGCACCTGGATGGTGCGGCGGATCTCCTCGTCGCGGCCGATGACGGGATCGAGCTTGCCGTCGCGCGCGGCCTGGGTGAGGTCGCGGGCAAATTTCTTGAGCGCGTCGAGGCGATCCTCGGCACCCTGCGTGTCGGCGGTGCGCCCGCCCTGCAGCTTGTCGATCGCGGCGTTGAGCGCGAGCGGCCTGACCCCCGCGCGCTCGAGCGCGGTCGCGACGTCGCTGCCCTTGGCGAGCGCCATCGCCAGCAGAATGCGCTGCACGGTGACGAAGCTGTCGCCGGCCTTTTTCGCAATCTGCTCGGCCTGGTCGAGCAGGCGCATCACGTCGCCGTCGAGCCCGGGAGCCGAGGTCGCGCCCGAGCCGGTCACGGCGGGCTCGCGCGCGACCAGCGCGTCGGCTTCACGGCGGGCGGCCTTGGCGTCGCCCCCGGCGGCGTCGATCAACCCCGCGGCCATTCCCTGCTCGTCGTCGAGCAAGGCTTTGAGGAAATGCGCCGGGGTGATCCGCTGGTGATGCTCGCGCACCGCGATGGTCTGCGCGGCCTGGACGAAGCCCTTGGCGCGATCGGTGAGTTTTTCGAAGTCCATGGAAGTTTGCTGCCCCTTCTCTGGCAGCGAAGGTAGTGTGGCAATCGGGCCACACAAGCCCGGCCGACGAAATGTCGGTCCGGGGGTGGCAATCAGCGCGGAGCGAGGGGGTCCGAGCTGGGAGAGGCTGGTTGAATCGCGGTGGGGACTACGGTCACCGCTGGCGCCGGCGGGGCTGCCCGGACGATCGGGCTCGGGCAGGCGAGCGTTCCGCCGTCGTTGCGGCCCCACGTGCGATATTTCCAGCTGTCCACGTGGAAGCGCAGCTTGGTATAGAAGCCCAATCCGACATTGTAGCGCGGCCCGTTGATCGCATGGCCCGAACAGAGCCGGCTCATCAGCGTGCCGCGATCGATCGGCAGCAGCGGCACCAGGTCGATCGCCGACATGGTCATGTGGACGCTCTCCGGCGCGCCACCGGCGCACTGGTTGAGGATCGGATTGCGATAGGCGCTGACCGCCTCGACCGGGCCGATCGCCGGCACCACATAATCGCGGACGTAGCGCAGCGTCTGGATGACGTTGGCCCACTGGGTGATCGGCGGCACCTCGAACGGTTCGGCGCCGCACTTTGCCCAGTCGCTCGCGGTCCGCAGCAACTGCCAGGTCGGGACGACGAAGCCGACCTGATTGTCCATCAGATAGCGATGGAAGCTGGCGACCAGTCCGGGCCGCCAGCTCTGCCCGCCGATCCATCGGCGATATCCGGCCTCGTCCTGACCGGCGATCACATAGTCGCCGGTCGGATTCCATACCGGCGGACCGACGCGGAACGGCGGAACGATCGACGCGGCGGCGGCGGTGGGCTGGGCGAGGGCAAGCAGGACTGGCAGCAACGGCATTATCCCAGCCTAAAGCACCCACAGCGCTTGAAAAGTGACTAAGGCGGACGCACGTCGCACGAATGAGCCAGCCCATCCACGTCGACCTCCCCCACACCCTCGGCCGCGAGGAGGCACAGCGGCGGATCGCCGCTAACGTCCACAAGCTCCAGGGCTACATTCCCGGCGGGGCGGACGTCACCAGCAACTGGGTCGATAACCGGCTCGACCTCACCGTCGGGGCGATGGGCCAGAGCGTCGATGCCAAGATCGACGTCGAGGATCGGCTGGTCCGCTGCGTGATCGCACTGCCCGGACTACTGGGCATGTTTTCGAAGCCGATCGAGGCGGCGCTGAAAGCCAAGGGCAGCGACCTGCTGCTCGAGGATCGCACAAAGGTCTAAGTCCCGCGCGCACGGCTCGCCTTGCCGAGCGAATGTGGCTAGCCTCCGTGCTCAAGGAGGCCGCCTTTATGCGCCATTTCGCCGTGATCGGTTCGGGTCCCGCGGGGTTCTACACAGCCGAAGCGCTGCTCAAGACGTACGGCAGTGAGGCGCGGGTCGATATCCTCGACCGGCTGCCGGTGCCTTACGGCCTGATCCGCTTCGGGGTCGCCCCCGACCACCAGTCGATCAAGGCGGTAACGAAGCGCTACGAAAAGGTCGCGCTCGAACCCGGCGCGCGCTTCCTCGGCAATGTCCACCTCGGGGCCGACGTCTCGATCGAGGAGTTGCTTGGCCTCTATGACGCGGTCGTGCTGGCGACCGGCGCGCCGCACGACCGTCGGCTCGGCATCCCTGGCGACGACCTCCCCGGCGTGCTCGGTTCGGCGGCCTTCGTCGGCTGGTACAACGGCCATCCCGATTTCGCCGAGCTGGCGCCGCCGCTCGACGGGACTGCCGCGGCGATCGTCGGCAACGGCAATGTCGCACTCGACGTCGCCCGCATCCTCAGCAAAACCCCGGCGGAGTTCGTCGGCTCGGACATCGTCGGCCATGCGTTCGAGGCGCTTGGCCAGAGCCACCTGCGCAGCGTCACCATCCTCGGCCGCCGCGGGCCGCAGCAGATCGCGATGACGCCCAAGGAGCTCGGCGAGCTCGGCCATCTCGAGCAGGCGCAGCCGCTGGTCGATCCCGCCGACCTGCCGCCGGCCGACAGCGATGCCGAGCTCGATCCGGGGCAGCGCAAGTCCGTCGGGCATTTGCGCGAGTTTGCTGCCATGCCGCGCAACGAAAAGCCGCGCGAGATCCTGTTCGACTTCTTCGCCAGGCCGCTGGCGATCGAGGGTGACGGCCGGGCCGAACGGCTGATCGTCGAACGAACCGCCTTGCAGGCTGACGGCACGTCGCACGGCACGGGCGAGACCTACGCCGTGCCCTGCTCGCTGGTGGTGAGCTGCATCGGCTACGCAACGCCGGCGATCCCCGGCGTGCCCTACGACGACCGGCTCGGCCGCTTCGCCAACGACGGCGGACGGATTGCGGAACGGCTCTATGCCGTAGGTTGGGCTCGGCGGGGCCCGACCGGGACGATCGGGACCAACCGCCCCGACGGCTATGAGGTCGCCGAGCAGATCGCCGCGCTGTTTCCGGCCGAGGGCGGCGACAGCGGGCGGCGCGGCGGCGACGGGCTCGACGCCCTGCTCCAATTGCGCGGCTGCGATCCCGTGCCCTTCCACGACTGGCAGAAAATCGAGGCGGCCGAGGTCGCTGCGGCACGGGCCGGCGCTCCGCGTGAGAAACTGGTGCGGGTCGGCGACATGCTCAAAGCCGGCGGACATTGATTCCCCGCGCATGAACTTGTCGCTTGCCGGACCCAAGCGCGGACACCGCTCGTTACGGGGGCGATGCAGGGTCTGATCATACTCAACAAGGGTGGCGGTAGCGCGGGCGACGACGTCGAGGAGCGGGTCCGCGCCGCGGTTGCCGATGCCGGGCTCGACGCCGAAATCTGTGCGGTCGAAGGCGCCGAGTGTGCGCGCCGGGCGACTGCGGCCCGCGACGATGGCCGACCGTTCGTTGCGGCCGGTGGCGGCGACGGCACGATCAGTTCGGTCGCGGGTATTCTGGCGGGAAGCGAGGTGCCTCTCGCCGTGCTCCCGCTCGGCACGTTGAACCATTTCGCCCGCGACCTCGGCATTCCGACCGAACTCGAAGAGGCGGTGGCAGTGCTCAAGACCGGCCACCACCGCCCGGTCGACGTTGCCGAGGTCAACGGCCGCGTCTTCATCAACAACAGCGCGGTCGGGCTCTATCCGTTGATGGTGCTCGACCGCGAGGCGCAGCAGAAGCGGCTCGGGCGATCCAAGAAGCTGGCGATGCTGGTCGCCGGGGCGCGGACGCTGGTGCGATTCCGTCATCACCGGCTCCGCCTGACGATTAACGATGCTGAGCAGGCGAGCGTCAACACGCCGCTGCTGTTCGTCGGCAACAACGACTATGCGCTGGTTCTGCCTGAAGCGGGCAAGCGTCAGACGCTCGACGACGGGCGACTGTGCGTGATGGTGCTCCGTTCGCAGAGCCGTGCGGGGATGGTCGCCGCGATCCTTCGCGCGCTGGTCGGCCGGACGCGCGACGACGATCTCATCCGGCTCGATGACGTCACCCGGCTCCGCGTGGCGAGTTCACGGAGCCATCTCGCGGTCGCGACCGACGGTGAGACCGAGCATCTCGAAAGCCCGCTCGACTACCGCATCTGGCCCAAGGCGTTGCAGGTGATCGTGCCCCAATGAAAAGCCGGCCCGAGCGGGTGCTCCGGCCGGCCGATCGCTGGTGAGGCGGGAACCGCTTACCAGATGTGGATGCGCTGCTCCGGCGTCAGGTAGAGCGCGCCGCTCTTGACGTTGAACGCCTTGTACCAGGCGTCGAAGTTGCGGACGACGTTGGGACGGAGCTGCCCCGGCGAATGCGGATCGGTGGTCAGCTGGTTGAGCATCGCCGCCTCGCGCATCTTGTTGCGCCATACCTGGCCGAAGCCGAGGAAGAAGCGCTGGTCGCCGGTGTAGCCGTCGATGACCCGGTCGGGCTTCCCGTGCAGGCTCATCTTGTAGGCATCGTAGGCGACGTTGAGGCCGGCGAGGTCGGCCATATTCTCGCCGAGCGTCAGCTCGCCGTTCACATGCTTGCCCGGGATCGGCTCATAGGCGCCGTACTGGGCGACAACCTTGTCGGTGCCGACCTTGAAGCGGTCGATGTCCGCCTGCGTCCACCAGTCGTTGAGGTTGCCCTGCGGGTCGTACTTCCGACCCTGGTCGTCGAAGTGGTGGCTGAGCTCATGCCCGATCACCGCGCCGATCGCGCCATAGTTGACCGCCATGTCGGCGTTCGGATCGAAGAAGGGCGGCTGCAGGATCGCGGCCGGGAACACTACTTCGTTCATCGGCGGGTTGGCGTAGGCGTTCACCGTCATCGGGGTCATGCCCCACTCCGTGCGGTCGACCGGCTTGCCCATCTTCGCGAGGTTGCGGTTATATTCGAACGCGCTGGCGCGGAAGAGATTGCCGACCGGATCGCCGCTCTCGACCGTCAACGCCGAATAGTCGCGCCACTTGGTCGGATAGCCGATCTTGGGGGTGAAGGCGGCGAGCTTGACCCGCGCCTTGGCCTTGGTCTCGGGCGCCATCCAGGTGAGGTTGGCCAACCGGTGATCCATCGCCTTGATCAGGTTGTGGACGAGTTCGTCCATCTTGGCCTTGGTCTCGGGCGTGAAGTATTTGGCGACATAGGCCTGGCCGACCGCCTCACCCAATGCGCCGTTGACCAAGCCAACCCCGCGCTTCCATCGCTCGGGCAGCTGGGGCGTGCCCGACAGCGTCTTGCCGTAGAAGTCGAAATTCTCGTTGACGAACGCCTTGGGCAGCATCGGCGCGGCGGCCGAGATGGTACGGAAGGTCAGATAGTCCTTCCACGTGTCGATCGGCGCCGACTCGATCAGCTTGGCCGACCCGGCGATCGCCTCGGGCTGGCTGACGATCACCCGCTCGGGCGCGCCGATACCGGTCTCGCGGAAATAGGCGTCCCAGTTGACGCCCGGGTCCTGCGCCTTGAGCTCGGCCAGCGTGCGCGGATTATAACGCTTCTCGACCTGGCGCGACTGGACGCGCGACCACTGGACCTGCGCGATCTGCTTCTCGAGGTCGAAGATCCGCTGGGCGCGCGCCTCCGGCTCGCTCATCCCGGCCATGCGCAGCATGTTGCCGACATGGGCGATATACTTGGTGCGCGCCTCGGCAAACTTGGGATTGGTGGTGTCGAGGTAATAGTCGCGGTCGGGCAGGCCGAGGCCGCCTTGGCTGAGATAGACGGCGTAGAGGCTATTGTTCTTGAGGTCCTGCTGGACCCCGGCGCGGATCGGACCGCCGATGCCGGTGCGATTGGCCCAGGCCATCGCATTGGTCAGGTCATCGCGGCTCTGCACCGCGGCGATCCGGGCGAGGTAGGGCCGGAGCGGGGTCAGGCCCTTCGCTTCGATCGCCTGCTCGTCCATGAAGCTCTTGTAGAGGTCGGCGATCTTCTGATCGTTGCTGCCGGCCGGACCGCCGGTCTTGGCGACGTCCTCGATGAGGTCATGGGTGCGCTGGTCGCTGAGGTCGCGGAGGATGCCGAACCCGCCCCAGCTCGACTTGTCGGCGGGGATCTCGGTGTTCTTGTCCCACGTCCCGTTGACGTAATTGTACCAGCTGTCGCCGGGGTTCACGCTCTTGTCCATGCCGGCGAGGTCGACGCCCCAGCTGCCGAGCTGCGGCTTGGCGGAGGTAGTCGAGGCGCGGGCGTGGTGCGCGGGCGCGGGCTTGGCGAGCAGCGGCGCGCTACCGGCGACGGTGACGGCGAGGGCGGCGGTACCGGCCAGAAGAATCCGTTGGAACATGTGAGACTTAACCTCCCCTTGGGTGGCGGTCGGTCTACGCCTCGGCGACCGCCTGTAAAGCGACCGAGCGACACTCCTTCGACAAGGGTGCCCAGTCCATCGACCAGCGGCGGCAACTCGGCGCTGGCGCTTGCCGGAGTGCCGCGTTAGCCTCGCCCATGGCGGCGCCGCCCGAGCGCCGCGTTTCGGGGGAACCGCCGTGCCCATCCGCTCGATTATCGCCGCCACCTTGCTCGCCGCCACTGCCGCGCCAGCGTTCGCCCAAGCGCCGGCTCCGGCGACAGCGCTGCGCCCCGACCAAGTCGAGTTCCGCCGGGTTTACAAGGAGCTGGTCGAGACCAACACGACGCTGTCGGCGGGCAGTTGCACACTCGCCGCCGAGCGGATGGCCGCCTACCTCAAGTCCGCCGGAATTCCCGACAGCGATCTTCACCCGTTCGTCGAACCCTCGCATCCGAAGGAAGGCGGGCTGGTCGTCGTCTACCCCGGCCGTCAGCCGACCGCGCGGCCGGTGCTGATGCTGGCCCACATCGACGTGGTCGAGGCCAAGCGCGAGGACTGGACCCGCGATCCCTTCACCTTGGTCGAGGAGAATGGGAATTTCTACGCTCGCGGCGCCGCCGATGATAAGGCGATGGCGTCGATCTGGGTCGACACGCTGGCGCGGATGGCGCGCGAGAAATATCGTCCCCGCCGCACGCTCAAGCTTGCGCTGACCTGCGGCGAGGAGACCAGCGGCGCGTTCAACGGCGCCGAATATCTCGCCAAGAACCAGCGCCAGCTGATCGATGCGGCCTTCGCGGTCAACGAGGGCGGCGGGGGCAAGCTCGACGCCAACGGTACCCCGCGCTTCCTCGGCATCCAGGTCGGCGAGAAGCTCAGCCAGAATTACACGCTCGAGGTGACCAATCCCGGCGGCCACAGCTCGCGTCCGGTCCCTGACAATGCCATCTATCATCTGGCCCACGCGCTGACCGCGATCGAGGCGACGCGATTCCCGGTGATGTTCAGCGCGACCACCCGCGATTTCTACACCCGCATGGCGCCGACCCGTCCGGCCGACCAGCGCGCGGCGATCACCGCGCTGCTCGCCAATCCGAACGACGTGGCTGCTCGCGCGCTGCTCGAGCGCGAGCCCGACGACAACGCCATTCTCCATACCAATTGCGTCGCGACGATGCTCGATGCGGGCCACGCCACCAATGCGCTGCCGCAGCGGGCGCGCGCCAACATCAACTGCCGGATTTTCCCAGGCACCAGCGCCGAGGACGTTCGCCAGACGCTGATCAAGGCGATTGCCGATCCCAAGGTCGCGGTCTCGCTGCGCGAAGTCCGCAACGCTCCGGCGCCGCCGCCTCCGCTCGACCCGAAGGTGCTCGGTCCGGCCGAGACGCTGGCCAAGCAGATGTTCCCCGGCGTGCCGCTGGTTCGGATCATGTCGGCCGGCGCGACCGACGGCGCCTTCCTGACGCCCGTGGGCATTCCGACCTACGGCATCAGCGGCTATTTCGGCGATCCCGACGGCAATGGCGTGCATGGGCTCAACGAGCGCGTGCGGGTCAGCGTGCTTTACAACAGCCGCGACTATCTCCAGCGGCTGATCCGCATCTACGCCGAACAGGCGGACTGAACGGAGCGACACCTATGCGAACCTCGATTGCCCTTGCCGCCACGGTACTGGCGCTGAGCCTGCCGGGCCTTGCCGCCTGCAAGAAGAGTAGCAGCAGCCAGACCGCCGCCGCGACGACCGCCGACCAGTCGCTCAAGATCACCCAGTCGAGCCCGCCGCCGGGCGGGAGCTGGCTCGACGTCGTCAACACCACCCAGGACGGCTACGTCCGCGGCAATCCCAACGCCAAGGTCAAGCTGCTCGAGATCGCCTCGCTCGGCTGCCCGGTGTGCAAGCGCTTCGCCGACGAGGGCGTCCCGCCGCTCAAGGAACTGGTGAAGAGCGGGCAGGTCAGCTGGGAAATCCGCCCTTACATCATCCACGGGCCGATCGACCTCGCCGCCAACCTGATCGCGCGCTGCAACGGACCGCAGGGCTTCTTCCCGCTGGCCGAGGCGATGTACAAGGATCAGCTGAGCTGGATGGGCACGATCGAGAAGCTGCCGCCGGCCGAACTCGACCAGATGCAATCGCTCCCTGCTCAGCAGGTGGTCAAGCAGATGGCTGAGCGTTCCGGCCTGCAGACGCTTGCCGCGCAGCACGGCTTGCCGAGCGGCAAGAGCAACCAGTGCCTGGCCGACCAGAAGGCGCTCGAGAATGAAGTCGCGGCGACGGCGCGGGTGACCGATCAGTATCCCGACTTCAAGGGCACCCCGACCTTCGTGCTCAACGGCAAGCTGCTCGACCAGACCTCGAACTGGAACGCGCTCAAGCCGCAGCTCGAGGCTGCGCTCAAGAGCTGATGATCGCGCTCAGCCGTCCTCATCGTCGTCTTCATAGCCGACGAGGTTGAGCTCGCGCGCCTTGATCTGGCGGGTCATGCACCAGTGCATCAGCGCGTCCTCGCGGCCGTGGGTGATCCACACTTCCTTGGGCTTGAGCTCGAGGATGGTGGCGGTCAGCTCGTCCCAGTCGGCATGGTCGGACAGGATCAGCGGCAGCTCGACGTTGCGCTGGCGGGCGCGCTGGCGAATCCGCATCCAGCCGCTCGCCATCGCGGTGATCGGGTCGGGCAGGCGGCGCGACCAGCGGTCGTTGAGCGCACCGGGCGGACACATGACCAGATGTCCGGCGAGCTCGGCCTTGCTCGCCCCGGTGGCGGGCCGCAACTCGCCGAGGTCGACCCCCCATTCCTGGTAGAGGCTATTCAGCCTTTCGAGCGCGCCGTGGACGTAGATGGGCGCGGTGTGCCCGCGGTGGCGAGCTTCGCTGATGACCCGCTGCGCCTTGCCCAGCGCATAGGCGCCGACCACCACGCAACGGTCGGGATTGTCGGCCAGCCGGGCGAGCAGGCGGTCGATCTCGCCCCCCGCATCGGGATGGCGGAATACCGGCAGCCCGAAGGTCGCCTCGGTGATGAAGATGTCGCACGGGACCGGCAGGAACGGCTCGCAGGTCGGGTCGGCGCGCCGCTTGTAGTCGCCCGACACCACCACCCGCTCGCCGCGATAGTCGAGGATGATCTGCGCGCTGCCGAGCACGTGGCCGGCCGGAACGAAGCTGACCTCGACTTCGCCGACGGTGACGCTCTGGCCATAGTCGACCGGGCAGCCGTTTTGCTGGCCGTAGCGGACATCCATGATCGCCAGCGTCGCCGGGGTCGCCCACACCGTGCCATGACCGCCGCGCGCGTGGTCGGCGTGGCCGTGTGTGACGAGCGCGCGCTCCTTTGGCTGCGAGGGGTCGACCCAGGCATCGGCGGGTGCGACGTAGATGCCCTCTGCATGAGGCTGTATCCAGGAACCGAGACGGGCCATGCGGGCTTATACGGTAGTGGACGGCGGACGGTTCCGCCCGCAAATTGGCAAGAACGGAGTGGATCATGGCCGCAGGCAGCGACGTCAACTATTGGACGATCGTCACGATACTCGGCCCAATCCTGCTCGTGCTGGCGATCGCCTGGGCGATGATCCGCAACCGCCAGCAGAGCGCGGACAGCGTCGAGCGGACCGAGGAAGCGACCCGCCAGAACTATCGCGACGAGCAGGCCGCGCACGAGAATGAGCCGGGCAGCGGCCTCTGATCGCGGCTGACCTTCCGCCCGTCATCGCCGACTGGTTCGCCGCCAAGGGCTGGGCGCCGCGGCGGCACCAGCTGGCGATGCTCGAACGGGCGCGGGCCGGACGCCACGCGTTGCTGGTCGCCGCGACGGGGGCGGGCAAGACACTGTCAGGCTTCCTGCCGACCTTGGTCGAGCTGGCCGAGCAGCCTGATTTCGACGGCCTCCACACCCTCTACATCTCGCCGCTGAAGGCGCTCGGGGTCGACGTGCAGCGCAACCTGCTTGGCCCGATCGGTGAGATGGGTCTGGCAATCCGGGTCGAGACGCGAAGCGGCGACACGCCGTCTGACCGCAAGGCGCGCCAGCGGGCGCGCCCGCCGCACGTCCTGCTGACCACGCCCGAATCCTTGAGCCTGCTGCTGAGCTACCCCGACAGTTTCACCCTCTTCGCCAACCTCAAGCACGTGGTGATCGACGAGATCCATGCCTTCGCCCGCGACAAGCGCGGCGACCTCCTCGCGCTGAGCCTCGCCCGGCTCCAGCGAATCGCGCCGCAGCTCCGCCGGGTGGGCCTGAGCGCCACCGTCAGCGATCCCGACGCCTATCGCGGCTGGCTCGCCCCCGATGCCGATGAGGAAGAGGTCGACCTCGTCATCGGCGACCCGGGCGCCGACGCCGACCTGTCGATCCTCATCCCCGACGGTCGCGTGCCCTGGTCGGGCCATTCGGGTCGCTACGCCGCCCGCCAAGTGATGGAGCTGATCGAGGCGCACAAGACGACGCTCGTCTTCTGCAACACCCGCAGCCTCGCCGAGCTGATTTTCCAGGAGCTGTGGAAGGTCAACGAGCAGAATCTGCCGCTCGGGATTCATCACGGCAGCCTCGCGCTCGAGGCGCGGCGCAAGGTCGAGGGGGCGATGGCCGACGGCCGGCTGCGGGCTTTGGTCTGCACCTCCAGCCTCGATCTCGGGATCGACTGGGGCGACGTCGAGATGGTCGTCCAGATGGGCGCGCCCAAGGGCTCGAGCCGCCTGCTCCAGCGGATCGGCCGCGCCAATCACCGGCTCGACGAGCCGAGCCAGGGTACCATCGTTCCCGGCAACCGCTTCGAATATCTCGAGGCGCGCGCCGCCCTGGACGCGATCGACGCGCGCGAGCTCGATCCCGAGATCTTCCGCCCGGGCACGCTCGACACGCTCGCCCAGCACATTCTGGCCTGCGCCTGCGCCGCCCCGTTCGAGCAGGCCGACCTGCTTGCCGAACTCCGCTCGGCCGCGCCTTATGCGGGCCTGCAGGACGAGGTGTACGAGCGCGTCCTCCAGTACATCGCCACCGGCGGCTATGCGCTCAAAGCCTATGACAAGTTCCGCCGCCTGACCGAGGAGCCGGCGGGCTCGGGCCACTGGCGGATCACCAAGCCCGCGGTCGCAGTGCAGCATCGGATGAACGCCGGGATCATCGTCGACAATCCGATGTTCGACGTCCGCTTCAAGAACGGCCGGATGCTCGGCCGGGTCGAGGAGGGGTTCGCCTCGACCCTCACCGTCGGCGACCACATCTTCTTCGCCGGCCTCAGCCTCGAGGTCGAGCGGATGAAGGACAGCGACATCATCGTCCGCGCCAGCACCAAGGAGGCGCGGCTGGTCACTTATGGCGGTCAGCGGATGAGCATGACGACGCACCTCGCCGACCGTGTCCGCGCTTATCTCGCGAGCCCCGAGGAATGGCATCGCTTCCCCGACGATGTGCGCGAATGGCTCGAAGTGCAGCAGCGCCGCTCGCGCCTGCCCCAGCCCGACGAACTGCTGGTCGAAACCTTCCCGTTCGAGAAGCGCCATTACATGGTGATGTACAGTTTCGAGGGCTGGAATGCGCACCAATCGCTCGGCATGTTGATCACCAAGCGGATGGAGAAGCTGGGGCTGAAGCCGCTCGGCTTCGTCGCCAACGACTACGCGATCGCGGTCTATGGGTTGGAGAAGATCACCGATCCCGCACCGTTGCTCTCGCCCGACATCCTCGAGGATGAATTCGTCGACTGGGTCGAGCAGTCGATGCTGCTGAAACGCGCTTTCCGTGAGGTGGCGGTGATCGGCGGGCTGGTCGAGCGCCAGCATCCGGGCAAGCGCAAGACGGGGCGCCAGGTCAGTTTCTCGACCGACCTCATCTACGACGTGCTGCGCAAATATGAGCCCGAGCATCTGCTGATGAAGGCGGCGTGGGAGGACGCACGCGCGCGGATGACCGAGCTTGGCCGGTTGGCCCGGCTGGTCGAGCGGGCGGCGGCGCAGATGGTCCATGTCGATGTCAGCCGGGTGACCCCGATGGCGGTGCCGCTGATGGTGGTGATCGGCCGCGAAGCACTGCCGGCGGGCGCGGCGGCGGATGACAGCCTGCTGATCGAGGCCGAAGCGCTGGCAGCGGAGGCGATGCGGCTGGATTGAGGTTTCGTCATTGCGAGCCGAAGGCGAAGCAATCCATTCGCCGCACTGCTCGATGGATTGCTTCGCTTCGCTCGCAATGACGAAGGGCGTTCACCAACGCGCAAGGTTGGCTGCCCGACCTTGGGCCATGCGCTTCCTGCCCGTCCTCACCTTGCCACTCCTTTCCGCCTGCGCGGTCGCCAATACCGCGGTCGATGTCGTCACTTTACCGGTGAAAGTCGTTTCAAAGGGCGTCGACCTCGCAACCACCAGCCAGTCTGAGGCCGACCAGAAGCGTGGGCGACGGATGCGCGAGGCGGAAGAGCGCTACGGCCGCGCGCTGCGCGAGTGGGACAAGGCCTGTCGCAAGGCGACCGCCCAAGGCAAACCCTGCCCGCCGCGACCCGAGATGCCGGAGGTGCGCTAGGCGCGCGACCCCGCTACAGCGCCGCGATGCGCTACTTCCTCGACTGCGAATATGACGGCTGGAACGGCCCGCTGCTGAGCCTCGCGCTGGTGCCCGAGGATGGCGGCGAGGAATTCTACGTCGTCCTGCAGCACGACCGCCCGCTGACCGACTGGGTCGAGCGCCACGTCGCGCCCTACCTGTGGACGGTGCCGGAAGCGCACAAGCATGAGCCGATGGGTCACCGCGAGGCGGCCGAGACGCTCTCGCAATGGCTGACTGGTCTGACCGAGGTCGAGATCGTCGCCGACTGGCCCGAGGACATCTCGCTGTTCTGCCGGCTGATCATGACGGGCTCTGGCGAGATCGTGCGCGTGCCCAAGCTGACCTTCCGCTTCATTCGCCTGCCGGGCTTCTCGACCGCCCGCAACAGCGTCGTGCCGCACAACGCGCTGCACGACGCGCGATCCTTGCGCGACCACTTTACCCACTTGGAATAGCAGGCGTTTCGCGCCACAGGCCGAAGCAATGGTTCCGCTTTCGTTCGCTGGTCACGATTTCCTTGCCGAGCCCCAAGGCGCGCTGTGGTGGCCGGCGCGTCAAGCGCTGCTGGTTGCCGACCTGCACCTTGAGAAAGCGAGCTGGTTCGCCAAGCTCGGCCAGTTCCTGCCGCCCTACGACAGCATCGCGACGCTGACCGCGTTGAACGAACTGGTCGACCGCACCGGCGCCGCCACGCTCTACTGCCTGGGCGACAGCTTCCACGACAAGTTCGGCTGCGACCGGCTACCCGAGGCGGCGTGCGCGCTGCTCACCGGCATGACCGCCCGGCTCGACTGGGTGTGGATCCTCGGCAACCACGACCCGGGCTTCGCCGACCACTGCGGCGGCCGGCTGGTCGAGGAAATCGCGGTCGACAACCTGGTCCTCCGCCACGAAGCCCAGCCCTTGGACCCGCGGCCCGAACTGTCGGGCCATTACCATCCCAAGCTCCGCCTCCAGCTCCGCGGTAAGCGCGTCTCTCGACGCTGCTTTGTCGCCAGCGGGTCGAAGCTGATCCTGCCGGCGTTCGGCGCGCTCACCGGCGGTCTCGACGCGCACCATCCCGAGATCATGAAGAAAGTCGGCGGCTCGGCCGCGGCGTTGATTCCGGTCGCCGACCGGCTGCTGAAGTTTCCGCTGGCCGCGTGAACCTCCCTGCGGCGGAGCCGTGGGGAGGGGGACCGTCAGCCGAAGGCTGATGGTGGAGGGGCCTGTTCGATCGTCGCTGGCCCCTCCGTCAGTCGCTGGCGCGACTGCCACCTCCCCATGCCGTCGCACGGGGAGGATCTTAAGCCAATCGAGCCGCGATCAGCCCGCGGACCATGTTGCCGATGTGAAAGCCGCCCGCCAGATCGTCGGGGGTCAAATCCGCCTCGACCGCGCGGCCCTCGTCGAGCAGCTTGGCACGGAGCACGCCGGGCATCAGCCCGCGGCTGGCGGGCGGGGTGAGCAGCTGGCCGTCGCGTTCGACGAACAGGTTGGTGAAGCTGCCCTCGGTGAGCTTGCCGTCGGGGTCGACGAACAAAGTCTCGAACGCGCCGCCTTCGGCCTGCGCCCGGTCGTAGAAGCTTCGGTCGGTGGTCTTGTGGCTGAGACGGAAATCACTTGCCGGAACAGGCAGGGGGCGAAGCGCGACCGTCACCGGGGGCCGCGCGGCCGGGGGCAGGTTGCGCAGCTCCACCGCCATCGTCCCGGTCGGTGAGAGTAGCAGCCGGGCGACACCCGGCAGTTTGCGGCTGAAGGTCGCTGCCTGAAGCTCGTTGCGGGCAGCGTGGCGGTCGTAACTGAAACCCAAAGCCCGCGCCGAGGCGCCGAGCCGGTCGAGATGGCGATCGAGCTCAAGCACGCCCTCGCGCGGATCGAAACGCATCGTTTCGATGAGGTCGACGGTCGGTTGCTGGGCAGTCACGAAGGCTCCCTTGGCCAGGCACTCGGCCCACTCATCGCTCGCTTGCGAGTCGACCACAAGCCCGGAGCCGAGCCCGATCCGCGCAGCCTCTTCCCCTTCGCGGGTCGCCAGCGTGCGGATGAGGACGTTGAAGCTGGCATTGCCGTTGGGGTCGATCCACCCCATCGAGCCGGTATAGGCGCCCCGCGGTTCCGGCTCGAGCCGGCGGAGCGCCAGCATGGCGGCGACCTTGGGCGCGCCGGTCACCGAGCCGCAGGGAAAGATGGTCCGGATCACGTCCACCGCGTCGAGCCCCGGGCGGAGGCGGGCGGTCACCCGGCTGACCATCTGCCGCAGCGTCGGATAGGTCTCGACCGCGAACAACTCGGGCACCGCGACGCTGCCCGGCTCGGCGACCCGGGCAAGGTCGTTGCGGATGAGGTCGACGATCATCAGATTTTCGGCGCGATTCTTGGGATCGTCGGTCAGCGCCGCGGGCGGGGCGGAAAGCGGCGCGGTACCCTTCATCGGGCGGGCCTCAATCATCCCATCGCGTAGCGTGAAGAATTGCTCGGGGCTGCACGACAGCAACCAGCCGTCGTCGTGGCGGACCACGCCGCCCCAGCCGGCCCCGCTCGCCTGTCGCAGCCGGGCGTAGAGTGCGAGCGGATCGCCGGCGAAGCGAACATCGCAGCCGAAGGTCAAATTGGCCTGATAGAAATCGCCGGCGAACAGGTGGTCGCGGACGTCTGCAGCGGTCGCGAGATAATCGGCGCGGGCCAGGCGCGGGACCGGCGCGCTCGCCCTCGCGCCGGCTGGGTCGGGCAGGAAGTCGGCGGCGTCGACCGTTTCATAATCGTCGAACAGCCCGAACCATAGCAGCGGCCCGTCTCCCTGCCGCGCGGCCGGCGCGAGCGCGGGGTCGAGCGCGATCCCAGCCTCGTAAGCCAGAAAACCCGCCGCATGCGCGCCGCCGCGCACCGCTGTCTGCAACTCGCCCAGCGCGTCGGCGACCTCCGTCAGTCGGTGGGCGACGATGATCCGCGTTGGCGCGCGGTAGAGCCGGGCGGGGGGCGCCCCGGCGCGGGCATCGTCGAACAGCAGGAAGGGCTCGGTCACCGCCGCGCGTTTGACCGTTCGTTGCGAGTCCGTAAAGTCGCGTCATGCGCACCCTCCTCGCCCTCGCCGCTGCGGCGCTCGCCGCCACGCCCGCCGTCGCCCAGCCGATCGCGCCCGCGGTCGCCAAGCGGATCGACCGCATCCTCCGCCAGACCCCGCTGATCGACGGGCACAACGACCTGCCCGAGCAATTGCGGGAGAATTACAAGCTTGATGTGAGCGGGCTCGCCAGCGGCACCGACACCCGCGCCCACCCGCTGATGACCGACATGGCGCGGCTTCGCGCCGGGAGGGTCGGGGGCGTCTTCTGGTCGGTCTATATCGACGGGTCGATCACGGGCAATCAAGCGATCCACGACACGATCGAGCAGATCGACACCGTCCATCGGCTGGTCGCGGCCTATCCCAACGACCTCGCATTCGCGCGCACCGCCGACGACGTCGTCCGCATCCATCGCCAGGGTAAGATCGCCTCGCTGATCGGGATCGAGGGCGGACGCCAGATCGGCGGCAGCCTCGCCGCGCTCAGGCTCTTCTACGACGCCGGCGCGCGCTACATGACGCTGACCCACAACCAGACCACCGAATGGGCCGACAGCGCCACCGACGAGCCCAGGTGGCACGGCCTCTCACCCTTCGGTCTCCAAGTCATCGGCGAGATGAACCGCCTCGGCATGCTGGTCGATCTGAGCCACGTCTCGGCCGAGACGATGAAGGCGGCGATTGCTGCGTCGAAGGCGCCGGTGATCTTCTCCCACTCGTCGGCGCGCGCGCTCAACACTCACCCGCGCAATGTCACCGACGATGTGCTTCGGCTGTTGCCTGCCAACGGCGGGGTGGTGATGGTCAACTGGGTGCCGCCCTTCATCAACCAGCGCGTGCTCGAGTGGCAGGCCGACGAGGAGGCCGCGACCGCGCGGCTAAAACAACTGAACAAGGGAAATCAGGCGGCGGTCGACGCGGGCGTCAAGGCGTGGGAATCCGCCCATCCGCGCCCGGCGACGACGGTCGCCATCATCGCCGACCACATCGACCATGTCGCCCGCGTCGCCGGGCACGATCATGTCGGGATCGGCGCCGACCTCGACGGCATTCCCTACACGCCCGACGGCATGACCGGGGTCGACGCCTATCCGCTGCTGTTCGCCGAACTGATCCGCCGCGGGTGGAGCGACACCGACCTCGCCAAGCTCGCCGGCGGGAACGTGCTCCGCGCGCTGCGCGGAGCCGAAGAAACTGCGCGCCGGCTCAAGGATCAGCCACCGGCAATGGCGACGCTTGAGGCCGCGCCCACCGCCCCCTAAGCTCGGCGCCATGCGCACTCCCATCCTCGCGGCGCTGCTTGCCGCCTCCTCGCTCGGCACGCCCGCTGCCGCCCAGTCCGCCGCGGTCGCGGCCAAGCCGGCGGCGCTCACCGCGAGCGGCCTTCCCGCCGTCCCCGCCGAGTTGGCGGCGCGGACCCGGCCGTACATGGAAACGCGGAGCGCCACCTTCGCCGGCTGGGACAATCGCACCCATGCGATGCTCATCCGCACCCGCTTCGGCAACACGCCCCAGCTTCACCGCGTCGCCGCGCCGCTGATGGATCGCGAGCAAATCACGTTCGAGGGCGAGCCGGTCAGCGGGGCCATCGCGCCAACCGGCGACGTGATCGCCATCCAGAAGGACAATGGCGGTGACGAATTCTTCCAGGCCTATCGCCTCGACCGCGGCCGGCTCGTCCTGCTGAGCGACGGCAAGAGCCGCAACGAACTCAATCGCTGGAGCATGGACGGGCGGCTGCTCGGCTACAGCTCGACCCGCCGCAATGGCACCGACAGCGATCTCTATGTGGTCGACCCGCGCAATCCTGCCAGCGGGCGTATGGTCGCTCAGGTCCAGGGTGGCGGCTGGGCGATCCAGGACTTCGCTCCGGGCAACCGCACCGCCGCGGTCCTCAACACCAAGTCCGTCACCAATGCTGATCCTTATCTGCTCGACCTCGCCAGCGGGAAGCTGAGCCCGATCGGCGATGTGTCGCGCGAGGTCGCTTACAGCGACCTCACCTACGCCCCCGACGGCCGGCTCTACGCCCTGTCCGACGAGGGCTCGGACGTCGCCCGGCTCGGCCGGCTCGATCCGGCGACCGGTCGATTCACGCCGCTGGCCGGCGGCGGCCGCTGGGACATTGAGAATTTCGACCTGAGCAAGGACGGCCGCACCGCCGCTTACCTGACCAACGAGGCTGGCATCAGCCGGCTCTACCTGCTCGACCTCGCCACCGGGCGCAGCCGCCGCGTCGTCAAGCTGCCCGTCGGCGTCGCCGGCGGCGTGCGCTGGTCGGCGTGGGGCGAGCTCGGCTTCACCCTCAGTTCGGCCAAGGGGCCCGCCGACGCCTGGTCCTACAATCCGCGCACCGACAAGCTGACCCGCTGGACCCGCAGCGAGACGGGCGGGCTCGACTTCTCGGGCAATCGCGACCCCGAGCTGGTCGAGGTCGCCAGCTTCGATGGCGAGCGCGTGTCGGGCTTCCTCTATCGCCCCGACCCGGCCAAATTCCCCGGCCGTCGCCCGGTCATCGTCGACATCCACGGCGGGCCGGAGGGGCAGGAGCGACCCGGCTTCATGGGCCGCGACAACTATCTCATCAACGAACTCGGCATCGCCATCTTCCTGCCCAACGTCCGCGGCTCGACCGGCTACGGCAAGCGCTTCGTCAGCCTCGACAACGGCCCCTTCAAGCGCGAGGACAGCGTCAAGGACATCGGCGCCTTCCTGACCCGTCTCAAGGCCGATCCGGCGATCGATCCGCAGCGGATGGCGGTCACTGGCGGGTCCTACGGCGGCTACATGTGCTACGCCTCGGCGATCCGCTACGCCGACACGTTCAAGGGCGCGCTGTGCAACGTCGCCATCTCGAACTTCGTCACCTTCCTCCAGAACACGCAAAGCTATCGCCGTGACCTGCGCCGCGTCGAATATGGCGACGAGCGAGTGCCGGCCCAGCGCGCCAAGCTCGAGGAGATCAGCCCGCTCCGCCGGATCGGCGAGATCCGCTCGCCGATGTTCGTCGTCGCCGGCGCCAACGATCCGCGTGTGCCCAAGTCCGAGGCCGACCAGATCGTCGCGGGCCTTCGCAAGCGCGGCGTCGAGACCTGGTATCTCGTCGGCGAGAACGAGGGCCACGGCTTCGGCAAGAAGGAGAACCAGGACTATCTGTTCTGGACGACCCTCATGTTCTGGCAAAAGGAATTGCTGGGCCGCTGACCGGTGTGAGCGGCCGCCCGCCTCAGGCGAAGGCGGTGAGGTCGATCGCGGCCATCGCCGCCGGCAGGTCGGGGAAGGCGTGGCGCAGGTGGCGGTCGGCCTTGCGCAGGTCGGACCGCAAATAGGATTTGAGGTGGGATCCCGCGCTCGCCATCGGGTCCCGCCCCACCAACCGCTCGTTGATTGCCAGCGCGGTCACGCGGGCCCGTTCGCTGAGGTAGCCGGTACGTTGGCTTTGCCAGCCCTGCCGGTCGTGGGCCGTGTAAGCGCTGAAATTCTTGGCGACATTGGCAAGGAGGACGCCGAAACCCATCCGGACGGCAAGCAGGTCGGTGGCCAGTTCCTCAAGCTCGGCTCCCCCCGGCGGCAACGTCGCGAAGCTGTGCATCCGATAATGGGCGAGTTCGTGGGCGAAGGTGGCGACCAGCAGGGCTGGGTCGTCGAGGAGCTCGGGCCGATAACTGATCCGCGGGTCGTTGCGACCGCGCAGTTGCTGGTAGGTGCCCAGCGCGCCGTTGCTAGTTTCCATCACCCCGATGGCCTCGACCCGGCTCGCGCGACTGTCTGGCAGCGCGACCAGTTCGCACGGCCAATCAGCCATCCCACACTGCCGTTGGACGAGCGCGAAGATCTCTGCCGCGAGTGCGTGTCCCCGGCTGGACATCGCCGGATAATATTCCGCCGTGGGCAGGAAAAGCGGGCGATCGCCGGCCGAGCCCAGCGCGGGATCCTCCTCGTCGATCCACCGCAAGGTTGCGAGCAGCCAATCCAGCTCGTCCGCATCAACCACGGCCTTGGGTGTGAACCAGCCCATCGCTCCTCCTTGCGCTTGCCTCGCGCACAGCTTGGTTTCACAGCAAGGAGATGTCCACTTCGGCCCCCACGCCGCCGCTCCGCGCCGCGATCATTCCGGTTACCCCGCTGCAGCAGAATTGCACCTTGCTGTGGTGCACCGCGACCAACCAGGCGGCGATCGTCGATCCCGGCGGCGACCTGCCCAAGATCAGGGATGCGATCCGCCAGACCGGGGTGACGCCGCAGAAGGTCCTGCTGACCCACGGCCACATCGACCATTGCGGCCAAGCCGGGATGCTGGCGGCCGAACTCGGCATCCCGATCGAAGGGCCGGAGGAGCAGGACCGCTTCTGGATCGCCCGGCTCGAGGAGGATGGCCGCAATTACGGGATCGAGGCCAAGTCGTTCGAGCCCGATCGCTGGCTCAAGGGCGGTGACACGGTCACGGTCGGCGACCTCACGCTCCAGGTTCACTACACCCCCGGCCACACCCCGGGCCATGTCGTCTTCCATCATCCGGAATCGAAGCTGGCGATCGTCGGCGACGTGCTGTTCGCGGGGTCGGTCGGGCGGACCGACTTTCCGCTGAGCAATACCCAGGACCTGCTCGATTCGGTCGTCCGCGAGCTGTGGCCGATGGGCGATGAAACCGTCTTCCTCCCCGGCCACGGCCCAGCTTCGACCTTCGGGCGCGAGCGGGCGAGCAACCCGTTTGTCGGCGACCAGGTGCTCGAGCGGGCCTAGCGGGTTGCGTCGGCAGCCTTTTCCGCTATAGGCCCACTCGTTCGCGACGACCGTTCGCCGCCGTGGGCTCCTTGCCCGCCGGAAGGTGACGTTCGTCGCATTCTTTTTTGACATTGAGACAGGTGCCGCAATGGCCGTTCCGAAGAGAAAGACCTCGCCCTCGAAGCGCAACATGCGCCGCAGCCATCATGCGCTGAGCCCGGTCGGGTTCCAGGAGTGCCCGAACTGCGGTGAGCTCAAGCTGCCGCATAACCTCTGCAGCGCGTGCGGGCATTACAACGGCCGCGAGATCGTCGCGACCGAAGTTTAAGCGCGAGAGGGTCGACATGGCCCGCGCTCCGCACCAGCCCGCTGATTTCGCCTCGCCGCGAATCGCGATCGACGCGATGGGTGGCGATTCTGGTCCGGCCGCGATGGTCGGCGGGGTCGCGCGCGCGCTCAAGTCCGATCGCTCGCTGCGCTTCCTCGTCGTCGGCGATGAAGCGCTGATCGCGGCCGAGCTCGCCAAGTATAATTTCGCCGCCGGTGCGGTCGAAGTGCTCCATGCCTCCGACGCGATAGAGGGCTCCGAAAAGCCCAGCCAGGCCCTGCGCCGCGCCCGTACCACTTCGATGGGGATGGCGATCGCGGCGGTGAAGGACGGTCGTGCCCAGGCCGCACTGTCGGCCGGCAACACGGGCGCGCTGATGGCGATCGCCAAACTCGCGCTCCGCACCATGCCGGGGATCGACCGGCCCGCGCTGACTGCGCTGCTGCCCTCGCTCGGTGAGCATGATTGCGTGATGCTCGACCTCGGCGCCAATACCGAGTGCGATGCCCAGAACCTCGTCCAGTTCGCGGTGATGGGGGCGGCCTTTGCCCGCACCGCGCTCGGGCTCGCCAAGCCGCGGGTCAAGTTGCTCAACATCGGCACCGAGGAATTGAAGGGCACCGGCGAGCTCAAGGAAGCCGCCGCGCTGCTGCGCGAGGCGAGCTACCTGCCGCTGAAATTCGACGGCTTCACCGAAGGCGACCAACTGTCGCGGGGCACGGTCGACGTGGTCGTCACTGACGGCTTCTCGGGCAACATCGCCTTGAAGACCGCCGAGGGCACCGCGCGCTTCGTCACCGACCTATTGCGCCGCGCCTTCACTTCGTCGCTGCGTTCGAAGGCGGGGTTCGCGCTGAGCAAGCCGGCGCTGCACATGCTGCGGGTGCATCTCGACCCCAATAATCACAATGGCGCGGTCTTCCTCGGCCTCAATGGGCTGGTGGTTAAGAGCCACGGCAGCGCGACTCCCAAGGGCGTCTGCAATGCGATCAACGTCACCGCGCGGATGGTGCGTAACGACATCACCCGGCAGGTCGCCGACGATCTCGACAATTTCCGCGCGCATGCCTTCAGTGCCGAGCAGGCGGGAACGGAGCCCAAGTGAGCGTCAAAGCCGTGATCCGCGGGGTCGGCGCGGCGCTGCCCAAGCGGCGGGTCGACAATGCCGAACTGGCGCAAATGGTCGACACCACCGACGAATGGATCGTCGAACGTACCGGCATCCGCTCGCGCTACATCGCAGGTGAGGGCGAGACGACGGGAACGCTGGCGGCGGACGCCTGTCGCCAAGCGCTCGAACGTGCCGGCATCGCGGCGGCCGACATCGACCTCATCGTCCTCGCCACCGCGACCCCCGACCAGACCTTTCCGTCGACGGCGACCAAGGTGCAGGCAATGCTCGGCATTTCCGACGCCATCGCCTTCGACGTCCAGGCGGTGTGCAGCGGCTTTCTTTACGCGGTGTCGGTCGCCGATTCGATGATCCGCGGCGGCGGCGCCAAGCGCGCTTTGGTGATCGGCGCCGAAACCTTCTCCCGTATCCTCGACTGGGAAGACCGCACCACCTGCGTCCTGTTCGGTGACGGCGCGGGAGCGATCGTGCTCGAGGCCGAAGAAGGCGGGAACCGCGGGATTCTCGCGACCCGGCTTCATGCCGATGGCCGCCACAACGAAATGCTTTATGTCGACGGCGGGCCGTCGACCACCGGCACCGTCGGCAAGCTCAGGATGAAGGGCCGCGAGGTCTTCCGCCATGCGGTGGTCAATCTCGCCGACGTCCTTGGCGAAGTGCTCGAGGCGGCAGGCTTGAGCGTTGCCGATGTCGACTGGGTCGTTCCGCACCAGGCCAACGCCCGGATCATCGACGCCACCGCGCGCAAGCTTGGCCTCGGCGCCGAGCGAGTGGTCATGACGGTTGACCGCCACGCCAACACGTCCGCGGCTTCGGTTCCCCTGGCGCTCGAGGTTGCGGTGCAGGATGGCCGAATCAAGCCGGGCGATCTGGTCGTCCTGGAAGCGATGGGCGGTGGCTTTACGTGGGGCGCTGCCGCACTTCGCTTTTGATTTCGTTCGTTAAACATGCTCTTAGGTCGAATTGCCGACACGGTTCGTTTGCGCTAGCGTAACGAAACGTCGACACGCGAGAAGGGGCGGAGTGAAAGGCGATGGCAGACGCTGGAGTGGCCCGGAGGCCGGCTCAGGATATGCATGGTGGGACGCTGACGCGCGCCGACCTCAGTGACATCGTGCATCGCAAGCTGGGACTCAGCCGCGCCGAATCGGCGAGCATGGTCGAGCGCCTGCTCCACCATATGTGCGCGTCGCTGTCGCATGGCGAAAACGTCAAGATTTCGGGCTTCGGCAGCTTCATCCTGCGCGACAAGGGCCAGCGGGTCGGGCGCAACCCCAAGACCGGCGTCGAGGTGCCGATCGCGCCGCGCCGGGTTATGACCTTCCGCGCCAGCCAGTTGATGCGCGACCGGATCGCGCGCCGCAGCTAGGCCGCTTGGTGGCGGGACCCAAGGCCGACGGCGCCTTTCGCACCATCGGTGAACTCGCCACCGAGCTGGGCGTCGCCCAGCACATCCTGCGCTACTGGGAAACCAAGTTCCCGCTGAAGCCGCTGCAACGCGCCGGCAACCGTCGTTACTATCGGCCTGCCGACGTCGCTCTCGCGCGGCGGATCAACGAACTGCTCAATCGTGACGGTTACACTGTGCGGGGTGTTCAGAAGCTGCTTCGCGAAGGACGGCTCGACGGCAGCGGCGAGGCGACCGCTTCGCCCGAACTGGTCGCAGAGCAGCCCTCAGGCGTCCGCGCCGTCGACCTGCGCGCCTTGCGCGAGCGGCTGGTCCGCGCGCTCGAGCGCTGAGCGCCGCGCCACCCGCGCCACCGCCTGGTCGAGCGACAGCCGGCTGACCGTCACGCCCGGCGGAAAGGCGGTCAGCAGCCGTGACGGGCAGGCGGCCGACAGGATCACGAAGGTTCCGCGGTCGCCCTCGCGCCGGATCAAGCGCCCGAACGCCTGCGCCAGCCGCGCCTTCACCACCCGGTCGTCATAGGCGCTGCCGCCCCCCGCCAGCTTGCGCGCGGCGTGGAGCACGGTCGGTCGCGGCCATGGAATCCGCTCCATCACCACCAGTCGCAGCGATTCGCCGGGCACGTCGACCCCGTCGCGCAGCGCGTCGGTGCCGAGCAGGCTCGCGCGCGGGTCGTCGCGGAAGATATCGACCAGCGTGCCGGTGTCGATCGGATCGACATGCTGGGCGAGCAGCGGCAGTCCCTCGCGCGCCAACCGGTCGGCAATCCGCGCATGGACCGCCTTCAGGCGCTGGATGGCGGTGAACAGCCCGAGCGTCCCGCCCCCGCTCGCTTCGATCAGCCGGGTATAAGCACCGGCCAGTGCGGGGAGGTCGCCCTGACGGATGTCGGTGACCACGATCACTTCGGAATTGGCGGCATAGTCGAACGGGCTCGACGCGGCGAAGCGCTCGGCCGGGCCGGGCAGGTGTAGCGCGCCGGTGCGGCCTTCCGCCGCCGCCCACTCCTCGCCGCCGCCACGCAGCGTCGCCGATGTCACCAGCACGCCCTGTGCACCCGCGAGCACCGTGCCGGCCAGCGGCCGGGTCGGGTCGAGCCAGCGGCGGTGCAGCCCCATGTCATATTCGCGCGCCTCGACCCGATCGAGCGCGAGCCAGTCGACGAAGTCGGGATCGGCCGGCCCGCCCACCCGGGCGAGCAATTGGGTCCACGCGCCCAGCGCCTGGCCGCGCCAGCTCAATCCCGCGATCGCCCCCTCGACCCTGGCGCGAGCGGCGGCATCGAGCCAGTCGGGCGCATCTTCGAGCACCGCCTCGAGCCGCCGGCCGAGCGCCGCCAGCGGACGGGCGAGCGCTTCGAGCGCCTCGAGCGCCTTGGCGGCGGCCTCGACCAGATCGCCGTCGGGCTCGGCCAGCTCGGTCTCCAGCCCATAGCCGGCGTCCTGCGCCTTAGCCCGCGCGAGCACCGTGCTGCGGACTTGGGAGAGCAGCGCCTCGAGCGGCCCGAACGGCGCACCCTCGGCGATCCGCCCAAGCCAGCCGTCGCTCGGCAGCAACCGCGCCGCATCGACCGCCGCGTCGAGCGCCTGTGCTCCCTGCTCATCGTAGGAGCAGACGTCGAGGAGGCGCGCGGCCAGCCCTCGCCGCCGCCCGCGCGAACTCTTTTCCGGTCCGACGATCCAGCGCCGCAGCTCGATCGCTTCCTGCCCGGTCAGCGCCACCGCGAAGGTCGAATCGGCGGCGTCGAACAAGTGATGGCCCTCGTCGAACACGATCCGCTCGGGCGGCCGGGCCAGTCGTCCGCGCGCCGCGGTGACCATCACCAACGCATGGTTGGCGATGACGAGGTCGGCGTCGCGGCTGGCGCGCTCGGCGCGTTCGATGAAGCAGCGGCGGTAGTGCGGGCATCCCGCGTAGACACATTCGCCGCGGCGGTCGGTCAGCGCCGTTGCGCCGGCGCGGCGGAACAGGCTCGGCAGCCAGCCGGGCAGGTCGCCGCCAACCATATCGCCGTCGCGGCTGTAGGCGGCCCAGCGCCCGACCAGTTGCGCCAATACAGCGGCCCTGCCCGAGAAGGCCCCCTGCAGCGCGTCCTCGAGGTTGAGCAGGCAGAGGTAATTCTCGCGCCCCTTGCGGATCACCACTTTCTGCCGCCGCTCGGACGGGTCGGGGAACAGCCGTTTGGTCTCGGCATCTAGCTGCCGCTGCAAAGCTTTGGTGAAGGTCGACACCCACACCGCGCCGCCCGCCTCGCCCGCCCACAGCGAGGCGGGGGCAAGATAGCCGAGCGTTTTGCCGATCCCGGTGCCCGCCTCGGCCAGCAGCAGATTGGGCGAATCGGGCCATTCGCGCGGGTTGAACGCGTGGGTCGCTGCGGCGGCGAAGGCGCGCTGCCCGGCGCGCTGCTCGGCGCCCGCACCGGTGATCTCCGCCAGCCGGTCCTCAGCCGCCGCCGGTGGAATCCGCAAGGTTCGCGGTGGCGGGCGCTCGGCCGCCTCTTCCCATTGCGGCAGCCGCGAGAACAGCATCCGTTCGCCCCGCTCGGGCCGCGCCAGTCGCTGGCCGACCAACGGAGCCCACGGCCAGCCGAGCCGGTGGAGCGTGGCGTTGACCGTCCATGCGCCCTCGCGCTCGGTCCAGGCCGGATCGGCGAGCCTGGCGAGCAATTCCTCGGCGATCTGCGGTAACAAGACAGCCGCAGCGGCATCGTCGGCGGGCGGCGCCAATCCCACCGCGCGGGCGAGCCCGGCGACCGTCGGCACCGCGAAGCGGGCGGGATGGAGAAAAGCGAACAGCTCGAGCAGGTCGAGCCCGCTGACCTCACCATAGCCGAGCCGCTGACCGACCAGCGGCGCGTTGAGGAGGATGTGGGGCGTTTCCGCCAACCGCGCGATCGCCTCGCCGCGGCTGATGGCACGGACGCCATCGGCTTGGACGAGCCAGATGCCGGCATGGGTGGCGTGAAGCGCGGGGAGGGCGGGCTTGAGCAAGCGCCGACTGTGGGGCGAGCGGAACGAAAGGGCAACAGCACAAGGCGGCGAACCGGTCGCCGCATTGCTGGTTTGTCATCTCGCAGTCGCGGTAAGTAATTGTGGCTGCAGCTCGTTTGCTGGTAGCGGCGGCCCATGTCCGACCGTCACCTGCAAGGCCTGGTTCTCCTCGCGCTGATCGTCGTGGCGGTCGTCGCCAGCGTGGCCTGGGCACTACGGCGCCGACGCCTCGCCCGCTCGCGCGGGCTGCGGGTCGACATCAGCCGCTAGCCCGCACGCCCTTGCCTTCGCAGGTGCGAAGGGGCAGTCGCGCCCACATGACCGACGACGCGCTCCGCCACGCCGCCATGACCTCCAAGACCTGGGTGTTCGAGGAAGCACGTAAGCTCCTCAAGCGCTGGCCCGAGGGCAAACCCGACGGATCGCCGATCGTGTTCGAGACGGGCTACGGCCCATCGGGCCTGCCGCACATCGGCACCTTCACCGAAGTGTTGCGGACGACCTGGGTGCGACGGGCCTTCGAGACGCTGACCGGCGGCACCGTGCCGACCAAGCTCATCGCCTTCAGCGACGACATGGACGGCCTGCGCAAGGTCCCCGACAACGTCCCCAATGGGGAGATGCTCAGCCAGCATCTCGGCCGCCCGCTGACCAAGGTGCCCGATCCATTCGGCCAAGCGGAGAGTTTCGCGCATCACAATAACGCGCTCTTGCGCTCGTTCCTCGACCGCTTCGGCTTCGATTATGAGTTCTTCAGCGCGACCGACTGCTATCGCGCGGGCCGGTTCGACCCGACGCTGCGCGAGGTGCTGCGTCGCTACGACGACATCCTCGCCATCATGCTGCCAACGCTGCGCGAGGAGCGGCGCCAGACCTATTCGCCGGTTCTCCCGGTCAGCCCGACGAGCGGCCGGGTGCTGCAGGTGCCGGTGCGGGTCGTCGACGCCGAGGCTGGAACGATCGCCTTCACCGACGAAGACGGCCAAGAGGTGACCCAGTCGGCGCTCGGCGGCCACGCCAAGCTCCAGTGGAAGGTCGACTGGGCGATGCGCTGGGTCGCGCTCGGCGTCGATTACGAGATGGCGGGCAAGGACCTGATCGACTCGACCATCCAGTCGGGCAGGATCGCCCGAGTCCTCGGCGGCCGCCCGCCCGAAGGCTTCAATTACGAGATGTTTCTCGACGAGAAGGGCGAGAAGATCTCCAAGTCCAAGGGCAATGGCCTCGGGCTCGACGACTGGCTCAAGTACGGCAGCGAGCGGTCCCTGGAATTCTACCTGTTCCGCGAGCCCAAGAAGGCCAAGAGCCTGCACCTCGGGCTCATTCCGCGCGCGGTCGACGAATATTGGCAGTTCCGCGGCAACTGGCCGGACCAGCCGGTCGAACAGCGGCTCGGCAACCCGGTCCACCACATCCACGCAGGCGACGTCCCGGCGCCTTACACGCTACCGCTCGGCTTCGGTCTGCTGCTCAACCTCACCAGCCTTCCGGGCGTGCAGGATAAGGAGACCGCCTGGCGCTTCGTCCGTCGCTACGCTCCCGACACCGCGCCCGAAACTCATCCCGAGCTCGACGAGCTGATCGGCTTGGCGGTCAATTATGCGCGCGACTTCGTCGTGCCCGGGCTGGCCCGGCGCAAGCCGGTCGGTGACGAAGTGGCGGCGCTCAAGGACCTCGACGCCCACCTCGCCGGACTGCCCGCCGACGCCACCGCCGAGGACATCCAGAATGCGGTGTTCGAGATCGGCAAGCGCTATCCGTTCGAGAGCCTGCGCCACTGGTTCCAGGCACTCTACGAGACGCTGCTCGGCTCGAGCCAGGGTCCGCGCATGGGCAGCTTCATCGCGCTCTACGGGGTCGACAACAGTCGCAAGCTGATCGCCGAGGCGCTTAGCCAGGCCTAGCGCGCGCGCAGCTTGTCCTTGTGGACTGGCTCGGCTGGCACCTCGCCCGCGTCGATTCGCGCGGCGTCGGCAGCGCTCAGCCCGCTGAGCTCGAGCGCCTTGAC
This sequence comes from Sphingomonas ginsengisoli An et al. 2013, assembly GCF_009363895.1. Lineage (NCBI taxonomy): Bacteria > Pseudomonadati > Pseudomonadota > Alphaproteobacteria > Sphingomonadales > Sphingomonadaceae > Sphingomonas > Sphingomonas ginsengisoli (ex An et al. 2013). The sequence goes on along the minus strand of NZ_CP045434.1, from coordinate 1,944,349 downwards.
CAGGGCCTGCTTGGGATCGACCGCGAGGTCGGGCTCGATGCCGCTTCCCTCCCAATCGGCGCCAGTCTTGAGATCGCTGGTCCGCCCGACCGGCATCCACACCGCGAAATGGTCATTCAGCGGGCCCGGTCCGCCGAAGTGATTGGCCCCCGCAGTCGCCTCGCCGATCAGCGTCGCGCGGCCGGTCGACTTCATCGCCAGGCTGAAATGCTCGGCGGCACTGGCGGTGGCGTTGGAGGTCAGCAGATAGACCTTGGCCCGGCGCAGCGGCGTATCGGCGCCGGGAGTGGCGCTGTGAATCGCGCTCACCCGATCGGGCCCCTTGGTGAAGACGAGGCTCGGCGCTTCGCCGAATGGCGAGCCGAACTGGTCGAAGATGCTCCGCGCCATCTCCATCTTCACCAGCCCGGTCGGCTGGGCGAAGAGGTAGGGGAAGATGACGTCCATCTCCTTGAGCCCGCCGCCATGATGGTTGCGCAGGTCGAAGATCATCGTCTTGGCATTGCTGTGCTCGGCCATGAACTTGGTCACCGCCGCCACTTCCTCGTCCGTCCCCATGAAGGCGGTGAAGCGGATGTAGGCGATGTCAGGCGTGAGCCATTTCGCCGACTGGATCAGCGGCGGAAAGCCCTTCGGCGGGCCACCCCGGCCGCCCGGACCGTCGCCCTCCTTGGGCGCGAGCATGACATGGAGGTGCCCGTCCTTGTGGACTGCCTGGAGATCGTCGGTCAGCAGCGTCGCCAGCGACTGGCGGGTGCCGTGGTCGTAGCGTCCGGTCGCCGCCTTGGCGCGGAGCATCGCAGCATAGGCCTTGCCCTGTTCGGGAAGCACGAACTTCGACGCTAGCTCGCTCGCCAGCTTCTCGGCGACCCCGCGGCCCTCGCCGGCTTCGAGCGGGAGGGCGGCCTCGGCCGGCACGGCGGGCGTGGCGACCGGGGCAGGGGCTGCCGCCGGCGGTGCGGCCTGCGCGAGGGCCACGCTGGTGCCGAGCAAAAGCGTCGAACCCAGCAGAACGGAAGCGAACGACATCGGAAACCCCTCCACAGTGTGTTAGTTGACTACATCACTATCACAATCCCTGCGGCAGAACAGCGCGTTCTCGGTTGCCCTTGCGCCAGAATTTGGCACGGTCGCCGCGATGCTCGACGAATTCGACCTGGCGCTACTCGAGGAAATACAGCGCGACGACGGCCGCACCGCCGACCAGCTTGCCGAGCGGATCGCCCTGTCGCCCTCGGCGATCGCGCGGCGGCTGCGTCGGCTCCGCGGCGAGGGGTGGGTGCGGCGGACGGTGGCGCTGCTCGCCAGCCGGCTCACCGAGCGGCGGCTGCGAGCGATCGTCATGGTCCAGCTGGCCGAGCATGCCGACCAGGCGCGCAAGGCCGCGCTGCTCGACCGCCTCACCGCCGCCGCCGAAGTGCAGTTCGTCTACGAAATCGCGGGCAGCCACGACCTCCTGCTCCTGCTCGACTGCGCCGACATGGACGAGTTCGTCGGCCGCGCCGAAGCCTTGCTCGCCATCGACGCGACGGTGCGCCGCTACGAAAGCCTGTTCGTCAAGCGCGAGATCAAGTTTGCGCCCTTCGTCCGCCTGATCGGACGGCGCCCGGCCTATTGAGCCGGCGCGGCACCACCGTGCCGCCTGATCCAGCCCTGCATCTGGCCGATCTCGCGTTGCTGGTCGGCGATGATCTTCGCGGCCAGCGCCTTCATCTCCGGATCGCGGCCGCGCGCCTGTTCCTGCCGCGCCATGTCGAGCGCGCCCTGGTGGTGCGCGATCATCATCGTCGCGAAGTCCCGGTCGGGATCGCCGCTGATCGGCCCCATCGAATGCACCGCCGCCGCGCCGCGATTGTCCGGCTCGGGCGGCGGCGCGCTCGACCCGCACGCGGTGAGCAGGGCGGTCAGTGGGAGCAGGGGAAGCGTGCGCATGACCGCAGCGCTATCAACTTGGCCGACATGGGGCTAGGGAGCGCGCCATGACCGACGAAGCAGAACTCAGCGGCGTGCCCGCCAAGCGCGCGCCCAAGCCCTCACCCACCCATATCGGCAACCACAAGCTCGACGCGTCGACGCTGATGATGGGTTACGGGTTCGACCCCTCGCTGTCGGAAGGCTCGCTGAAGCCCCCGATCTTCCTCACCTCGACCTTCGTGTTCGACAATGCGGCGGCGGGCAAACGCTTTTTCGAGGGCGTCACCGGCAAGCGTCCGGGCGGGGCTGAAGGCCTCATCTATTCGCGCTTCAACGGCCCCAACCAGGAAATCCTCGAGGATCGCCTCGCACTGTGGGAAGACGCCGAGGACGCGCTCGCTTTCTCCAGCGGCATGTCGGCGATTGCGACCCTCCTGCTGACCTTCGTCAAGCCGGGCGACGTCGTCGTCCATTCGGGCCCGCTCTATGCCGCGACCGAGACGCTGATCGCCAAGATCCTCGGCAAGTTCGGGGTCAGCTGGCTCGACTTCCCCTCGGGCTCGACCCGGGAGGAGATCGACGCGGTGATCGCCGCCGCCAAGGCCAAGGGCCGGGTGGCGATTATCTACCTCGAAAGCCCGGCCAACCCGACCAACGCGCTGGTCGATGTCGAGGCCGTTCGCGCCGCGCGTGACGCGGCCTTCGGGGCCGACGAGCGTCCGCCGATCGCCATCGACAATACCTTCCTCGGCCCGCTGTGGGCCAAGCCGTTGGCGCAGGGCGCCGACGTCTCGGTCTACAGCCTCACCAAATATGCCGGCGGGCATAGCGATCTCGTCGCGGGTGGACTGGTCGGCACCAAGGCGGTGCTCGACCCGGTGCGGATGATCCGCAACACCATCGGCACCATCCTCGATCCCAACACCGCGTGGATGCTGCTGCGCAGCCTCGAGACGCTCGAACTCCGCATGACGCGCGCCGGCGAGAATGCCGCCAAGGTCTGCGAGTTCCTCCGCGGCCACGACAAGGTGGAAAGCGTTGGTTACCTCGGCTTCCTCGAAGAGGGCAGCCGCCAGGCCGACATCTACCGCCGCCATTGCACCGGCGCGGGCTCGACATTCTCGCTCTACCTCAAGGGCGGTGAGCGGGAGGCGTTCGCCTTCCTCGACAATCTTACCATCGCCCATCTCGCGGTCAGCCTCGGCGGCACCGAGACGCTGGCCAGCGCCCCGGCGGCGATGACCCACCTGAGCGTCCCCGACGAGCGCAAGCAGGCGCTCGGCATCACTGACAACCTCGTGCGGATCAGCATCGGCGTCGAGAATGCCAACGACCTCATCGCCGACTTCGAAAATGCGCTGAGAGCGGTGTGAGCTACCGAGCGCAGCGAAGCCGGCACGTAGCGTCGCCTGAGCAGCGCGAGAGATAGCGAACCGCGGGCGGCCTGCGCGCTGCTGGCGCGACAGGACCGACGGCGCGGGATTTATTCCCGCGCCGCCTCGTCGGATCTACCGCCAGTCCTCCACCCGCCAGCCGCGCTGTTGCGCCAGCCGCCGCAGCGTCGGGTGCGGGTTCACGGCGACCGGCTCGTCGGCCCATTCGAACACCGGCAGGTCGGAGATGTGGTCCGAATAGAAGCGCGTCCGCCCGACCTCGATCCGCTCCTCGGCAAGCCAGGTGTCGAGCATACGCTTCTTCGCCGGCCCGTAGCAATTTTCGCCATCGATTTTCGCCGACAGGCTTTGGTCGAGCCCGGTGACCGTGCCCGTCGCGATGACGTCGTCGAAGCCCAGCCGCTCGGCGATCGCCTCGGCGTAGAGCCGGTAAGACGCTGTCGCCATCACCAGCCGGAAACCCTCGGCCTTGTCGCTCGCCAGTTGCCGCCGCGCGCCAGGGCAGATGTTGTGCGCCACCGTCGCGTCGGCGAAGCTGGCGACCAGCGGCTTCAATTCATGCGGGTGGAGGTGCCCGCCCAGCATCAGCGCGTGGTTGATTTCCTTTAGTCGCGCCCGGTCGATCGCCTTGGCGACGTAGCCGAGCATCGACAGCGCGGCGAACGGGGTCAGCGCCAGCCGCCACGGCTGCCGCTGCCGCGCGCAATGGAGCAGGAAGCTCGTGTAAGTGGCGCGGACGGTGACCGTCCGGTCCATGTCGTAAACGGCAAGGTCGGTCATGCTTCTCCGGCGAGGATGGCGGTGACGAGGGCGTGGTCGGCGGGCTTGTCGACGTCGATCGCGGCGAGCGGATCGCGCATCACCACCGCCCGCGCGTCGAGCCCGAGGCGGCGACCGAGTGCGGCCATCGTCTGGTCGAGGTTGCGGACCCGCAGCACCGCGCCGAGCAGCAGCGGCAGCCCGAGCTGGAGCAGCACCCGCCAACCCTTCTTGCGATCCTGCTCGATCGCCCGCCAGCGCTCGACCCCGCGTGCCGCCTTGGGGGTTCCCAAGGCAAACAGGTTGGCGCCGCTATAGCCCTCGCCGCCGACATTGATCCACGTCCGCTGGGCGTCGGGGAATCGCTGCCGCATCGCGGTCCGGCTGACTACCCCGAGCGCAAGATCGCACCCGGCCGCGGCCGCGGTGAACTCGGCGATCATCGCCGGCGTCAGCAGCGCGTGGTCGGCGGTCGTGATTAGCAGCGGAAACGGGGTCTCCGGATCGGCCAGCAGATCGGTCAGCGTGCTCGCAATGGTTTCACCCGAAGGCGCGAGCTGGACTCGGGGGTCGGTCGGTAGCACCGAGGCGAGCCGCTCGGTCTGCTGGGTGAGGACCCGCACACCGCCGATCTCGGGCGCCGAGAGCAGCGCACGCAGCGGGCGCAACACCATCGGCTCACCCGCGACTGGCAGCAGCGGCTTATAGTCGACGCCGAGCGAGCGGCTCAGCGGGTCGCCGCCGGGCCGCGAGCCGGCGAGCAGGATCGCGGTCCAGCGGGTCACGCCGCTTCGGCCTCGCGCGACGAGCGGATGGTCTCGCCACGGTCGGCGCGCGCTTCGGCTTGGGCCAGCCGGAGCGCGAGGATGATCGTGCTGACCAGCGCCCAGCAGGCGGCGACCTCGACCCCGAGGTCGGGGCGGCCCGCCACCAGCGACAGCAACAGGATGACGAGCAGGCTGTCGCGCCGTGCGGCGATCATCCGGAACCAGCGGTCGCCGACCTGCCAGTCGTGAAGCTGAAGCCCGAAGCGGACGCGGAACCAGCCTTCGATCAGCAATCCCACGACATGCCCGCCGACCATGATCAGCAGGAGCGAACCCTTGTAGACTTCCTCCATCTGGTGCCCGGCGGCCCCCAGCCCGTGCACCCACGCCCACCACCAGAAGGGCGGGGCGATGAAGTCTATCCCGCGGTCGAGCCAATTGCCGGCCTGGCTGACCTGGCCGGTGACCCGCGCCAGCGTGCCGTCGACGCTATCGAGCAATAGATAGGCAAGCGCGCTAAGGCCGCCCCACCACAAGTGACCGCGCCAGAACAGCAGGGCGGCGACGACGCAACAGGCGAGCCCGGCGAGCGTCACCGCCAGCGGGTGCAGCCCGGCGGCGGCGGCGGCGCGGGTCAGCGCCAGCGCCGGCGTCCGCCACACGAAGCGCGGCAGCGGATCGACCAGATGCACCCGTGCCGCCGCGAAGCGGCTGCCAAAGTCGGCGGGGTCGGAGGCGGCACTGGTCATCGTCCGTCCCTGCTAAGCCGGACGCTCTGGCCTGGGCAAGCGCGACCTTGGTTCTGTCCCGAGATGACAGCAGTTGTCTTGTCGCGCTGTTTCGCCCATCTCTCGCGACCAATGGCGACGGCTGCGCAACGACCCGACAATGTGTTCGCACCAAGCGGGGCGATGACGATCGGCCGCGTCGGCTCGATGAGCCGCGAACTCGATGCGCTTCCCGACCCGCTGACGATCGACTTGTCGGGGGTCGATCGGATGGACACGGTCGGCGCGTATATCGTCCATCGCGCCATTCGCGACCGCCACGCCGAAGTCGTCGGCGCGAGCAAGGATTTCGGCGATCTGCTCGAACAGGTCGCCGAGGCCGATCACCCAGCCCGCGTCGTCCCGGAGAAGGAAGGCGGCGCGGTCGCCGAGCTCGGCGCCTGGACGATCGAGAGCGGCCGCACGCTGGTCGGTCTGCTGGGCTTCTTCGGCGCGACGCTCATTGGCTTTTGGGGGCTGATCAAGCGGCCTCGCCGCTTCCGCGTGAACGCGGTAGTTCAGGGCTTCGACGTCGTCGGGGTCCGCGCGCTCGGCATCATCGGGCTGATGAGCTTCCTGATCGGCGTCGTCATCGGCCAGCAGGGCGCGGTCCAGCTCCAGCAGTTCGGCGCCGACGTCTACACGATCAATCTGATCGGCCGGATCACGGTGCGCGAGCTCGGGCCCCTGATGACTGCGATCATGGTCGCCGGACGCTCGGGCTCGGCCTTCGCGGCGCAGATCGGCACCATGAAGATTACCGAGGAGGTCGACGCGATGCGGACCATCGGCGTCTCCCCGATCGAGGCGCTGGTGATCCCGCGGCTGCTGTCGGCGGTGGCGATGATGCCGCTCCTCGCTTTCTGGTCGATGCTGCTGTCGATCGCCGGCGGCGGCTTGTTCTGCTGGATCGGGCTCGACATCCCGCCGATCACCTACATCCAGCGGATCGCCGAAGTGGTGCCGACCACCGACCTGTGGGTCGGGCTCATCAAGGCGCCGGTGTTCGGCTTCATCATCGCTCTGGCCGGCTGCTTCCAGGGAATGCTGGTCGCCAACGACAGCGAGCAGGTCGGGCTCAAGACCACCGCCGCCGTGGTCCAGTCGATCTTCCTCGTCATCGTGCTCGACGCGGTGTTCGCGGTTTTCTTCAGCTCGCTGGGGTGGATCTGATGGCGCTCGCCGCCGAAGGCTCGCGGATCGACCGCGACGGCCCGCCGATCATCAGCGTCCGCGGGCTCGAGAACCGGTTCGGTGACCAGATCATCCACGAGGGTCTCGACCTCGACGTCCATCGCGGCGAGATCATCGGCGTGGTCGGCGGCTCGGGCACCGGCAAGTCGGTGCTGATGCGCTCGATCATCGGGCTGCAGACACCGGTCGCGGGTGAGATCAGCGTGCTCGGCGAGAACATGATCGCGCGCGACGAGGCCGAGGCCAAGAACATCCGCCGCCGCTGGGGAATCCTGTTCCAGAACGGCGCGCTCTTCTCGACCCTCACCGTGGCCGAGAATGTCGAAGTCCCGATCCGCGAATATTTCCCGTTCATCAAACCGCCGCTGCTCGACGAGATCGCCAGCTACAAGATCGCCATGTCGGGCCTGCCGGCGGACGCGGGCGAGAAATATCCGGCCGAACTGTCGGGTGGGATGCGCAAGCGCGCCGGCCTCGCCCGCGCCCTCGCGCTCGATCCCGAGTTGCTGTTTCTCGACGAACCGACCGCCGGGCTCGACCCGATCGGCGCCCAGGCGTTCGATCAGCTGATTCTCGGGCTGCGCGAGCGCCTCGACCTTACCGTCTTCCTGATCACCCACGACCTCGACAGCCTCTACGCCATCTGCGACCGGGTCGCGGTGCTCGCCGACCACAAGGTCGTCGCGGTCGACACCATTGATCGGTTATTGAAACTCGACCATCCGTGGATTCAAGAATATTTCAACGGGCCGCGCGGACGCGCTGCCGCGGCAGCGTGAGACAGGAGTAGACGGCAGGCCCATGGAAACCCGCTCCAATCACGTGCTGGTCGGCAGCGTCGTGCTCGGCCTGCTCGCCGGGTTGCTGCTGTTCGCCGTCTGGATCAGCGGCCTCAACACCGAGAAGCGCAAATGCTTCGACATCTATTTTCCCGCGGTCGGCGGGATCAACCGCGGCTCCAACGTCAGCTTCTCGGGCGTGCCGGTCGGTCAGGTTACGAAGATCGCGCTGCTCCCCGACCGGCCCGAATTCGTCTGGGTCCGGATCGAGGTCGACGATCCGACTCCCGTGCTCCAGGGTACCACCGCGCAGATCAAGAGCGTCAGCCTCGCCGGCGCCAACGAGATCCAGCTTCAGGGCGCGGTCAAGGGCGCCCGCCCGCTCGAGACGCCGGGCCCGCAGGGCTGCCCAGTCATCCCGCAGTCGGCCGGGGGCCTCGGCGCCTTGCTCAACAGCGCGCCCGAACTGCTCGACCGTATCCAGCGGCTGACCGAGCGATTGACCGAATTGCTCAGCGACAAGAACCAGAATGCGATGAGCGACATCCTCGAGAATGTCGACAAGACCAGCCAGGTGCTCGCCCAGCGCGCACCGGAGATGGCCGACACGCTCAAGCAGGCCCAGCTCGCCGCGCGCAACGCGGCCGAGGCGGCCAATTCGGTGTCGAAGCTCGCCAACAACACCAGCCGGCTGGTCGACGAGGAAGGCCGCCCGGCGGCGCAGGACCTCAGGAAGTCGATCGCCTCCATCCAGCAGACCACCGCCAACATCGACGCGCTGGTCGCCGATGCCCGGCCCGGGGTGCAGAACCTCAGCAAGTCGACGCTGCCCCAGGTCAACCGCCTGGTCACCGACCTCCAGCACCTGACCAGCAGCCTGCAGGGCGTGACCGAGCGGCTCGACCAAGGCGGGGTGACCGGCATCCTCGGCAGTCCCAAGCTGCCCGACCATCAGCCAAGAAAGGGCCGCTGATGCGCGCCGTGAAGTTCCTTCCTGTCGCGGCCGCGCTGACCTTGAGCGCCTGCTTCGGCGGCAAGCCCCCGCCCACGCTGCTGACCCTGACCCCGTCGGCGGCGCCGGTCGCGATCCAGCGCAGCGCCTCGGCCGGGCAGGCCGTCACCATCGACCTGCCCTTGGTCGCCCGCGAAATTCGCCAGGTCCGCGTGCCGGTGCTCGAGCGGCCGGGGCAGATCACCTACATCAAGGGCCTCCAATATACCGCGACCCCCGACCTGCTGTTCCAGGCGCTGGTCAGCGAGACGGTCCGGCGGACCACTAACCGCGTGGTGCTCGAGCCGGGACAGAGCACGCTCGATCCGGGCCTTCGCGTCGGCGGCACGCTGCAGCGGTTCGGCTATGACATGGCCTCGGGCCAGGTCACGGTGACCTACGACGCCGTCCTCTCGACCGAAGGCGGCACCAAGGTCGAGACCCGCCGTTTCGAAGCCACCGCCCCCGCCGACGGCACCCCCGCCACCGTCGGCCCTGCGCTCAACCAGGCTGCCAACTCGGTCGCGACCCAGGTCGCGGGGTGGATCGGGGGGTAAGGCATTGCCGATCTCGACCTGGCTCATTCAGCCTGAGCGGCTTCGTTGATCGGCCTTCCGCTTGCCGCTGCGGCAGCCGCATTCTCGCTGGCCGCCGCGCCGGTCATTGAAACCCTTCCCGAAGCGCACTGGCTATCGCCGTTCGACTATCCGATTGCGATCACGGGGCCGAAGGTTCAGGGACGGTTGTGTTTCTTCTGACGTTCGGGGCGGACGGCCGCCTCTCTGCGTGCAATATCCTCCAGTCGAGCGGCAATGCGATGCTCGACATGGCGACCTGCCGCCTGTCGCGACAGAGAGTGCGAGTGAGCGCGACCCAGCCGCACGTGCAATTCTTCCAACATCACTGGTCGTAGCGCTGAGCGGAAGCGCTTCATCCCTTTGAAACCACGGGGTTTCCGGACACCGTAGGCCTCATCCCAAACTCTTGCTGACCTGCTCGAACACGTCCTTGCTGAGATTCGGCTGCGCCAGGATTCGCTCGAGCGCCTGACGCATCAGCGCCGCGCGGCCCGGCTCGAGCTTGCGCCAGCGGCCGAGCGGCGGGACGAAGCGGGCGGCGGTCTGCGGATTGATCGCATCGACCTTGAGGATGAGGTCGGCCAGCCACTCGTAGCCGCGGCCGTCGGCGCGGTGGAAGGCGAAGGGCGTCGCGGCAAAACTGCCCGCCAGCGCGCGTAGCCGGTTGGGATTGGCGAGGGTGAAGTCCGGGTGGGCCGCCAGCGCCTCGGCCTTGGCCAGCGTATCCTCGGCCGGCACTGCGGCCTGGATCGCGAACCACTTGTCGATCACCAGCGCATCGTCGTGGAAGCGGTCGTAGAAATCGGCCAGCGCGGCGTCGGCCTCCGTTCCGCCGAGCATCGCCAGTACGCCGAGCGCCGACTGCCGCTCGGTCATCGTGCGCGCGGCGTCATATTGCTTGCGAGCGAGGCCGCGGGCGAGATCGGCGTCGGCCGCGGCGAGATAGCCGAGCGTGGTCGCGCGGAGCCGCCGCAGCCCCTTGTCCTCGCCGGCGAGGCTGTCGGGATCGGCGCGCGACGCCGCCTCATAATGGTCGGCGAGGTCGGCCTTGAGCGCGGTCCCGATCGCCGCCCGCAGGTCGTCGCGGACGCGGTGGATCGTCGCCGGGTCGGACGTGTCGAGCCGCTCGGCAAGCAGCGTCTCGCTCGGCAGCAGCAGCGCATCGGCCTTGAACGCGGGGTCGAGGCCGTTGCTGGCAAGCGTCGCGCGGGCGGCGGCGATCACCGGTTCGGCGTCGACCGGGCCGCCGCGGATGCCGCTCAGCAGCTCGCGCAGCGCCAGCTCCTGCAGCGCCTCGTAGCGCGCGAAGCTGTCGGTGTCGGACACCGCCAGCGCCTCAAGCTCGCCGGGCTGCCGCGCGACATCTGCAACGATCGGGGCCGAGAAGTTGCGGTTGATCGACAGCAGGGCCGGCTCGGCGAGCCCATCGAAACGGACCGACTGCTCGGCCTCGGTCAATTCGATCACCTGCTCGGCCACCAGCTCGCGCCCGCTGTCGCGGCCGATCAGCGCGGTCCGCAGCGGGATGACGACCGGCTGCTTGGTCGGCTGGCCGGGGGTCGGCGGCGTGACCTGGGCGAGATGCAGCGTCGCGCCGTCGCCGTCTTGCTCGAGCCGGGCGGTGACCTTGGGCGTGCCGGCCTGGCTGTACCATCGCCGGAACTGGGTAAGGTCGCGGCCACTGGCGTCCTCGAGCGCCTTGACGAAGTCCTCGCAGGTGACCGCCTGTCCGTCATGCCGCTCGAAGTAGAGGTCGGTGCCCTTGCGATAGTCGTCGGGACCAAGGATCGTCCGCAGCATGCGGATCACCTCGGCGCCCTTGTTGTAGACGGTGGCGGTGTAGAAGTTGGTGATCTCAATGTAGCTGTCTGGCCGGATCGGATGCGCCAGCGGGCCAGCGTCCTCGGGGAATTGCGCCGCGCGAAGGGTGCGGACCTGGTCGATCCGCTCGACCGCGGGGCTGCCCATCGCCTCGCTGAAGCTCTGGTCGCGGAAGACGGTCAGGCCTTCCTTGAGCGACAGCTGGAACCAGTCGCGGCAGGTGACCCGGTCGCCCGACCAATTGTGGAAATATTCGTGCGCCACGACGGCGGCGATCGCGTCGAAGTCGCCGTCGCTGGCGGTCTCGCGGTCGGCCAGCACGTAGCGGGTGTTGAAGATGTTAAGGCCCTTGTTCTCCATCGCCCCGAAATTGAAGTCGGAGACGGCGACGATGTTGAACCGGTCGAGGTCATACTCGCGGCCATAGGCCTGCTCGTCCCATGCCATCGCCTGCTTGAGCGCCCACATCGCATGGGCGGTCTTGGGCAGGTCGGCTTCGCGCACCCAGATGCCGAGCTCGACCTCGCGCCCGCTCATGGTCGTGAATCTGTCGCGATTGACCGCGAGATCGCCGGCGACCAGCGCGAACAGATAACACGGCTTGGGGAAGGGGTCCTCCCAGGTTGCCCAGTGGCGGCCGTTTTCGCCCTCGCCAGTCTCGAGCGGGTTGCCGTTCGACAACAGCACCGGGAAAACGGCGCGGTCCGCGTCCATCCGCACGCGGTAGCGGCTCAGCACGTCGGGTCGATCGGGGAAGAAGGTGATGCGGCGGAAGCCTTGGCTCTCGCACTGGGTGCAGAGCAGCCCGCCCGACGAATAGAGGCCCATCAGCTTGGTATTGGCGGCGGGACGGATCGCGACCTCGGTCTCGACCACCGCGGCATCGCCGGCGATGGCGATGAGAAGTTGGTCTCCGTCGAAGGTCGGCTCCTGGGCGGTGCCGTCGACCGTCAGCGTCAGCAGCTCGAGCTCGTCCCCGTCGAGCCGCAGCGGCCGGTCATGCGCGCCGTTACGGGCGACTTCGAGCCGGGCGCGCACCACCGTCCGCTCGGGATCGAGCGTGAAGTCGAGCGCGATGGCCGGGACCAGCCAGTCGGGCGGCCGATAGTCGGCGCGGTGGATGGCGGCGGGGGCGGCGGGCGCAGTACGGACATCAAGCATCGGATGGACTTAAGGACGCCGCGGCGCCGGCGCTAGCCCCACGCGGTCTGCGCCGCTAGGGTCGGCACGGGGGAGAAACGACCATGCAATTGCTCGTGATGGCTGCGGCCGCGGCACCGGCCGGCGGGTTCGACGTCGACCAGGCGACGCAGGCCTATCTGGCGATGGTGCAGGGTGCCGCGCGGGCGCGCTCGGACGCCTACTTCGAGGGCGGCTATTGGCTGCTGCTGTGGAGCGCGCTGCTCACCATTTTGGTCAATTGGGCGCTGCTGCAGTCGGGCTGGTCAGCGCGCTGGAGCGCGTGGGCGCGGCGCGTCGGGCGCGGACCTGGCCGGCGGGTGATGCTTTACGCGCTGCCCTATATCTTGGCGACGAGCCTGCTGCTGCTGCCGTGGACCATCTACACCGATTTCGTCCGCGAGCATCAGTATGGCCTTTCGAACCTGACCTTCCCCGACTGGCTGAAGGAACAGGGAACCGCGCTTTTGCTGACTCTGGTGATCGCGCCGTTCGCACTTGCCGGCATCTTTGCGGTGATCCGGCGCGCGCCGCGGTCGTGGTGGCTGTGGGGCACGGCGGTGATGATGTTGTTCACCGCACTCGGTGCGCTGATCGCGCCGGTGTTCATCGCCCCGCTCTTCAACCATTATACGCCGATGCCGCAGGGCCCGCTGCGCGACCAGATCCTCGCCATGGCGCACGCCCAGCATATCCCGGCCGACAACATCTATGTCTCCGACGCCTCGAAGCAGAGCGACCGCATCTCGGCCAACGTCTCCGGTCTCGGCCCGACGGTACGGATCACGCTCAACGACAATCTGCTGCGGCGCGTGCCGCCGGCGGGGGTGAAGGGCGTGATGGGCCACGAAATGGGGCATTATGTCCTCAATCACGTTGTCTCGCTGATTCTCGAATTCGGGCTGATCTACCTCGTTGTGCTGCTGGCGCTGTGGTGGCTGGCGCCGCGTCTGCTCAGGCGTCACGCCGGGCAATGGAAGGTCAGCGATCCGGCCGACCCCGCGGCACTGCCCCTCTACGCCGGGCTGGCAAGCGCGCTGATGCTGCTTCTGACGCCGGCCACCAACAGCATCACCCGCACCCATGAGATCGAGGCCGATGCCTTCGGGCTAGACGCAGCGCGTGAGCCCGACGGCTTCGCGGCGGTGGCGATGATGCTCGGCGAATATCGCAAGCTCGAGCCCGGGCGACTCGAGGAGATCGTCTTCTTCGACCATCCCTCGGGCTACAATCGCGTCCACCGCTCGATGGAGTGGAAGGCGCGGCACTTGGGCGAGCTACCGCCCGACCAGCGCGGGATCGTCCGCCCGGCGCCGCTGCCGGCAAAATTCTAGTCCGCGACGGGGGTCGGAACCACGTCGTGGCGGCTGGTCAGGGCCCACACCATGCCGGCCATGGCGAGGACCGCCCCGCCCGACGCCAGCGGGGTCCAGCGATAGGCCTCGAACAGGGTCGACAGCGCCATGGCGATGATCGGCACGATCACGCTCGAATAAGCGGCGCGCCCGGCGCCGATGGTGCGGATGATCGGCATGTAGAGGCTGAACGCGAGCGCCGAGGCGAACAGCGCTAGGTAAGCGAGCCCAAGCCAATAGCTCGGCCGCGGATCGAACACCGGAGGCCCGCTGACCGCGAGGGCAAAGGCCGCGTCGAAGCTGGCGCCGAAGATCATCCCCCAGGTCAGCATGGTCGGCAGCGGCACCTGCTTCGCCTTCTCGGTAGTCTGGAGCACGTTCGACACGCTCGCCCCCATCACCCCGGTCAGGGTCAGGCCGATGCCAAGCAGCACCTGATCGAGCGGCGCACGGGCGCTCTCAACCTCGTTCCAGAAGAGCAGGGCGATGCCGCCCACTGCCGGAATCGCCGACAGGATGAAGCTGCGGCTCGGCCGATGCCCGGTCCAGGCCCAGGCGAGCAGGCTGTTGGGGATGAGCAGAAGCGCGAAGACACAGGCCACCAGCCCCGAGGTGATGTGATGCTCGGCGAGATAGACCGCGTTGAAGTTGACGCAGAACTGGCAGAAGCCGAACAGCGCCGCGATCCGCCACGCGCCCGGGGGCAGGCGCAAGCCGCTGCCCTGCCACTTGGTGTAGGCCGCCATCGCCGCCGCCGCGATCACGAAGCGGTAGGTCACCGACCAATGCGCCGGGACGACGCCGAGCTGGTCGCGGATGACGATCCAGGTCGAACCCCAGATCAATGTGATGGTGATGAAGAAGAGCAGGACCGCCCCGCGGCCGAGCGGCGCGCTCACAGCGCCCGGATCGCGTCCGCCAGCCGGTCGACCGCGGCAAGGTCCTGGTCCCAGCTAGTCACCAGCCGCGCTTCGCTGACGCCCCAGTCGTAGAAGTCGAACCCGGCAGCGCGCAACCGGGCGGCCTCGTCGGCGGTCAGCTTGAGAAACACCTCATTGGCCTCGACCGGGTGGACCAGCCGCTCGGCGCCGGCGGCAGCGCCAAGCCTTTGCGCCGCCTCATTCGCGTTGCGGGCATTGGCGAGCCAACGGTCGTCGGCGATCATCGCCAGCAGCTGCGCGGCGAGGTAGCGGCCCTTGCTTAGCAGGTGGCCCGAGCGCTTGCGCAGCCGGCGAACCGGATCGGCCAGCGCGGGATCGAACAGGATCAGCGCCTCGGCCGACAGCCCGCCATTCTTGACGCAACCAAAGCTGAGCGCCTCGACCCCGGCGCGCCAGCTGAGGTCGGCGGGGCTGGCGCCGGTCGCGACCACGGCATTGGCGAAACGCGCGCCGTCGAGGTGAAAGCGGAGGCCTTGGATCTTGGCCCACTCGCCGAGCGCGGCGGTCTCTTGGGGCGAATAAGTCAGGCCATATTCGCTGGCGTTGGTGATCGACAGCGCGCGCGGCTGGACCTGGTGGACGTCGGGGCGGATGCGGCTGCGCGCTTCCTCGACCGCGTCGACCGTGAGCTTGGCGCCGGGGCCGTCGACCAGCAGCAGCTTGGCGCCGCCGGTAAAGAATTCGGGCGCGCCGGCCTCGTCGACATTGATGTGCGCCTCGCGATGGCACAGCACGCCGCCATAGGGCGGGACCATTGCCGCCAGCGCGAGGCAGTTGGCGGCGGTTCCGGTCGTCACCCACAGCGCGGTAACCGGAGTCTCGAACAGCTCGGAAAAAGCGGCGTCTAGCCGCTGCGACCAGCCGTCGCCATCATAAGCGGTGTCGAGCCGGTCGGCCTCGGCCATGGCGGCGAGCACCGCCGGGTGCGCGGCGGCTGCATTGTCGGAGAAGAAGCGCATGGCCCGGGTGAGTGGCGGCTGCGACGCGCCGGGTCAACCGAACGCGGAGGCTTAGGCGAGCGCCGCCACGCGCGGCAGGATCTCGGCCGGGACCGGGCCGCCGAGCTGGCGATAGCGCGCGAACAGCTCGGCGAAATGATCGTCCATCGTGCGGGTGACGGTGTTCGCCGCCGCCATCGCCCGCGCCCTGGTCGGGCCGCCATCGACGAAGCGGACGATCGCCTCGCTCAGCGACTGGCGGTCGGCGGCGACATAGCGCTGCCCGGCGCCCGCCAGATAGTGGCTCGCCGCCCCGCCGAAATCGGGGACGATCAGCGGCAGCCCGCTTGCCCGTGCCTCTGCCGCGGCCATGCAGAAGGTCTCCGATTCGCAGCCGTGGACCAGCGCGTCCGCGCTGGCGAGCAGGGTCGCAAGAGTCGCCCGATCGCGGACCGGATTGCCAACCGTGACATGGCGGCAATTGGCGGCGAGCTTCTCGAGCTTGGGTCGGGCATTGCCGTCGCCGACCAACAGCAGGCCGACCGGACGCGTGGCCGACGCCTGCTCGACCGCGCGCATCACCATCGCCCAGCGCTTCTCGGCGGCGAATCGACCGAGGCCAAGCAAGAGGGTCGCGCCGCGCGGC
Source organism: Sphingomonas ginsengisoli An et al. 2013 (assembly GCF_009363895.1). Taxonomy (NCBI): domain Bacteria; kingdom Pseudomonadati; phylum Pseudomonadota; class Alphaproteobacteria; order Sphingomonadales; family Sphingomonadaceae; genus Sphingomonas; species Sphingomonas ginsengisoli (ex An et al. 2013). The sequence continues at coordinate 1,928,326 of NZ_CP045434.1, read as the reverse complement.
AGACCCAGTCGGCGCAGCAGTTCCTCGCGCAGCGGCTCGTCGCGCAGGTCGGGCGAGAAGGTGTTGGGTTCGCAGCCCATGGGAACGGTGGCGACGTTGCGCAGCCCGCCCTCGCGCAGCCGCTCGGACAGGCTGTGGTTGGCGCTGACGACCAAGTCGTACATCCCGTCGAGCCCGCGCAGGTGGCGCCAGAACCAGCCGAACCAGCGGTCGATCGTCTGCCGCTCGGCGACCTTGCCGAACCAGCGATAGGCATAGCTCGCCAACGGATCGGCGTGCATCACGAGGCTACGGGTCGCGGCGCCCTGCCAGCGCCCGACCAGCGTTGCGCTCGACCAGGGCGAGCTCGCCTCGATATGGTCGGGGCGCCAATGGTCGAGCGCGGCGTGCAGCGCCTCCTCATCGGCGAAATAATGGTAACGCCGGTCGACCGGCAGCTCGGGGTTGCGCAGGGTGGCGATGACGGCGCCCGGACGGACCTCGTTCCAGCCGTCCTCGCGGCCCGGCGCGAGCAGGATCATCTCATGGCCATGCGCCGCCGCGACCTCGAGCTTGCGCTCGAGATAGGTTTTAACACCGCCGCCGTAGGGCGTGTAGAAGGCACAGACATCGACAATCCGCATGGCGGGACCGGTTAAGCCTCATTGTGACGAGAGAATGGCTATGCCGTTGTGACTATCGCGGCTTTTTCCGACAAATGAAGATTGTGTCACATCGTCACACGAGCGTAGCGGTGACATGAAAGACACGGCAAGGGCCAATCATGTCACGCCGACTGCTGCTCGCTTCCATTCACGACGTCTCGCCGCGGTTCGAAGGCGAGGTCGATGCGTTGCTGGCGCGGCTGGCGCCGGTGGCCGGCGAGCGGGTCGCGCTGCTTGCCGTGCCCGACCATTGGGGAAACGCCCCGATCATCTCGGGCACGCCGTTCGCGACGCGGCTGCGGCGCTGGGCCGAGCGCGGACACGAAATTTTTCTCCACGGATGGTTCCACCAGGACCGCAGCGACCACGCGGGCGCCGCCGCCCGCTTCCGTGCCAAACATATGACCGCCGGCGAGGGTGAGTTTCTCGGGCTCGACCGCGCCGAGGCCGAGCGCCGGATCCGCGACGGGAAAGCATTGCTCGAGGACGTCACCGGCCAGCCGATCGCCGGCTTCGTCGCGCCTGCCTGGCTCTATGGCGACGGAGCCCACACCGCGCTGCGCAATACCGGCATCGCGCTGGCCGAGGATCACTGGAAAGTGTGGTCGCCGCGGACCGGCCAGGTGCTCGCGCGCAGCCCGGTGGTGACCTGGGCGACGCGAAGCAGGGCGCGTCTGCGCTCGTCGCTGTGGGCAGCGCGGGCGCTGCGGACCGTGCCGATGCCCGGTGTGATGCGGCTGGCGGTGCACCCGCCGGACATTCGTTCGGACGTCGCCATGGCGAGCGTCGACAAGACACTGGCGGCGCTGGCGCGGACGCGGCGGTGCGGGGGCTATGGAGAGCTGGCGGGGTAGGGCGTGGGGCTCAGCGCGACCCCTCCGGGGGATCATTCGCCGCGACCCTCCCCCGGAGGGTCGCTATCGGCGAATGATGGTGCTGCCGGTGAGGATTGAACTCACGACCTCAGCCTTACCAAGGATGCGCTCTACCACTGAGCTACGGCAGCACTGTCCGGAGACGGGCGGGCCTATGGCGGCGACCCTTGTCCCGTGTCAAGGAAAGAGAATGAGCAAGGACGACAAAGCCGAGCGATTGGCGGCACAACTGCGCGAGAATCTGCGCAAGCGAAAGGCGCAGGCGCGGGCAGTGGAGGCCCAGGGCGTCGTCACGGCGGAGGCCGGGACCTCGGATCGGAACGACGCGGCCGACTGAGCCGCGCTGAGATCCCGGCCTTCACCGGGACGACGCTTAGAGCGGCGCGCAGGCCTGTTCGAGCCAGGAGCGCTCGTCGCCGCCAAGCTGCGGTCCGACCTTCGCCAACACCTCGGCATGATAGTCGTTGAGCCAGCTAAGTTCGGACGGCGACAGCATGGCCTTGTCGATCAGCCGCCGCTCGATCGGCGAAAAGGTCAGCGTCTCGAACCCCAGCATTTCCTTCTCGGCGCCATCAATCTCACGTTCGACCACCAGGATGAGGTTCTCGATTCGGATCCCATACTCGCCGGTCTTGTAATAGCCCGGCTCGTTGGAAAGGATCATGCCCGGCTGGAGTGGCTCGTCGGCGCCGGCAAAGGCGCCGCCGGGGGGTGAGATGCGCTGCGGGCCCTCGTGGACCGAGAGGAAGCTGCCGACCCCGTGGCCGGTGCCGTGGGCATAATCGAGGCCCGCTTCCCACAGCGGCCGGCGGGCGAAGGCGTCCAGCTGCCCGCCGCGCGTGCCTTTGGGGAAAACGGCGGTGGCGATGGCGATGTGGCCCTGCAGCACCCGAGTGAAGCGGTCGCGCATCTCGGCGGTCGGCTCCCCCACCGCGACGGTGCGGGTGATGTCGGTCGTGCCGTCCTCATACTGCCCGCCCGAATCGATCAGGTAGAGCGAGCCCTTCTCGAGCTTGCGGTTGGTTTTCTCGGTCGAATGGTAATGGACGATCGCGCCATTCGGTCCGGCGCCGGAGATGCTGTCGAAGCTCAGATCCTTGAGTTCGGGATATTCGCGGCGGAAGGCCTCGAGCCGGTCCGAGGCGACCAGTTCGTCGAGTTCGCCCTTCGGCGCTTCGTCCTCGACCCACTTGAGGAAGCGCGTCATCGCCACCGCGTCGCGGGCTTGGGCGGTGCGCTGACCGGCGAGCTCGGCCTCATTCTTGATCGCGCGGGGCAAGACGGTCGGATCGCGCAGCTGGATGATCGTCGCCCCGGCGCCCTCGAGCGCTTCGAAGATAGCGGCGACCGAGCGCTCGCCGTCTACCGCAACGGTCTTCCCGGCAAAATTCTTGAGTGCACTCTCGAACGCCGACCGCTCGTGGAGCCGGACGCCATTGCCGAGGTGCTGGGTCAGTTCGGGGCTCACCTTTTCGCCCGCGACGAACAGGTCGGCGGTGCCGTCGGCGTTGACCAAAGCATAGGCCAGCGCGACCGGCGTGTGGCTGACGTCGGTGCCGCGGACATTGAAGGTCCAGGCAATCGAGTCGAGCGCGGCGAGCACCGCGGCGTCGGCGCCATGCCCGGTCAGCCAGTCGGCGATTTCCTGCCGCTTGGCCGCGCTGCTGCGCCCGGCATAGCGCTCGGGCTGGACGGTCAGCTTGGCCTTGCTCGCCTTCGGCCGGTCGGCCCAGACCCGATCGATCGGATTGTCCTTGACCGGGACCAGCGTCGCGGCGCGCGCGGCGAGCGCTTCGGTGGCTTGGCGGACCCAGTCGCGCCGGTGCAGCCACGGGTCGTAGCCGATCCGTGCGCCCTTGGGCGCATGGTCCTTGAGCCAGTCGGCGATGCTGGTCTCGGGCACCGACTGATAGCTCCAGTCCTTGCCGTCGACTTGGCTGCGCACCTGCAGCGTGTAACGCCCGTCGGTGAAGATTGCCGCTTCCTCCGGCAGCACCACCGCCGAACCGGCCGAGCCCTCGAAGCCGGTCAGCCAGGCAAGCCGCTGGGCATAGCTGCCGACATATTCGCTCATATGCTCGTCGGTGAGGGGGACGACGAAACCGTCGAGTTGCTGCTCGGCAAGCTGGCGGCGGAGGGCGGCGAGGCGGTCGGCGTGGCTGGACATGGGCTTTGCTCTAGCCCCGACGGGCCGCGATTGGCAAAGGCGGGGAATGACCAGCCCCGCCGACCTGCCGCCGCCACCGCAAGCCCTCCAGCGCCCGCACACCTACGAGCGCCACGGCGTTACGGTCGAGGACCCCTACGCCTGGCTGCGCGATCCCGGCTATCCGACCGTCACCGACGAGGTCGTGCTCGGCTACCTCAAGGCCGAGAATGCTTATTTCGAGGCGTGGAGGGGGCCGCACGACAGCCTGATCGAAACGCTGTTTCAGGAGCTCAAGGGCCGCCAGAAGGAGGACGACCGCTCGGTCCCGGTCAAGGATGGCGACTGGGAATATTGGTGGGCGTTCGAGGCCGGCGCGCAGTACCGGCAGTGGTGGCGGCGACCAACGGCCGGCGGCGAAGACCAGCTCATCTTCGACGAGGTCGCCGAGGCGGCGGGCAAGGATTATTTCCGTTTGGGCGCGCTGGCGGTTAGTCCCGACGGGCGGCTGGCGGCGACTTTGGTCGACGACGACGGCTCGGAGCGATTCAAGCTACGCATCCGTGACCTCGCCAGCTGCGAGACGCTCGAGGAAGTCAGCAGCGTCGGCATCGGCAGCCCGGTGTGGACCAGCGATTCGGCCGGGATCGTCTTCACTGAAGTCAACGATAATTGGCGCAGCTACCGGGCCAGGTACCACCGGATCGGCGCGCCGTTGGACGAGAGGGTCACCTTGTATGAGGAGACCGACGACAAGGGCTTCTCGGTCGGCGTCTCACGCAGCCAGGACCGGCGCTTCATCTTCATCGCTACCGGCGACAACACGACCAGCGAGGTGCGGTTCGTTCCGGCCGACCAGCCGACCGCACCGCAGACCCTGATCGCGCCGCGTCAGGCAGGCCGAGAATATAGCGTCGACGCGGCGCACGACCGGCTGTGGATCCTGACCAACGACACCCACGTCAATTTCCGCGTCGCCAGCGCCGATCCGGCGCGGCCGGGCGAGTGGGCCGAGGTGATCCCGGGATCGGACCGCACCTACCTGCGCGGGCTCACTTCGTTCCGCGATCATCTCGCGCTGACCACGCGAATCGAAGGGCTCGATCAGCTCCTCTTGCGCGATTATGCGAGCGGCGAGACGACCCGCATCCCCTTCGCCGAGGCGAGCTACACCGCCGGGTTCGGCGGCAATCCCGATTACGCGCCCGACTTCTACCGGGTGGGCTATACCTCGATGGTCACACCGGCGACGGTCTACGACTACGATCCGCGTGCGGGTGAGCTGATCGTCCGCAAGGTGCAGGAAATCCCGTCGGGCTACGATGCCGACCAATATGCGACCGAGCGCCTGATGCTGCCTGCCCGCGACGGGACGCTCGTGCCGGCCAGCGTGGTCTACAAGAAAGGCTATGCGAAGGACGGCAGCCAACCGCTCTTCCTCTACGCCTACGGCGCCTACGGCCACGCCATCCCGCCGAGCTTCTCGACCGCGCGCCTCAGCCTGCTCGACCGCGGTTTCGCCTACGCGATCGCCCACATCCGCGGCGGCGACGACCTCGGCTACCAGTGGTTCTTAGACGGCAAGCTGACCAAGCGCACCAACACCTTCACCGACTTCGTCGACGTCGCCAAGGGGTTGGTCGGCGAGGGTTTCGGCGCGCCGGGGCGGATCGCGATCCAGGGCGGTTCGGCCGGGGGCGAGCTGATGGGAGTGGTGATCAATACCGACCCCGACCTCTGGGGAGCCGTGATCGCCGACGTGCCCTTCGTCGATGTGGTCAACACGATGCTCGACGACTCGTTGCCGCTCACGCCGGGCGAGTGGCCCGAGTGGGGCAATCCGATCACCGACGCGGACGCGTTCAAGCTGCTGCTGAGCTACAGCCCTTACGACAATGTCACTGCGCAGGCCTATCCGCCGCTGCTGATCACCGCGGGCCTCAACGACCCGCGTGTAACCTATTGGGAGCCGGCCAAATGGGCCGCGCGCCTCCGCGCGACCAAGACCGACGACCGTCTGCTCATGCTCAAGACCAACATGGGCGCCGGCCACGGCGGCAAATCGGGCCGCTGGGATTCCTTACGCGAAGTCGCCGAGGAATATGCCTTCGTGCTCGACCAGCTGGGAATAAAGGAATGACCGAACGTCCGGTCTTCACCCTCGAGTTGACCGCGCTGCCCGAGCACATCGACGAGCTGGGCCACGTCAACAATGCGGTGTGGGTGCAGTGGATCCAGCAAGTGGCGCTGGCGCATTGGTACAGCCTCGCCGACCCGCGCCATGCCGACGACTATTTCTGGGTCATCGTTCGCCACGAGATCGACTACCTCCGCCCCGCTTTCGTCGGCGACAAGGTGACCGGGCGGACCTGGGTCGGCGAGGCGCCCAAGGGCGCCAAGTTCGACCGGCTGATGGAATTCATCGGCCCCGACGGCAAGGTCTGCGTCCGCGCCCGCACGGTGTGGGCAATCATCGACAAGGCCGCCGGCCGCCCGATCCGCGTACCGCCCGAGGTGATCGCGCCCTTTCTCGAACCGTACGGGTTGGAGTAAGGCCTCTTCGATGCCCGACGCGATCCTTCACGATTACTTCCGCTCCTCGGCCTCCTACCGGGTGCGGATCGCGCTCAACCTCAAGGGCATCGCCTACACCCAGCATCCCGTCGACCTGCGCCACGACGAGCAGAAGGCGCCGGCCTATGTCGCGCTCAACCCGCAGGGGCTCGTGCCGATGCTCGAGATGAACGGCGAGCGGATCACGCAGAGCCTGGCGATCTTCGATTTCCTCGACGCGCAGGTGAAGGATCCGCCGTTCGTCCCGAAAGACCCCGCCGGGCGCGCACACGTTCTGGCGCTGGCGTTGACCGTCGCCTGCGACATTCACCCGCTCAACAATCTGCGCGTGCTGCGTTATCTCAAGAATGAGCTCGGCCAGTCGCAGGAAGTGGTCGATACCTGGTACCGTCACTGGTGCAGTGAGGGGCTGGCGGCGCTGGACGGCCTCGCCGCGCCGGTTGCCGGCACCTACCTTTTTGGCGACCAGCTCAGCATGGCCGACATCTGCCTCGTGCCCCAGCTCTACAATGCGCGGCGGCTCGACACCCCGCTTGACGGCTTCCCGACGCTTACCCGCATCGACGCGATGCTGACCGAGCTTCCGGCCTTTGCCGCCGCCCATCCCGACCGACAGGAGACCGCCTCATGAATCGCGTGGACACGATCAACAGCGGCATGGACCAGATGAGCCCGCTCGCCTCGGTCGAGATCCCCAGCCTCGAAGGCCGAGTCAGCGACGAGGAATGGCAGCTGCGCATCGACCTCGCGGCTGCCTACCGTCTTGTCGCGCATTACGGTTGGGACGACCTCATCTTCACCCACATGAGCGTGCGGGTGCCGGGGCCGGAGCACCACTTCCTCCTCAACCCCTACAACCTCATGTTCGAGGAAGTGACCGCCTCGTCGCTGATCAAGGTCGATCTTCAGGGCAATCCGGTCGAGCCGACGCCCTTCCTGACCAATCCGGCCGGCTTCACCATCCATTCGGCGGTACACATGGCGCGCGACGACGCTCATGCCGTCATCCACCTCCACACACCGCACGGCCAGGCGGTCGCCGCCCATGCCGAGGGGCTGCTGCCGCTGACTCAGACCGCGATGCTGGTCGGCGGCGATCTCGCCTTCCACGATTACGAAGGCGTCGCCACCGATCTCGAGGAGCGCGAGCGGATCGTCGCCGACCTCGGAACTCGCTCGGCGATGCTTTTGCGCAATCACGGCACGCTGACCGTCGGCGAGACCGTCGGCGAGGCGTTCATCCGCATGTATTTCCTCGAGCGCGCCTGCGAGGCGCAGATCTACGCCCTGTCCGCGGGCGACAAGATCAACAACCCGCCGCAGGGCACCCCCGAGATTGCCGCCCAGCAGGGCCAGATGGGCCTCAAGATCGCCGCCAAGCTGCTCGCCTGGCCCGCGCTGCTGCGCAAGGCCTACCGGCTCGACCCAGCCTTCGCGAGCTAGGCGGCGAGCGCCACGGCATTGGCCAGCGAGCGGGCGTTGCTGCGCAGGGAGGCAATGCGCTTGGTCACCAGCGTTCGCATCGCACACGCTTCCGACCAGGTGATGGCGTAGGCGCGCGTCGGCGCCGCTTCCGACTGCTGAAAGGCAAGCGCGAGCAGCCACTGATGCCCGCGTCCGCGCCAGACGGTCAGCACCCCATGATCAAGATGTCGGCGCCATTCGCACCATGGCGCAAGGTCGGCCAGCGTCTCCGATATCGCCTTGCCAACGCTGGCCAGCGCTCCCTTGCTGCCGGTCAGCTCACGCAGCCGGTCGAACGGCGGCAGGTCGGAGGGCTTCTGTCGCTTCAGGCGCCGGCGCGGCGGTTGCAGTTCGGCGAGAAGCTTGTCGACGATTCCGTCGAGTTCCGCGAACAGCGCCAGGCAATCGCGGCGCCACCCGTCGGCCTGCTGGAACATGGCTGTAAAGGGATCGGCAGTGGCCGGATCTGGCAGACGGACGGGCTCGGTCATCCACCGCTGCTAACCGCAAAAGAATGACCGATTATTCAATGTTGCGCGGCCGTTTCGAGTTACCGCGCGAATAAGTCTCGCTGTGACCTCTTTGCTGCTTCTCGGCCTCGTTTGTCCGCCGAATGAAGCGACGCCGGCGGGCGGACCGTGAAGCGGGTTGCATCCCCACCGACCGCCGCCTAAGAGGCCCCCGCCTTGACCGCCGCGTCACCGCGCGGTGGTCGGTCGGGGAGTAGCTCAGCCTGGTAGAGCACTGTCTTCGGGAGGCAGGGGCCGGAGGTTCGAATCCTCTCTCCCCGACCAACTTTATGCGAGAGCGTTTTGCGCTCTCGCTCCGCCAAAAGAACAGGGGTTCGAGGCTCACATTGAACTTTTTAGTGTCCGACGCTCGAATTTACCTCGTGAATAGCCCGCGTCCAGGCGCAAGTTTCGGCGATTTGAAAATAACTTTCCGCGGACCTGGCTTGTTGAGCTCAACCACCGCAAAGCGCCCATCTCTCGGCCCATCACGGCCGCCAAACGATCGCCTAGAAGCGGACGCTCCTTAGCCAAGCACACGTCGACCCTTGGGACTCGCTGGCTAGATTGAGGCCGCGCCAAGCATCTTGGCGCCAGCCTCCTTTCGCTCCGAAAAGCGGTCGACGAGCGCCGCGCCGTGGGTGCGGAGCAGCCAGGGAAAGCGGACCAACTTCTCCATGACGTCTACGCTCCGGTCATAATGGTTGAACGGCTTCATTCGCCCGGTCTCGTCGAATCCCTGGTAGGCCTTGGCGACGCTCGACTGGTTCGGACTGGTCGTCATCCGCATCCAGCGACCAAGTATACGCAGCGTGTTGACGCTGTTGAACGATTGCGATCCCGCCGACACCTGCGTCACGGCCAGAGTGCGCCCCTGCGTCGGCCTGATTCCGCCCATGTTGAGCGGGAAGTGGTCGATTTGCGCCTTCATGATGCCGGTGATCTGGCCTCCCAGAAGCGGTCGTCCTAGTCGAACGGCCCGCCAAGCCACTGGGGCCGCATTCGAGGCGACGAATGCCGCCGCCGGTCGGGGCCGACTTCCAGTTTCCAAGGCTACGTCACACTTTGTAAAGATTGGCGGCAAGGAAGAGGCGATCGGAAGAGCTCCGAGCGCTTCTTGCCCTCCCATCCAATGAACGATACGCGAGCCGACCGCGGCCAGCACGCGCATTGAGGTCGCCATATTGGCGGACACCGCGCTCTGGCAGAGGTTTCTGAGCTGAGCCACTTTATAGTGGCGCCCTTACACTCGTCATGGGCCAATGGGCCGCTGAATCTCTCGCCTCATTCGGCTCGGCGTTAATCAGAGCGGGACGACCGGATGGTGTTCGCTAGCCTGCCGCTCGCTATAGCGGTCCACAAGGTATTCCGACCGGTCGCGGGTCAGCAGCGTGAATTTGTAGAGCTCCTCCATGACGTCAACGAGCCGCGCATAATAATCTGACGGCTTCATTCGGCCGTTGTCGTCGAACTCGTTAAAGGCCTTGGCGACAGAGGATTGGTTCGGGATCGTGATCATCCGCATCCACCGTCCTAAGATGCGGAGCTGGTTGACTGTGTTGAACGATTGCGAGCCTGCATTGACCTGGCACACCGCCAGCGTCCGGCCCTGGGTGGGGCGAACGCCGCCGCTTTCCAGCGGCAGCCAGTCGACCTGGCTCTTGAAGATGCCGGTCATGGCGCCGTGCCGTTCCGGTGAGCACCACACGTGCCCCTCCGACCAGATCGACAACTCGCGGAGCTCGGCGATCTTGGGGTGGGTCGCGGGTGCGTCGTCGGGCTGGGGCAAGCCGCGCGGATCATAAATCCGCGTCTCTGCACCCATGTTGCGCAGCAGGCGGTCTGCCTCCTCGATCAGCAGGCGGCTGAAGCTCCGCTCCCGCAGCGAGCCGTAGAGGAGCAGGAACCGAGGTGGATGCGTGGACACCGTCACAGGTATCAGCTTCTCCAGCGAGGGCCGGTCGATATGCTCGGGTGACAGGGCTGGAAAGTCGTCGGTCATCACTCACTCTGGCGGGGCGTGCGCAACATTATGGTTGGCAAGCTCGTACACTTCTAATAACGTGGAAGTATGGAAAGCAAGCTCGCCGTTGCCGCTCTGGCGGCGCTCGCCCACGAGGGCCGGCTCGCCGTGTTCCGCATGCTCGTGCAGGCCGGAGCGGACGGCGTTGCGGCCGGTGAGATCGCGCGCCACCTCGGAGTTCCGGCCAACTCACTTTCGGCCAACCTTAGCGTCCTCACCCATGCCGGGCTGATTGAGTCGAGACGAGAAGGTCGGTCGATCATCTACACCGCAGCTTATGAGCCGATGTCGGCGCTGCTCTCCTACCTTGTCGAAGATTGCTGCCAGGGCTCCCCGGCGATCTGCGCGCCGCTGGCGGCGATCATGGCGCGAACCGCCTGCTGCGCAGACGACGCCCCGGCGCCAGCGTGACTTCGCCAAGCCTCGAGCCGCCCCTCCAGCAGTTCGACCTGTCACGCCGTCTCGCCGCGGAGGCACTGGGGACGGCCCTGCTGCTCGCGATTGTAATCGGCTCGGGCATCATGGGCGACCGGCTTGCCGCCGGGAACGCCGCTGTCGCCCTGCTCGGCAACACACTTGCGACCGGCGCAGGTTTGGTCGTGCTCATCACGATGTTCGGTCCGCTCTCGGGGGCCCACTTCAACCCAGCTGTCACGCTCGTCTTCGCCGCCCGTCGTGAACTCAACGCGTCGACGGCCGCGGCATACATTGCCGTTCAAATCATCGGTGCCGTCGCGGGTGTGTGGGCGGCACACCTAATGTTTGCCGAGCCGGTGCTCCAGATCTCGAGCAAGCTGCGCGACGGACCGGCCCAGGCATTTTCGGAGGGCGTGGCGACCTTTGGGCTGATCGCTGCCATCCTCGGTTCGCTCCGTTTCCGGCCCGAGGCGACGCCGTTCATCGTTGGCCTCTACATTACCTCCGCCTACTGGTTCACAGCGTCGACCTCGTTCGCGAACCCTGCAGTGACGATCGCCCGGTCGCTCAGCAACACGTTTGCCGGCATCGCACCGTCGTCAGCACCCGCCTTCATCATCGCCCAACTCGCCGGTGCAGCGCTCGCCGCACTGTTAAGCGGTTGGCTATTCAGACAGGAGCGCCTCGCATGACCGAATTCCCGATCACGATCTATCACAACCCCGCCTGCGGCACGTCGCGCAACACGCTCGCCATGATCCGAGCCGCTGGGTACGAGCCGAAGATTATCGAGTATCTGAAAGCGGGTTGGACGCGACAGCAACTTGGCGAGCTGCTCGCTGCCATGCACATGCGCCCGCGCGACATAATGCGCGAGAAGGGAACGCCTGCGGCGGAGCTCGGGCTCCTCGCGCCGGATGCCACCGACGAACAGATTTTCGACGCGATGCTCGAGCATCCCATCTTGGTAAACCGACCCATCGTTGTCACGCCCAAAGGCTCTAAGCTTTCACGCCCCTCCGAGGTTGTACTCGACCTTCTCGATCGGCGCCCGGAATACTTCACCAAAGAGGACGGTAAGACTGTTAAGCTGAACACCTAGCTAAGCCAGGTGAGAGTCAGCTCAGGCCATCAGCTCTTGCCTCCTCCTCAAGTCTCGAACCATCCGCTAGAGAGGAGGTTGGATCCGTTGCGATCGCTTCCCCTCGCGTCGTCTTAGCAAGAGATAGCCAGCGGGGATGACGAGCATGGACAGCAGGGGTGCCGTCAACATGCCGCCGATCATCGGGGCGGCGATACGGCTCATTACTTCCGACCCGGTTCCCGTCCCGATCAAGAGCGGAAAAAGACCCGCGAGAATGACTGCGACGGTCATCGCCTTGGGTCGAACTCGAAGCAGCGCGCCTTCCCGCACCGCCTCTTCAATCTGTTGTCCATCCGGGTGCGAGGGTCGTTCGGCCAAAGCGTGTTTTAAGTAGATCAACATGACCACGCCGAACTCGGCGGAGACGCCGGCCAGCGCGATGAAGCCAACCCCAGTCGCAACCGATTGATTGTAGCCAAGCAGATAAAGCAGCCAAACGCCGCCCGTGAGGGCGAACGGCAGGGTGCCCATGATCAACGCTGCCTCGTCCAGCCGCCGAAAAGTCGCGTAGAGCAGCAGAAAGATGATCAGTAGCGTTGCCGGCACAACGATCTTGAGCCGTGCAACCGCGCGCTGGAGAAACTCGAACTGGCCAGTGTAGGTGACGCTGACTCCCGGTGACAGCTTGACGTTCGCGGCTACGGCACGCTGGAGATTGCCCACGATCTCGGTCAGGGCGCGGTCCCTGCCATCGATATAAATCCACGTGACCGGCCGACCGTTCTCGCTTCTCAGCATCGGCGGCCCATCGGCAACATGGATGTCCGCAACGGTGCCTAGCGTGATCTGCTGATACGACGGGGTTACCACAGGCAGCTGCCTGAGATCGTCGAGGCTGTCGCGTAACTCACGTGGGTAGCGGAGGTTGATCGGATAACGCGCCAGCCCCTCGACTGTCTCGCCGATGGTCTCGCCGCCAATGGCCCCGGAAACGATCGACTGCACGTCGGCGATGTTCATGCCGTAGCGCGACGCGGCCGCACGATTGATCACAACCTCGACATAGCGGCCGCCCGTCAGACGCTCCGCGAGTGCCGAACTGACGCCGGGTACGGTCTTCGCCACGAGTTCGATCTTGTGGGCGGCCTCGTCGATCTGGGCCAAATTCGAGCCCGCGACCTTGATCCCGATCGGGCTCTTAATGCCAGTCGACAGCATGTCGATGCGGTTGCGGATTGGCGGAATCCAGAAGTTCGCGAGTCCGGGCACCTTCACGGTGCGATCGAGCAAATCGATCAGCTTGTCCTGCGTCATGCCCACTCGCCACTCGCTCTTCGGCTTGAAGCGGATGGTCGTCTCGAACATTTCGAGCGGCGCGGGATCAGTTGCCGTGTCTGCGCGTCCGGCCTTGCCGAACACGGTGGCAACCTCCGGCACCGTCTTGATCAGGCGGTCGGTCTGCTGAAGCAGCCGTCCCGCCTCGGCGGTAGACAGGCCGGGCAGTGCCGAGGGCATGTAAAGCAGATCGCCCTCGTTCATTTGCGGAATGAATTCGCCGCCGAGCCGGGTAACGGGCCAGAGGATGGTGGCGAATAGCAGCGCCGCAATGACCAGCACCTGCTTGGGCCGGGACAGCGTCCAGTCGAGCGCCGGTCGGTAGAGACGGGTCAGCCAGCGATTGATCGGATTGCTCTCCTCCACCGGGATTTTACCGCGAATGAAGAAGCCCATGAGGACGGGGATCAAGGTGATCGAGAGGATCGCCGCGCCGGCCATCGCATAGGTTTTTGTGAACGCGAGCGGGGCGAACAAGCGTCCTTCCTGCCCCTGAAGCGAGAACACCGGCACGAACGACAGCGCGATAATCAGGAGACTGAGAAACAACGCCGGACCAACTTCGGCTGCGGCGTCGGTGATGACGCGCCACCGCTCCGGACCTTCCAGTACGTCGCCAGGGCGATCGCGCTCCCAATGTTCGATATGCTTGTGGGCATTCTCGATCATCACGATTGCGCCATCGACCATCGCGCCAATGGCGATGGCGATGCCGCTTAGCGACATGATATTGGCGTTGACGCCTTGCAGGCGCATGACGATCAGCGCGAATAAGATACCGAGCGGCAGCGTCAGGATCGCAACCAGCGCCGACCGGGCGTGCCAAAGAAAGAGTCCGCAGACGAACGCGACGACAATGAACTCCTCAATCAACTTGCTGGTGAGGTTTTCGACCGCACGGTCGATCAACCCCGAACGATCATAGGTGGTGACCACCTCGACGCCAGGCGGCAGGCTCTTCTTCAGTTCGGCGAGCTTGGTGCGCACGCCGTCGATCACTTCGCGCGCATTCTTGCCTTGACGCATGACAATGACGCCGCCAGCGACTTCACCTTGGCCGTTCAGTTCGGCAATCCCGCGGCGCATGGCGGGACCGACCTGGACCGTGGCGACGTCACCCAGCCGCACCGGAACGCCGCCGGCTGCCGTCTTCAGCGGAACCGCGCGAAAGTCGTCGAGTGAACTTAGATAGCCGGTCGAACGAACGATATATTCCGCCTCGGCCATTTCAACGACCGAGCCACCGTTCTCCTGATTGGCGCGCTTGAGCGCGTCCGCGACCTGATCGTGTGTGATGCCGTAGGAGGCGAGCTTCTGCGGATCGAGCAAGACCTGATATTCCCTTACCATGCCGCCGATGCTTGCGACTTCGGCGACACCGGGAATGGTCTTGAGCTCGTAGCGCAGGAACCAGTCCTGGATGCTGCGCAGTTCAGACAGATCGTGCCGGCCGGTTCGATCGACCAAGGCATATTCGTAGATCCACCCGACGCCTGTCGCGTCCGGGCCAAGCGATGCCTTGGCGCCTTCAGGCAGCCGGCTCTGCACTTGACTGAGATATTCGAGAACGCGGCTGCGCGCCCAATACAGGTCTGTGCTGTCGTCGAATAGGATATAGACGAAGCTGTCGCCCTCGAAAGAATAGCCGCGCACGACCCGCGCCCCTGGCACCGACAACATCGTCGTCGCCAATGGGTAAGTGACTTGGCTCTCGACGACTTGGGGTGCCTGCCCCGGATAGCTGGTCTTGACGATGACCTGCACGTCCGAAAGGTCGGGCAAGGCATCTACGGGGGTCGTTTTGATCGCACCGATGCCGATCACGATTACGACGAGCGCGGCTAGGAGAACCAGATAGCGGCCTTTGACCGACGCACGGATAATCCGGGCGATCACTTGGTGCCGCCCCCGATTGGCCGCGCCGGAATACCGCTAAGGCTTGCCTCGGAGTCGAGCAGGAACTGACCCGACGCGACCACTTTCTCACCCGGGCTAAGCCCGGCGAGGACTTCTGTCTGACCGCCGACATCCCGGCCGACGCGCACCTCCGCCGGGCGATAATGGCCCTTCCGTTCAGCAAGCATCACAAGGGTTCGCTTGCCCGTGCGGATGACCGCTTCACTCGGCACGAGCAGGGCCGACCGCGCCTCGTTCGTGAGGTGGACGGTCGCGAACATGCCCGGCCGCAGCCGCGTGCCGTGATTTGGCAACTCGACCCTGACGGTGAGCGTCCGGCTCTCAGTCGAGGCTGTCGGCAGAACCGCAACGATGCGCCCCCCGGAAGGCTCACCTGGAAAGGCGGTCAAATCGGCGGTAACTGACTGACCGACACGTACCTGACCAGCCTGTGCCTCCGGGATCGCCGCGTTGAGCCACACGGTGCCAAGTCCGTTGATCTGGGCGAGCGTCTGGCCTTGCGCGAGCGTCACCCCGGCTCGAGCATCGAGCGTCTGAATCACACCGCTGATCGGGCTTCGGACGGTTACCACTCCGCGCCGCCCCGTCTGGCCGGCTGAAACCCCGAGCAGCCGTAACCGCTGGCCTGCTGCGGCGATCAGGGCGCGATCGCCGGTGCGGCGCACGGCGCTGTACTCGGTTTCCGCGCCGCCCCACTCGGGCACCAGCAGATCGGCGATCGGTGCGCCGGCTGGGATCACGTCGCCCGGCGCCCGGCGATAGACCCGCTCGACGAAGCCCGTAGATCGCGCCTGCACTATAGCAACATCGCGCTGGTTGAAGTCGACCGTGCCAGTGACGTCGAGCGCGCCAGCAAGCGTGCCGGTCGTCGCGGTCGCGACCCTGATCCCGAGATTCTGTTGAGCGCCCGGATCGACCGTTACCGATGGCGGCCCGGCGACTGCGTCGGTTTCGTCCGCATATCTGGGTTTGAACGCCTTCATCCCCATGGATGAGAGTGCATCTGCACTGCTATAGTGCTCCCGCGGCACCATCGGATCGTAGTAATAGAGGACCTTCTTCTTGCTTTCGGAAGCAGAGGCACCGGTCTCCGTTTGAGCAGCAGGTGCGGTCCAGCGAGCGATGCCGAAGCCGATCGCACCGCTGGCGACCACTGCGAGGATCGCGGCGCGGCCCGGGGGTGTGCGGAAGACTGAGGTCATCGTGCCGCGCTCCGATAGGTGAGATTGATCCGCGCTGCTTCGAGAGCGACGTCGGCCTCTCGGTCGAGCGTGTCGAGCATCGCGTTGGCCAGCGCGCTGTGGGCATCGACAATGTCGATCAGCCCGGCCCGTCCAGCTGAATAGCTGGCCGTCTCCAGGTCGACCCGCTCGCGGGCGAGTGGCTCGATGGTCCGGAGGGCACGCTCCAGCCGGGCGTGGTGAGCGGCGTGTTCGGCCAGTCCGGCGTCGAGCTCGGCGCGGAGCGCGCGCCGCGCGGCCTCCTGCTCGGCGAGCACCCGTGCGGCATCGGCCTGACGCGCGGCGATGAGGGGCGCCTGACGGTGCTTCTGGAAAAGCGGAAGGCCGATCGTTACCCCGGCCGAGACATAGTCGCCAAAGCGTGGGTCGCGGCGCTGATAGCTGACATCGACGCTGAAGTCCGGGCGCCGCTCCGCTTCCGCGACCCGGACCTCCGCTAGCGACTGAGTGACCTTGGCGGCGACAGTCGCCAGTGCGGGATTTCCGTCCAGCGCGGCCTCAAGGCGCGCGGCATCGACCTCGAAGTTCGGTACGGGCCCGGCGATCGCCGGATCGGGATCGCCGGTCCACCGTGTAAGGACAGCACGAGCCTTCGCCAAAGCCGAGATTAGCTCATCCCGGCGATCATCGAGCGCGGCGAGTGCCTGGCGCCCCGCCAACACCTGCGCTGGTCGCGCGTTGCCCGCCGCGACCGCGCTCGGCGTCGTGCCGACCAGCCGGTCGAGCCGCCGCCTAACCGAGTCGAGCGCGGCGACCCTTTTCTGGGCGAAAGCGACGGTAATCCACGCAAGCGCGGTTTGGACCTCCACAGTGCGCGTCTCGGCCGTCGCTTGAGCCGTTGCGACCGTGATCTCGGCTCCGGCTCGCTGCTGCTGGGCGTGGCGCTTGGCGGCGTTCAAAATGTCCTGCGAGACGCCGACACTGAACCAGTTGAAGTCGTCGCGTGAGGGTTTGAATGCCAACGGCCCCGAGATCGGAAAACTATCCTCTTCTAGTCGCAACTTTGGATCGGGCAGGCGCCCGGTAGCGTCGCGTCGTAGACGCGCCGCATCAATCTCGAGCGATCTGGCCCGAAGCGAGGGCGCGTCGCCGCGCGCCTGTCTAAGCGCATCGTCGAACGTCATCGGTCGCCCTTGAGCTGCGCCCGACAGGAGGATGGCGGCCAATGCCAGGACGCCGCGAAAGCGCACCGACGGTACGTCAGTTAGACTGAAAAGCATGGTATGACCCTTTTATCGCCCAGGCGCACAGCGCCGGGAACGTCCGGAACTCGCCCATAAGAGCGAGCCGCTTCAGGGCAGCCTTAGGGGCTGCTTTAGCCGACAGTCTTCGGAGGCGGGTCTGTCGTCGTGAAAATCAACGAGGTGAGCTGAGGCTGGCGACTTGCGACGGCCACCAGGCGCAAAGAGCGCGTCGGTTCCACGCCTGCCATCATGGGGGCCACCGCCGTAGGTGCGCAAACCATGTCGCAAGCCTGTGCGCAATCCTTGTTCGAATCACAACAAGACCCATCGGGATGCGAGCTCTCCGGCGCCATCGTCATGCCGTGCATCTTGCCCGTCGTCATCTCGCAGCTGCTGTGCGCAGTCGGGGCCGGAAATGCCGCGGTCGCGGCGAATAGCATCAAAAAGATGGCGAGGAACGTCTTCATCGAGGGCAACCTTATACGTTCGAAGACGCAGAACCGTTACCGATAATATTTGTCGACCGGGCTGGATGCGGACAGCACGTCCGCTTTCCCAGAATATCGCCGTTCACAATCTGACGCTATTCAATCGCAGGGCGTTCAGCACAACTGTGAAAGAAGACAGCGCCATGGCCGCGCCAGCGAGCATGGGGGAGAGCAGGATGCCTGCAACTGGGTAAAGCACACCCGCCGCCACGGGCACGCCGATTCCGTTGAACAAGAACGAGAAGAGCAGGTTTTGACGAATGTTCCGCATAGTAGCTTGAGCAAGTCGGCGGGCGCGGACGATTGCGGAGAGGTCGCCACGCGTGAGGGTTATGCCGGCGCTTTCAATCGCGACATCGGTCCCCGTTCCCATCGCCAAGCCGACATCCGCAATCGCCAGGGCCGGGGCGTCGTTGATTCCGTCCCCGGCCATCGCCACGCGAGCGCCGCTCGCCTTCAGCTCAGCGATGATCCGAGCTTTGTCTTCGGGCCGCAAGTCCGCGCGCACATCGTCTAGGCCGCCCACCGCGCGCGCGACTGCATCGGCCGTAGCTTCATTGTCCCCGGTGAGCATGATGACACTCAGGCCCTCGCGTCGGAGCGTCGCGATAGCCTCCGCCGCCGTGGATCGCACCGGATCGGCGACCGCCAGCAGTCCTGCCAGCTTACCGTCGACCGCGACCAGCATGACGCCAGCGCCATCGCGCCGGTGACGATCAGCCGCGCTGTGGATGAAGGAAGGATCAATCCCGACCCTTTTCATCTGGGCCGCATTGCCAATTACGACTTCCTGGCCGGCTACCTTGGCGCTG
The DNA here is from genome assembly GCF_009363895.1 of Sphingomonas ginsengisoli An et al. 2013. Taxonomy (NCBI): domain Bacteria; kingdom Pseudomonadati; phylum Pseudomonadota; class Alphaproteobacteria; order Sphingomonadales; family Sphingomonadaceae; genus Sphingomonas; species Sphingomonas ginsengisoli (ex An et al. 2013). Next base: position 1,909,613 of record NZ_CP045434.1, on the reverse strand, counting down.
ACGCCGAGGCCGGTGTGGGAGGCGAACTCCTCGACCCGGCCGATCACCAGGCCCTTGTCCTTGGCAGCCGTGACAATCGCATGAGCGAGCGGATGCTCGGACTGGCCTTCAACGGCGGCGGCAAGTGCAAGCAACTCGTCTTGCTCGATGCCGCCCAAGGCCTCGATGTCCAGCAGCTTAGGCTTGCCTTCGGTTAGCGTGCCCGTCTTGTCGATGACCAACGTATCGACCTTCTCAAAAGCCTGCAGGGCTTCCGCATTCTTGACCAGCACACCGGCATGCGCTCCACGGCCGGTGCCGACCATGATAGACATGGGCGTGGCGAGCCCGAGCGCGCAAGGGCAGGCGATTACCAGCACTGCGATCGCGTTCAGGAGAGCGTGGCCCATGCGGGGCTCAGGACCGAACACTGACCAGACCACAAATGTTGCAACCGAGATCAGCACCACCAGCGGCACGAACCAGCCGGAGACTCTATCTGCGACCGCTTGGATAGGTGCGCGGCTGCGCTGCGCTTCGGCGACCATCCGGACGATCCGTGCGAGCATCGTATTCGAGCCGACCGCCCGGGCTTCCATGACAAGGCTTCCCGTGCCGTTGACTGTTCCGCCCGTGACCTCCGCGCCCAATTCTTTGAGCACTGGAACGGGCTCACCGGTCAACATGGACTCATCGACCGAACTGCGGCCGTCGACCACCACTCCATCGACCGGCACCGCCTCGCCGGGACGCACTCGCAGCCGATCGCCGGCCGCCACTTCGGCAAGGCTGACTTCCTCCTCCCACCCGTCAGCCCGCAGCCGACGCGCAAGCTTGGGCGCGAGATCCATCAGCGCTCGGATCGCACGACCAGTCGCCGCCCTAGCGCGCAATTCGAGCACCTGCCCGAGCAGCACCAGCGTCACGACGACGGCTGCGGCCTCGTAATAAACCGGAACGACTGCGCCCATCCGGAACGTCGAAGGAAAGGTCCCAGGAGCTACCGTTGCGAACAAGCTGTATAGGAACGCAGCACCAACCCCGATCGAAATCAGCGTGAACATATTCAGATGCCGCGTGACGATTGATCGCCATCCTCGCACGAAGAACGGCGCACCGGCCCACAGCACCACTGGCCCGGCGAGCGCGAGTTGAACCCACGGCGAGGCAGCGGAACTGACCAGTTCGTAGCCAAGCAGTTCGGCAAACATGGATACGGCGAGCAGCGGGATGGTTAGCGCTGTGGCAATCCAGAACCGACGGGTGAAGTCGACCAGCTCGGGGTTGGGCGCATCGTCGAGCGACGGCTCTTCGGGTTCGAGCGCCATGCCGCAGATCGGGCAGGTCCCGGGCCCTTCCTGGCGAATCTCGGGATGCATCGGACACGTCCACATCGCGCCCGGCGTCGCTTTCGGTTCCGGGCGCGGCTGTCCACCCAGATACGCGTCAGGCTGGGCGACGAACTTGGTCCGGCACCCGGCGCTGCAAAAGTGATAAGCTTGCCCAGCGTGCTCTGAATGGTGCGGCGTCGCTTCCGGATCAACGGTCATGCCGCACACGGCGTCAGTGACCGTTTTCATAGCCGCACCCTGTGCCTGATCGATTTGCCCATCATCACGGAGATACGCCTCGGGGTCGGAGACAAACTTGGCTCGGCACCCCGCACTGCAAAAATGAAAGCTATGACCGGCGTGTTCGGCATGGTGCGCACTAGTTGCCGGATCGGCCTTCATCCCGCACACGGGGTCCGTGACGGCTTGCACGCCAGCTGACGCACTATTCCGTGAGCAGCACCCTACCTCAGCCGGCTGGCGTTCGGCGTCCCGCGGCTGCGGGACGGAGCCCTCGCAGCAGCCATGGCCTTCTGGCGGAGACTGGGGATGCCCGTCGTTCATGCGAAAACTCCCTGGACTCAAGAAGACCGACACCTGATCCGCCAATCCTACTTGTGCTACGCACGAGGGCCTCTTTTCCCTCGAACGCATGAGTAAAGTCGACGGCCCCGACGGGGCTCGCTAGAGCCAAAGGCTTGCACTCGGGGAGGGGAGGCCGGGATGGCTGCGCAACTTGAACAGCCAAAGCCAAGCGGTGATCACGAATTCTTTATTCGTCGGCTAATCGCGAACTGGCGCGACGATCCGGGGGCAACCTATCGAAGCTGGTTCTTGTGGGATGAGCGGCTAAAGAACTTCCGCTCTATCCGGCGAGGCATCAGTCAAGTCGTTGGCGAAATCGAGCGAGGTGCCTTCGGGGTCGCGTACCGCGGATCGTCTTTAGAAACCGTTGTCCACTCGGTCGCCGAGCAACGCCAGATCTTTAAAGGTGCCGACCACGCCTTCTTGTGGAAACCCAAGCTCCGAATTCCTGACATTTACGAAAGCCCGGATAATCAACGGGCTTTCGGCCGGCTGCTCGATGCCTGCTCCTGCTGCGACACGGCGGAGGAGATTATTAGCCATATTCACACCATCGACCGCTTAAAGATCAAGGGGCTGGGGCCGGCGGTCGCTAACCTGCTCTACTTTCTTCACCCAACCCTGGTGCCGCCTTTCAACACTGCAATCGTGAACGGATACAATGCACTCACTGGCGCGAAGGTGAAGCTGGGAAGCTGGGAACACTTTCTTGCCATGCGAACCGGGATCCTCGACCTCAACGACCGATATCGTGATCTTCTGTCAAACGACCTGGGCGCGATCGGCGGTTTGATGTTCGACATCGGGTCAGGCCGCTATCCAGCCCCGCCCCTGGAGCCGGACTGCAGGGCGCTCAACGATTGGGCCTCGCGACTGGAAACCGCCCGCGAGGAAGCACGCACGCTCAGCAAAGCCGCAAAGCAGGACGGCGAGAACGAGCGTACCCACACCGAGCTTCAGGGCTGGTTGCGTGATCTTGGCCTGGCACTCGGCTATGATGTTTGGATCGCTTCCAACGACCGAAGCCGACTCTTGAATGACTTGGCGCTTGGGCACGGCTGTCTAGAACGGCTCCCGGACTCGATCGCGACTTCGAGCGGCGCAGATTCAATCCGTCTGATCGACGTGCTCTGGTTGGAGAAGGGCGGCGAGCATGTGACCGCCGCTTTCGAAGTGGAGCATTCGACCTCCATCTACTCAGGGATCGTGCGGATGCTCGATCTGGCACTTAGTGGCGGCGAGATTCATGCTGCAGCCGGCATGTTCCTTGTCGCGCCCGACGCGCGCGAGAGCGATGTTCGCGCTCAGCTGCGGCGACCGGCATTCAGTCGAATCGCTGACCTCAACATCGCCTATCTGCCGTACAGCGAATTGGAAAAGAACCGCGAAGCCATTGCTCGTTTCGGATCGGGGTTGAAGGCGATCAAAGCCATTGCGAGCAAGCTAACCTAGGTCGCCGTTGGCGAGGGCTCAGGCCGAACCCCGCGTATCCTTCTTCAAAGGGGTGCGTAACGATGACGATGACGATGCCTTCGCCGGATTCGTGGCTTGATCCGCTTTTGATCGGGTGGTTTGTGTTGACCGCTCTATCGGTCGGCTACGTCGCTTGGGACGCGTTCACCCGCAATCCCGAAATGAAGGTGATGAAATGGGGCTGGCTGCTGGTGACCCTTTACGGCGGGCCCATCATGGCTGCCGCTTATGTCCTGTCCTGTCAGGAACCGCCAAACCAGCGCCACGAGGACTTCATCCGCCCACTTTGGAAGCAGGCATTCGGGTCGTCCATTCATTGCATGGCTGGTGACGCGACCGGGGTCATTGTCGCAGCGGCAATCACCACGGCGCTCGGATTGCCGATGTGGTTAGATGTCACGGCCGAATATGTCTTCGGGTTTGGCTTCGGCCTGTTCATCTTCCAAGCCCTGTTCATGCGCGACATGGCGGGGGGCTCCTACATCCGGGCGCTTCGAATGTCCTTCGTTCCCGAATGGCTTTCCATGAACGCCGTGATGGCCGGCATGATCCCAACGATGGTGCTGTTGATGAGCAGGGACATGGCAGCGATGCACGCCAGCTCGCTCCGGTTTTGGGGCGTGATGTCGCTGGCCACTCTGGTCGGCTTCGCTACGGCCTATCCGATCAACTTATGGCTTGTCGGTGTCCGATTGAAGCATGGGATGGGAACGGAGCGCGCGCTTGGCCAAGGTGGGCACGATGTCTCGGCCGAGCGGCCACCGCCGGCGATGCCTGGGATGACCCACGACATGGCGGAGAACACGGAAGGCATGGCATTGAACGCGGGCGTGACCAACGCTCAGATTGCTGCGATGACGGTTTTAACCCTCATGATGCTCGCGGGCGGAAATGTGATTGCCACGCTATTCGGCCGATGGACGATGTAGCCAGGCGAGGAGCCGGCCAGTAATTTCGGAAAGGGATGGCGCGCGCCGGCGCGTAGCTGATGATGGGCGGGGTTTCACACGGAGAACGACCGATGCATCAGATGGACCCCGCAATGAAGGCTTGCATGGACGCCTGCCATGATTGCCATGTGACCTGCCTCAACATGGCGATGAATCACTGCCTAGAAGCGGGCGGACGTCACGCCCAGCCGCAGCATATGAAGATCATGATGGATTGCGCCCAGATTTGCGCAGTCACGATCGACTTCATGGCGCGCGGGTCCGAGCACCATCAGCATATCTGCCGCGAGTGCGCTGAGATTTGCCGGGCGTGCGCGACGAGCTGTGAGGCGCTCGATGGGATGGAAGAGTGTGCCGCCGCTTGTAACCGCTGCGCCAAGGAATGCGAGAAAATGGCCGCTTGAGAAGACGGTGCGGGCACCTACAACTGCCCGCACCTCGCTAATGCGCCCGGCGATCGGCGATTCAGGCGTCAGGAATTCATGCGCCTCACATTGCCGAAGCCGAGGGAGACAGGGTTCCTAACCAGGCCACCAGCCCGAGTATGCCAACGACGCAGCCGGTTTCCACGAGCAAGCTTGTGCGCAGTGCACCGAGTGCTCCGCGGTGATTCTCGGCTGCGATCGACTGTTCGAAGGCCGGCGTCAGACGGAAACGGTTCAGCGAAGCCAAGCCAAGGATGGCCGCGAACAGCACGAGCTTCAGAACAAAAAGCTGACCATAAAGGTTGGACGTTAGGGTCGTTATGTTACCTAATCCGACGAGCACCCAACCATTGACGAGGCCGGAGATGACGATCGTTCCTACGACGATGGTTCCGATGCTGCCGAACCCGTGAAGCGCGCGATGGGTCAAACGAAGGTGCGAGGCGTCTACCCGGACTACGGGACGTGAGACCAGCAAGAGCAGTCCGACTAGGGCTCCGACCCAAGTGCCCGAAGCGAGCAGGTGGAAGATGTCGGCAACAAGGTGAGCCCAGCCGATGGAGCCCTCGTCCATCGCGCCATGCCCGGTCCAAGCCAGACTCCCAAGGCCGACAGCGCCCGACGCCGTAACCAGGATCAGGGGTAAGGTGCGATTAGGGCTCGCACCCGCGCAAGCAGTTGCAACAACGAGCGCGACCATCCGCACCTTCCACGCCGTTCCGATGGCCGAGCCCGTCAGCAGTGCGCCCAGAGCCTCCTGGTCGATCGGCCACAGCGATGTGCCTGCCATCGATGTGGCCATTAGTATCAACCACGCGATCGACAGGATGAGGCCTAGGCAAGCGCTTGCGATTAACCACGGGCGTAGCGTGAGCGCGTCGCCGCGCTCACGCATGGTCAGTCCATATAGGCTGAAGGCGGCCAAGCCGAACATCGCAGACAGCACGACATAGAGTGCCAAACGAACTGCAATCAGCGACCAATCCGCCATTGTTCTACTTCACCGCAAAAACAAAATTTCCCGCTACCTTGTGAGTATCGGTCGAGACGACATGCCAGACCACATTGTAACGGCCGGAGTGCAGCGGTGCTTTCGGGGTGATGACGAGGCTGCGACCGTCAGGAGCAACGACGGCCGTGCTGGCGATGTTCATCGCCGCCATTCCGGGCATCGCCGCCATCACGAGGTCAGCCTTGGAAAACGCCGGCATCAGCTTCTCACTGAAGCGCAGGTCAATGTGCGATGGTCTCACGACTGACGAGTTGGCCGCCGGCGTCGCAGAGAGAAGCTTCGGGTGGGCGTTTGCCGCGCTCGAAAGCATAGCGACGGCCGCGGCAGCAATGACTAAAGGTAAGCGCTTCATGTTTGGTTCTTCCGTAAGAGGGTCCCTGCCCGTCATTACGCAAGCCGATGGCCAATCCCTCACACGAACTTGGTGAGGGCTGGCGGCCCATCGTGCGTAATCTATGCTAGTGAGGGTGGAGTGAGAAGATTGGACGACCTCGATCGGACGCTGGAGAGACTTGGGCAGGTGCCGATACCTTTGGGTTTAGACGCAATAGAAGCGAATGTGCTCGCGCGCATTGCAGCGGGATCGGCGGCACGCGTCGGCCTTCGGATCGGACCAGCCGTATTTGTCGTGGCGGCCCTGATCGGAGTGATGGGTGCAGGGGTACCGCTGCCTTCAACTGCGGCAGCGTCCCTCGCACCGTTGGGACCCGCCCAGCCATTGGCGCCTTCAACACTGTTGATCGGTGAGCCGTGAGCCGACGCTTCCGTCTTCTCATGCCCGTCCTAGCCTGCTTCCTCGCGGCGGTAGGCGGTGTCTTTGCTGGAAGGGCGATCCTTCCCAAGCCAACGCAGCCGGGCGCCGAGCTCCACGAAGTGCTGCATCACAGGCTCGCGCTTGACCAGAACCAGCAGGCGCAGCTCCAGCTTCTTGAGCAACGCTTCGCAGTGCAGCGAAAGGCGCTCGAGTTGGAGTTGAGGGCCGATAACGCGCGGCTGGCGGATGCAATCGAGCAGGAACATGGCAACGGTCCACGAGTGATTGCCGCTGTTGATCGCAGTCATGCCGTGATGGGTGAACTCCAGAAGGGGACGCTCGCACACATCTTTGCCATGCGGCAAATCTTGCGCCCCAATCAGACCGCCGCCTACGACCAGGCGGTGGTGAAGGCACTCACCGACAATCAGCAGTGAGCCTCGACTACACGTCGCTTGGCGATAGCGAGCTAGCCGACCTTAGTATCGCAGGTCGGCAAGCTGCATTTGCTGAGATCATGCGCCGCTATCGCCAGCCGGTTTTTCGTCTTGCGCGGGCATGGGTTGGGGATCCCGATGAAGCCCTCGATCTTGTGCAGGAGACATTCGTTTCTGCTCACCAGGCGCTTTCGCGGTTCGATGGCGCTCGTTCGATGAAGGCGTGGTTGTCCGCCATCGCCATCAATAAGTGTCGCGACTGGGCGCGACGCCGCGCCGTCCGCCGCATGCTTTCTTTCGCCCTTCCGATGGGCAGCGAAGCCGAATCCGTAGCCGATGGCCAAGTCGCGCTCGACGACGCTGTTGCCGATCGCCAGGAATTAGATCGGGTGAGGCGCGCCATCTCATCCCTCCCAACCAATTTGAAGGAGCCCCTCGTTCTTCGAACGATCGAAGGGATGAGCCAGGCTGAAACAGCCGAAGTCCTTGGCATTAGTCAGAAGGCCGTCGAGACCCGACTCTATCGTGCTCGCGCTCGTTTGTTCGAGAAATTGGGGCGAACCTAAGGGTTTCTACGTGGCGCTGCGTAACAGGATTAAGCAGGCCGCGTTTGGCCTCACGGGAGCTCTTCATGTCGCGCCTTCTTGACCGCCGCCAGCTTATGCGCGGAGCCGCTGCTGCTGGTGGCACCATGGTCCTTGCATCATCAATGCCGAGCTGGGCCAAGCCGCTTTCGCCCGGCCTGGTTAGGCCTCTGCCGACCGTCAGTGGAACAGACATTGCTCTCTCGATTGGCAACGTCGCGGTGCGTGTCGACGGCAGGTTGAGCAAGGCGATCGGGATCAACGGGACCGTTCCGGGACCGCTCATCCGGCTCAAAGAAGGCCAACAGGTTCGCCTGAAAGTCACAAACTCATTGCCGGAGGACAGCTCCATCCACTGGCATGGCCTTCTCGTCCCCTTTCCTATGGACGGCGTGCCAGGCGTGAGCTTCCCCGGCATCCGCCCTGGGACAACCTTCGACTATGCCTTCCCGGTCATGCAGTCTGGAACCTACTGGTACCACAGTCACTCGTCGTATCAGGAACAGGACGGACTGTACGGGCCGATCGTCATCGATCCAGCTGGGCCAGACCCCATTGCTTACGATCGTGAGCACGTCATCGTACTCGCCGACCACAGTCCAATGGGCGGAGCAACCATTTTCCGGAAGTTGAAGCAAATGGGCGGCGGCTATTTCAACATGCAGCGCCTTACACTTTCCGGCCTCCTGGCTGGCAGGGACATGCCGCTTAGCGAGCGCCGGCAATGGGCAAAGATGCGCATGGATCCCGCCGACATCGCCGACGTCACCGGCTCGACCTATACCTTCACCGTCAATGGCTATGGTCCCTATGACAACTGGACCGGTCTCTTCACGCCTGGTCAACGCGTCCGGCTTCGGATCATCAATGCCGCTGCGCAAACCAACTTCAACGTCCGAATCCCCGACTTGCCGATGACGGTGGTTCAGGCGGACGGGCAGAATGTCCGCCCGGTAACCGTCGATGAATTCCAGATCGGCGTGGCCGAGACTTTCGATGTCATCGTGACGCCGGGTGATCGCGCCTACAGCTTCGTCAGCGAGTCCATTGACCGCTCTGGACAGGGTCGCGCGACCTTGGCGCCGCGGGCAGGAATGATTGCGCCTGTTCCTCCGCTACGCCCACGTCCGCTTACGACAATGAAGGACATGGGCATGGACATGAGTGACATGCAGGGCATGTCGGGCATGGACATGAGCGGTAAGAACCCAGCCATGCTGAGAGGTATCGATCCGTCGGCAGAGCAGAACGCCTCACGCAACTTAGCCAAGCTAACCGGATGGCGCGAGCCGACCGACCATGGTTCGATGGCAGCCAGTGCGGCCTCCGCCGCTGTGGCAGGAATGGCCGGGATGGGAGCGTCTTCCGCTGCAGCAACGCCTGGAATGGCGTCCATGCCTGGGATGGCCGGTGGATCGATGTCCGGGATGTCCGGTGGGTCGATGGCGGGAATGTCCGGCATGGGTCCTGCAGCTGCCAGCGGAGCTGCCGCTGGCAGCTCTTCTTCGATGGCGGGGATGGATCATGGCGCCGCCGCGTCTTCTGGGTCGCAGAGCGGTGCAATGAGCATGAACATGCGCGATGGCCGCAATGCTCCCCAGGTTAAGATGGGACCAGGCGTGCAGACGATTTCACCGATGCCGATGGATCGGAGCGGCGAAGCGCCTCAGGGTCTTGAGGGGCTAGATCATCGCGTGCTCGTCTATCGTGACCTCGTGTCGCTCGACCGCAACAAGGATGTTCGCGCACCCTCGCGGTCGCTCGACATCCATCTGACCGGAAACATGGAACGTTACATGTGGTCGTTCGATGGCGTGAAGCTAAGCGACCCAGCCGAACCGATCCCGTTCCGGCTCGGCGAGCGAGTGCGCGTGACGTTGATCAATGACACGATGATGCCGCACCCGATCCACCTCCACGGTCACTTCTTTGAGCTCGTGACGGGGCATGGATCGAACGCGCCGCGCAAGCACACGGTGAACGTGCCTCCTGGAGGAAAGATGAGTTTCGATCTTACCGCGGATGCGCCCGGCGACTGGGCGTTTCACTGCCATAACCTGTTCCACATGACCGCGGGAATGATGCGAGTTGTGACGGTCCGTCCGTCGGAGGGGAACGACAATGCAGCATCGTAAGCTTGCGCTGCTGATGGCGACGGCGGTCGTTACGTCGGCTTCAGCTGCCTCCGCGCAAATGAACATGAATATGCCAGGCATGAACATGCCAGGAATGAAGATGCCCGGCACAAAGAAGCTGGCGACCAAGAAAAGCACGAGTAAACAGTCTCCTGCTCGGGCGAGCAAGAAACGGCCCAAGCAACCTGCCCGAGCGCCAGCTGCCAAGCGTAAGGGCGGCGCGATGTCGTCAATGCCTGGGATGCGAAGGCCTGCCGGTCACGACATGTCATCCATGCCGGGCATGACCATGCCCCCAGGCCATGACATGAAGGACATGCCTGGGATGGCGGCGCCCGCTGGCCATGACATGAAGGGCATGCCCGGCATGGCGGCACCTTCCGGTCATGACATGAAAGATATGCCCGGGATGGGGGCACCCGCTGGCAACAACATGCAGAACATGCCGGGGATGGGTACCCCTTCTGGCCAGGACATGGCGAACATGCCGGGAATGTCGGCGCCCGGACAGGCAATGAGCAACATGCCGATGCCGTCCGATGGCGATGCAAGTGGAACGAACCTTCCGGCCGGCACTGCGCCGCCGCCGCCAGTGCCGACGACCCATGCGGCGGACCAGGTTTATGGAACGGAGGCGATGGCGATGGGGCGCCATCACCTTCAGACGTTCCACGGTGGTCAGAACATGTCGCAGGTGATCGTCAACCTGGCGGAGTATCAGTTCAATCGCGGCCGCGACGGCTATGAGTGGGTCGGCCAGGCTTGGTACGGTGGCGACATCAACCGCATATGGATCAAAAGCGAAGGCGATGGTGAGTTCCGGCGCGGCGTCGACCGCGCTGAAGTTCAGGCTCTCTACAGCCGTGCCATTGGGCCATATTTCAATCTGCAGGGCGGGGTGAGGTATGACTTCAAGCCCAACCCGTCCCGTACTTATGCAACGATCGGAATCGAGGGACTGGCGCCCAGCTTCTTCGATATCGAGGCTGCGTTGTTTCTGTCGAACAAGGGCGAACTGATGGGCCGGGTCGAGGGAAGCTACGACCAGCGGATTACCCAACGGCTAATCCTTCAGCCTCGGGTCGAAGTGAATGCCGCAGCCCAAAGTAGCCGCTCGATTGGCATAGGTTCGGGATTGTCGGACGCGGAAGCGGGATTGCGCCTGCGCTATGATATTCGCCGAGAATTCGCGCCGTATGTCGGTGTGCAGTATAAGCGGTCGTTTGGCGCCACCGGGCGATACCTCCGCGAGGCTGGTGAGCGTCGTGGGGGCTGGAGCGTCGTCACGGGGATCCGCACATGGTTCTAAGCTCATCCAAATCGAAGTGCGGAGTGGGAGGCGGCGCCCCTAAATCGCTTTGGCTGGCTGCGTTGCTCGTGATGGCCGGAAGTAGTGCCATCGCTGCACCGCTCCCGCCCGGCGCCCGCGACGAGGCCGCCATTCGCTCGGTCCTGGCGAGTTATGATAGTGCCGTCGAACGCCTCGACCCTCACGGAACAGATAAGCTTTTCGCTGACGACTCGGTAATCTTTGAAAGTGGCGGAGCGGAGGGAAATTACGCCACCTACCTTGCTCACCATCTCACGCCCGAGCTGGCAGAGTTTAAGTCTTTTAAGTTCAGCGATTACAAGATCGCGGTGCGCTTTGAGGGTCCGGTCGCGCTTGTAGTTGAGACCTACAAGTACCGGATCGAAACCAAAAAGGGTGACGTAGCGGAGCGGCTGGGCGTAGCCACGAGCGCTTTGCGGAAGATGCACGGGCGATGGCGGATTATCATGATGCACAGCTCAGCTCGGAAGCCGGCCGCGTCCTGACCGCGAGACCAACGGTCTGACCATGCAAACGACCTGAGAACTGAAGCCAGAACGGGAGAACAATTGTGGACAAAGGTCGAATTCCCGATTTGCGCCGTCACTTTCCGAGCGTCACCTTTGTTCTAATCCTCGCGTTGGCGATCGCGGCATTTGCAGGGGCGTTTATCTTCACTGGGCTGTACAATATCGGTGCTGATGCTCCGCACTATCGGCCAGTCTACATGGCGCTTGAACAGCTGCGCGACCGCGCGATCAAGCATCACGCCCGGAACATCGTTGTGCCAGCCGATTTGAACAGCCCGGCGCGGATTGCGACCGGTGCTGGCCTGTACACCGAGATGTGCACCGGCTGTCACCTTGGGCCGGGTCTTGAGAAGACCGAGATGAGCCAGGGTCTCTATCCGCAAGCTCCCGAGCTGGCGCTTGGCCAGGACCAAACGGCAGCCGAGCAATTCTGGACGATTAAGCACGGCGTGAAATTGAGTGCAATGCCAGCATGGGGGAAGACCCATGATGATCAACTCATCTGGGACATGGTCGCGTTCGTTCGCAAGCTACCAACAATGTCTCCGCAGCAGTATCAGCAGATCGTTAAGAGCGCACCCAAGGACCACGATGCGATGATGAAAGATATGCAGGGGATGAAATAATGCTGCCCCTCGAACTGAGAAGTGACGTCGAAGACGTATTACTCCACGGCTGCTCGCCCTGGTGAACGGTCTTCTTGCGCTTTGGCCGGGTGATGCAGTGCTGCTTAATATCTGTGGGCCGAGGCGCCCGCGCCGGAACGCCGGGGGGCAACCACTTCGCGAAAGGTGACACGTAATGGATGATCACAAAGGCCAGATGAATATGGGCATGGGCTACGGTCGGTTCGCCGCGATGGTGGCGACCTCAACGGCCGTGATGTTCGGGCTTATGTACTTGAACACCTACGTCATCGGCCATGTCGAGTTCAGTCAAACCCGCTTCTGGATGGCGTTCGTCATGGGGGCAGCCATGGCCCTCATCATGCTCGCCTTCATGTGGTCGATGTACAAGAACAAGACCGTAAACGCCGTTATCATCGCTGGCAGTGTCGTCGTGTTCGCCCTCGCGCTCTGGCTTGTCCGCAGTCAAGAAACGGTTGGAGATGTGGCTTACATGAGGGCGATGATTCCACACCACTCCATCGCGATCATGACCAGTGAGCGCGCGCACATCAAAGATCCCGAGGTTCGCAAGTTGGCCGACGGAATCATCGACGCACAAGTACGCGAAATCACGGACATGCGGCGCTTGATTGCAAAGCTGGAGGCCCATCCGACCCCGGACGGTGCACCGGATCTGCCCTCGTTCCGCGACAAAGGGACCGCACCGCCCCCACCAGAGACAGACAAGGAAGTCGGCGTTGATCCGCTCGCGCCTATCAAGTGAACTTGCGGGGTTACGCCTAATGAGCCGTAAGCATCCTGATGGCTTTTGAAGCAGAAGCAGCGGCGGTGAATCGATGCGGTGCACACCGCCGCTGCATGTTCTCTGGCTAAGGGCATCATGCCCAAACAAATAGACCGGCGGGAAATGTTTGAGCTCGGTGCAATGGCTCTAGGAGGCTTGGGTCTTGCCTCGCTCCTCAGGAGGGCAACCCCGGTCGGGAAGAGCATTGGTCAGTCGGACCTTCAGTCGGCTATTCTCGACGCAAAGACATCGCCTTCGAGCGGACCACCGGGAGCATCACTCTACCTCGCGGTCTTTACGGATTACCGGTGCCCGGCATGTAGGCGTGCGTTCCTCGCGATGGACGCGGCAGTTGGCGTCGACAGAGATGTCCGCCTTGTCTATAAGGATTGGCCCATATTCGGTCCCCCGTCAGAGCGCGCAGCCAGGGTTGCACTCGCGACCGCCGAGCAGGGTATCTATCCGGCAGTCCACCGAATGCTGATGACGGACGGAAGAGCGATCAACGACGATCTGCTACGCGAGATTGTCACTCGAGCGGGCGGCAACTGGTCGCGGGCGCTAGTCCACCTAAAGGCGCAGAAAGATGGAATCGACCTGCAATTGCGGACCAACGCCCAACAAGCCTTTTCGCTCGGACTTCCCGGGACTCCCGGCTATTTGGCCGGGCAAGTCTTAGTTGCCGGCGCCATCGACAAAGGTGAGTTCATTCGATTATTCGCGCAAGCGCGCGCGGCTACCTGACGGCGCAGAGGCCTTTGGATGCGGTTCTGCGTTGTCGCTTTCGCCCGCCTCCACCTACTAGCAACCTCCCCAGGGCTGCACCCACTGAGCGCGCGATCAGCGCACGCCTTGCGGAGCTGATCCCACCGGAAGGATGCAGGCGGAAGAGACCATACCACTCTGTTCCTTTGTTGCGGTGCGAACACCTCTGATGCGCCGAAGGCCCCGTAGCTCTTATCCAGCCTCAAAGTAGACGATCGTGCGATGACCGAAGCGGGTGTCCGTCTTGGGACAGCCCCGCAATACGAGGAAGCTGGCTAGCCGGAGTAAGAGAGTACGAGCAAAGCTGCCCGCGGAGATGTTCGCAGATGCCCACCATATCCTCGATCCTCGTGAACATTCGGCTCGCCATATCGTTAATGTCTCGTTTCACAGGAGACTTATGGTGCTTAATAAGACTCTTCAGGCGGCCTTGGCGCTTTCTTTTGGCGCGCTGACTCCAACTATGGCTCAGGGCCAGTCCAACCACAGTATGTCCCACATGCAAGGCACGCACATGTCAGGCATGCAGAACATGGGACCGGCACAGCACGAGATGATGGCTTCCATGGACCGAATGAACAAGAACATGATGCAAGGCATGATGGACCCCGATCCTGGTCGTGCCTGGATGAAGAGCATGGCGGCGCATCACCAGGGTGCCATCGACATGTCGCGTATCATCATGCGCCACTCGAAGAACCAGCAGGTACTTCGTGAAGCTCGGAAAACGGCCGACGAGAATCAGCGCTCGCTCCGGGAGCTTGAAGCCAAAATGAAGTAAAAGACCGACCGGCTCGCCACGAAACTACCGCGGATGAGCCAGTCGTCGGAGCCTTGCAGACCGTGGTACTTTCAATCGTGGTAAACATGCCGCGCTCTTCTGCGCCTGTTGTTTATCCGCTGCGCGCGCCGCCTTGGCTCTATCCTGGAGAAGTGGCGAAGTTGTTGAGCTTGGCGGACCATTAAGACTGGTTCTGGGCGGCCGTCGAGCCCATCGCGCGGCAGCACCGGACCGCAATCGAGCGCAAGATTACCCACTTGTCTGTCAGTCTTTGATCGTCAACCATCCGGCGTAATCGACAAGTATTGGGCACGGGACAATCGCCAGTGCGGCATTCTTGAAGAGCTCTCTTCGTTTTAAGACCCACCCTGTAACAAGCACTGTTCGTGCGGCCATCTAGAGAAAGATGGCTTCCGGGAAGCACCTTCCTGAGGCGTTTCTTACTTGGTCGGCGCGAGGTCACGCGTCCGACGAGCCTCGCGCCTGTTCAGCGAAAAGCCGGCTACAATCGCACCTGCGATGAGCAATTGTGCGAGGATCGATTGCCAAGTTGGGAACAGGCCCAATACCGACAGGCGAGGTCCATCGGCGATCGGCGCGATGTCGATGATCCCAGCCTCTTGCAACGCCGCCACCCCTTTGCCGGCGAGCACGATGGTCAAGCCAGCCATCAACCATGAACTATACGAAAAGAATTTGGCGATCGGAAGTTGGCGGCTGTAGCGTAGCATGGCCCAGGCAATCACGCCGAGTACCGCGACGGCCGCTCCGGCCCCAGTCACTAGCGCGCCACCATTTCCTTGCGTCCACAGTGCCGCGTAGAACAGGATCGTTTCAAATACCTCCCGGTAAACCACCACGAAGGCCAATCCGAACAGCATCCAGGTCGAACGGCCCGACAATGCGTGCGTCATTTTCTCGCGAATATAGCGTTGCCATTGATCGGCTTGCGCCTTGCCGTGCATCCAGATCCCGACCGACAGCAGGACCACGGCCGCGAACAGCGATCCGAAACCTTCCGTCAGCTCCCGGCTCGCACCGCTGATCCCGATTGCATAGGTGGCGATCACCCAAGTCAGCAGCCCGGCGGCGAGCGCCCCAGCCCAGCCGCCATGCACATAAGGCAGGATCTCCGACCGTTCTGCTTTCCGCAGGAACGCGATCATGGCGACGATAATGAGCAAGGCTTCCAGCCCCTCGCGCAGCAGGATCGCGAACGCGCCGAGGAACGTCGATGCGCCGCTAGATGCGCTAGGGGCGAGCGCCGCTTCTGCATCGTCGAACAGGCCGTTGAGGACGAGAGCACGGTTCGTCAGATCATCGGGCTTGGCGCCATGATCGACCGCAGCGCGATACTCTCCCATCGCACTCTCAATCCGAGCAAGCAGCGTCGCGTCGCGAGCGCCGAGCGTCGGCTCGACAGGCTCGAACCCATCGAGATAGGCCGACAGCGCCAGTTCCTTCGCGGCACGGCGATCACCTTTGCGGGCTGCATCGAGGCTTGCGGCGAGCTTATGGCGAACGACCGAGAGCGATGCTGGCGCCTGCTCGACCACAGCTTCCGGGTGGCGGCGCAAATAGGCCATAACCGCCAGCGCCCGCCGTTCGCCGATGCTGTTTGCGAGCGAGGCAGGGGTGAGCCCCACAAGCGTTTTCAGGTCTGGAACACGCTGGCGCAAGGCCGCATCGGCCTTCCACAGCCGTTCGCCTTCGCGCGCCTGTTCATCAGTAAACGCGAAGCTCCCTGCGCGGAACGCCAGCGCCCAGCGATCCCCGCTCGGCAGATCGCCGAAGCTCTGCATCGCCGTCCCGTCGATGCCTTGCGTGATGACTTGATAGAGCGCGAACACGCTGCGCTGGCGGGCCCGATCCCCGTCCGTGAACGCGATCGGCGGGGTGGAAAGCTTGGCGGCATTCCGGCCATGCCCATCTCCCGTCGCACCGTGGCAGGCAGCGCAGGTGGAACCGAACAGGACGGACCCCCGCGCGAAATCAGGGGGCGAAGCGGGTGCGAGCGGCACGGGGTAGGCGTGCAGCAGATTGGCCGCCAACCCGTGCGCGAGCGTCGCGACCGCTTGCGGCGTGCCCTTGCGAGCGATTATGCCTTGCAGGCGCGTCGCTCCCGCGAGCAATATCGTACGTTCCGGTTTGGGCGGGAGCGTGGCGAGCCGCGACGACACGGAGCCGGCGAACTCCATCATTTCGGCATATTCCGACGCGCTCTTGACGCGCCCCCCCTCGACCGCGCCGCCGTAATCGACGGCGATATAGTCGAGCAGCCGCCACGCGGTTTGGACTTCATTGAGATCGGCCGCGGGCGCAGCGAGCAGAGCGGCGGGCAGAGCGAACAGACTGAGCAGCATTAGTACGGCATGCGCCATCAGGCGACGCAATGTCCGAGCCACATTGGATTCGAATCTTGCTACCGTCGTGGCCGATAACAGAGTGTTTGATGCGATCATCTGGCCTTCGTACACCCTCTAGTAGCTAGAGGGTCAAGAAGTTTGCGACTCTCTCGCATTAGCAATTGGCCGAACTGGCGCTAGCGCTTCGAGAATCCTACAGTCCGCAACGATGTTGCGGCTGCACGAGTCGATCAAAGCATCAAGTTCGCCCGCGAGCGCAGTCAGATCGATGATCTTCCGCTCAATCTCGGCGCGATGCTGATTGGCGATCCGATCA
The DNA here is from genome assembly GCF_009363895.1 of Sphingomonas ginsengisoli An et al. 2013. NCBI lineage: Bacteria > Pseudomonadati > Pseudomonadota > Alphaproteobacteria > Sphingomonadales > Sphingomonadaceae > Sphingomonas > Sphingomonas ginsengisoli (ex An et al. 2013). The sequence continues at coordinate 1,892,468 of NZ_CP045434.1, read as the reverse complement.
ACCGCCATGCACGATTGATCGCGTCTGTCCGCGAGACTCATGAGCTCGCGCACCTGTTCGATCGAAAAGCCAAGATCGCGCGCCCGTCGAATGAAAGACAAGTGGCGGAGGTGTCCTTCATCGTAGGTGCGATAGTTGGCAGCCGATCGTGCCGGCGCCGGCAACAAGCCAATTTGCTCGTAATAGCGGATCGTCTCCACCTTGGTCGCGGTCGCTCTCGCGAGCTTTCCGATTGTCAAATTCTCAAACACGGCACTTGACCCTCTAGCGACTACAAGGTGCATATGGGCGGTCAGATCGACTTTATCGAGGTAGCGAGCATGGCCTGCACAAGTTGTGCGTCCGAGACGGCGGGCACCCTCAACGACCCGAAGTGGCGGCGCGCCCTTTGGATTGCGCTTGCCATTAACGCTGGCATGTTCGCCGTTGAGCTCGTCGCCGGCATCGCGGGCGGATCGAAGGCGCTGCAAGCCGACGCGCTCGACTTCTTCGGTGACGCTGCGAACTACGCGATCAGCTTGGGCGTCGCCGGCATGGCGCTCGCGTGGCGCGCCAAGGCGGCGCTGCTCAAAGGTGCGACGCTGGCGCTGCTAGGGCTCTACGTCTTAATGGCGACGATATGGGCGGTCATGGGCGACCCGGTGCCGGAGGCCCGAGTGATGGGCGCCGTTGGGATTGTGGCGCTGCTTGCGAACGGTTTTGTCGCGATGATGCTCTACCGCTTCCGCACGGGCGACGCGAACATGCGGTCGGTCTGGATCTGCTCCCGCAACGATGCGATCGGCAACGTCGCCGTTGTGCTGGCGGCCGCGGGTGTGTTCGGGACCGGCACGGCCTGGCCTGACCTACTCGTAGCGAGCTTGATGGCGGCTCTTGGCTTGTGGGGTGGCTTCCAGATCATCCAGCAGGCATATGGAGAACTTGGCGAGGTCAAGAGCAACGCTTCGCCGGCCCCGCTACACCGCTCCCGGTAGCTGTCGTGAGCGGATTGTGCATCGGCTTCTCGGCTTGATTGTGCGCTGCGCCGATTGGCCCCCTCGAGAAGGCAGTGGCAGCCCAGCTGGGAGAGACCAGCGGCGATGCTGTCATCTGCGAGCACCGGCGCCTGGGGTCCCGGCCCGTCGTGACGGTCAGCATCGGAACCCAGTTGTCGAGGGCGCAAGCAGAGTGCCTCCTCGCGATCGCTCCGTCGATGTTTTGAGGAGTAACGGCCCTTTTACACCGAAGGACCTACTCTTCGGAACAACGACGACCTGAATTGAGGACCGCAGTCGAAGGACCCGGTCGCGGTTGCCGCCGGGAGCTACAAGTATGCCATGTGGGCAATGTACTAAATTTTCTACTGTGTACATCGCTCTAAAAATAACGTGCGCGTAGCAAGGCTTATGGACAGACCGATACCCCATGGGCGAGTGGGCAAGCCTACGTACGGCGATCCCACGTCGCTTTATGCCTTCGTCCGCAGAGCGCTTGGTCGAACCGGTGGGGTGATAGAAATTCGAGATTTGGCGGCGGCGTTTGAGTCAGGACCTGATTTGAAAGGCAGACTCAACAGCCGAGGCCTGAAAGGATTACTGACTAACATGATGCACAGTGGCGAGGTAGTTTTTGACGGTGACATGGTTCGAGCGACCTCACGTGCCCTGCGACGCCTTAAGCTGCACCCCGAGCCAGAACAATGAAAGTCAACCGGTCTTTAGTCGAAACGCTCGGCTGGATCGTCATCGGTTTAGTAATCGCTTTCGTGATAATCCTTGTGTGGCATTCACGCGACGTGAGCCGTCAGCTAGATATCGAGAATCAGCAAGATTCGCACATGATCAACTCGCAACTCTAAGGCCGCTTCTGCGCGCCTCAGCCTGGAAGCTCGAAAAGGCCAGTTGCATTGTCGCAAGAGGGTCCATTCACATCTCTCTTCGAAGTACGGCATTTGTAGTTCCACGCCCGAATTCAAAGCCATTGCTAGCCGCCGAGTAGCTGCTATGTGACGGCGGTGCGTTGGCTTCTAGCTATCCTTCTATCTGTGTTGCTCGCGTCCTCATTTGGAGCGGCAGCGATCGCGCACGTGGCAGAGCCGATTGGCTGTATCGACAAAGCTGAAGCTACCTTTGATGGCCACACAGCTGGCGATGCCGATGAGGGGCCTGCCGACAGTGAGAAAGGCTACGCACATCACCATGGCTCATGCCACGGCCACCAGGTAGGCGAGCCTGCCCGCACCTCTGGTTTCAAGCTGATCGACTTGGACTCTTCTTTCGCTTCGCAGCGACCAACAGATGTGCTCGCCTCAGCTGAATCAGAGAGCGATCTGAGGCCACCTATCGCCTGACAAGCCTGAGCACCCACGCGCTGCTTTGCGCCTGGGTTTTCCCGGTTCGTCAGGAGTCTCAATTGTTATGATCCGTTTCTTCGCGGCAGCATTTGCCGCAGGAGCGTACGCGTCGGCCGCGCAGGGGCAGCAAATGCCCTTGCCCGCAACGACTAATAGCGTTCAGCCGTTCAAACTCGAGCAGGCGCTAGCGCTCGGTGGGGCTCGCTCTGCATCGATTTCTGCGGGAGCTGCAGGGGTGCAGGCGGCGCGTGCTGGCCGCGGCCTAGCCTCTCTTCGCCCCAATCCAGAGATCAGCCTGGAAAGTGAGAACATCGGTGGTACCGGAGAGTATCGCGGCGTTCGGGGTGCTGAGACAACAGCTCGCATTGCCTTGCCGCTTGAACTTGGCGGCAAGCGCTCGGCCCGGGTCGCCTTGGCCGATGCGCAGGTCAGTCGCGCGCAAATCGCCGCCGGAATTGCTCTTGCCGACCTGACACTCACAATCCGGCAAACCTATGCTGCTGCCTTAGCTGCCGAGCGCCGTGTTGAAATCGCACAGGAGCAGGCGGCCTTGGCAACCGAGAGCGCCCTCGCTGCGCGAGCGAGAGTTTTCGCCGGAGCAGCGTCGCCGATCGAGCAGCAGCGAGCGGAGGTTTTGCGGCTCAATGCCGACACCGCGGTTGAGCGGGCTCAGCGAACGGCAGACGCTGCACGCTTGAACCTATCGCGCCTGGTTGGACAGCCGATCTCAGGCAGTCTGGACAGTGCGTGGTTCCAGCAGATCGGAACCTTTGGTCCTGTTGAGAGCATCGACGCTCGAGGCACGCTTGCACTTGCGCTCGCTTCAGCTGACGCTCGCATTGCCGGGTCTCAGCTCCGACTGGCTCGCGCTCAGCGCATTCCCGATGTGACAATCAGTGCTGGGGCACGAAGGCTTGAGGCAACGAACGACGTCGCTGCGGTCGTTGGTGTTGCCGTCGCAATTCCGTTGTTCAACAACGGCCGAGCGGCGATCGAACAAGCAAGTGCGCAGCTGACGCAAGCCGAAGCGCTTAGGCAGGTTGCTTTGCTGGAGGCGCAACAAACCATCAGCACGGCGCAAGCCGAGCTAGCAAACGCTGCCGCAGCGGCCAGGAATGCTGCAGGTCCGGCTTTAGTCGCCGCGACTGAGGCCGCTCGCATTGCCCGCATCGGCTATCGTGCAGGCAAGTTTAGCCAACTCGAGCTGATCGAGGCCGAACGAACCTTGTCTCAGACGAGATCGGACGCGGTGGACGCTCTTGCCGCATACCGTGATGCAGAAGCGCGCCTCGCCCGCCTCACAACTTCCTTCTCCAGTTCAGAAAGATAATCTGATGGAACCAATTTCTCCGACGGAGGGCACCACGGTTGCCTCGTCGCCCTCGCCGGCTGGTCTCAACGTAGTGACGCTCGTCCGGCAACGTCCATTTCTAGGCGGCGTCGCAGCTACGGCGCTTGTCGCCGGCCTGAGTGGATTCCTACTGGCCAAGTTTACAACCCAGAATTCTTCTGATGAAGTGTCGCAAGGCGCGCCAGCTGCGCAGACTAAGGCTGAACCACCGACACCGGACGCAATCAAACTGTCGGCACAGTTGGCGAAAGCAATGGGGGTGGTCACCGAGACTGTAAGCGCTGGCGGTCTTGCATCCGAGATCGTCTCGCAGGCAACCGTGACTCCCTCCGCGAGGGGCGAGGCGGTGATAACCGCCCGTGCTGCTGGGGCGGTCACCCGGATGCTGAAGCGACTTGGGGACGCGGTGCGCCGCGGTGAGACACTCGCCGTGGTGGAGAGCCGTGAAGCCGCGCAGATCAGCGCGGATCGATCGGCAGCGGCAGCCAAAGCGACCTTGGCTCAGCGCAATCTCTCGCGAGAGCGCTACCTTTACGGTCAGAAGGTATCCCCGAGGGTAGACCTTGAGCAAGCGCAGGCGGAAGCGGCTTCTGCGGCGGCTGAAGCTCGCCGCGCGAGCGTAGCGGCCGGAGCAGCCAACGTGAGCAGTGATGGTCGCAGCGTCATCATCGCCTCGCCGATCTCTGGCCGAGTAACGGGCGTAACAGCAAGGCTTGGGAGCTTCGTTCAGCCGGAAACGGAACTGTTCCGCGTTGCCGACCCAGCCGAGATTCAGATCGAAGCGGCGGTCAGCCCGCTTGATGCATCCCGACTGCGTGCTGGCGACCGAGCCGTCATCGAGTTGCCGGACGGCACTACGACCAACGGGCGGGTTCGCGCAGTGACCCCAACAATTAGTGGCGAGACCCGCACCGCCACGGCGGTGCTTGAAGCTATTTCAGGTCGCCTCCAACCCGGGCTGGCCGTTCGAGTTCGCCTACTACCAAGTCAGGCGGGCGGCGCGGCGAACGGGATCGTAGTCCCCGAAGAAGCGGTGCAATCGCTCAACGGGCGGGATGTGGTCTTTGTCCGCACCCCGACCGGCTTCAAGGCCGTTTCGGTCTCTACAGGTCAGCGCAGCGCTGGCCGAGTTACGATTCTCTCAGGGCTTACGCCCGGACAATCGATTGCTACCAAGAACGCTTTCCTGCTCAAGGCCGAACTCGCCAAGGGCGCAGGCGAGGAGGAGTAAGGTTCATGATCGCGAGCCTTATGGGTCTTTCCGTCCGCGCCCGCTGGGCGGTGGTGCTTCTATTTCTCGTGGTTGCTGCAATCGGTGCTTGGCAGCTTACCAGGCTGCCAATCGATGCCGTGCCAGACATCACCAACAAGCAGGTGCAGATTAACACAGTTGAGCCTGGCCTCTCACCGATCGAAATCGAAAAGCGGGTGACGTTTCCGGTCGAGACGGCGCTAGCCGGAATCCCGGGGCTAGAGACCACCCGCTCGTTGTCACGCAACGGCTTCAGTCAGGTGTCGGCGATCTTCACGGAGGGGACTGACCTATACTTCGCGCGCCAGCAAGTAAGCGAGCGGCTGACTCAGGCGCGAGATACACTTCCCGAGGGAGTGCAGCCCCAGATTGGTCCGGTAACCACGGGTCTTGGCGAAGTGCTGATGTACTCGGTCGATTTCGCGAACCCCGGAGGGCGCGGCGCGAAGGTACAAGATGGGCAGCCTGGCTGGCAGTCTGACGGCAGTTTTCTAACCCCCGAGGGTCAGCGTCTCACCGACGATGTCAGCCGGGCCGCCTATCTCCGTACAGTCCAGGACTGGATCATCCGACCCCAGCTACGGACCGTCTCCGGGGTCGCGGGCATCGACTCCATCGGCGGCTACGCCAAGCAGTATGTCGTCGAACCCGACCCGGTGAAGCTGTCGACGTACGGAATCTCCTTCTCTGAGCTGGCGAAGGCTCTTGAAGCAGCCAACCTTTCAGTTGGTGCCAATTACTTCAACCGCGGGGGCGAGGCTTTTCTCGTGCGGGCCGACGCTCGTATTCGCGACATCGACGAGATTGCGGACGCGATCGTAGCTACCCGCGGCGGCGTACCTGTAGCGGTCAAGGATATCGCCAACGTGCACGTCGGCGGTGAGCTGCGAACCGGTGCGGCCAGCATGAATGGTCACGAAGCCGTTATCGGCACGGCATTGATGCTGATCGGTGAGAATAGCCGGATCGTGGCGCGTGCCGTGGGCGAGAAGCTGGACGGCCTGACCAAGTCACTCCCGCCCGGCGTCAAGGTGACCACCGTGCTGGACCGGTCGAAATTGGTCAATGCGACGGTTGCGACCGTGCAGCGCAACCTTACCGAAGGTGCCATACTTGTTGCCGTCTCCCTGTTCGTCCTGCTCGGCAACTGGCGAGCGGCGTTCATCGCAGTGCTGGTTATTCCCTTCTCGTTCCTGATGATGGCGATGGGGATGAATGCATTTCGAGTTCCTGGAAACTTGATGAGCCTTGGAGCGCTCGATTTCGGTCTGATTGTCGACGGAGCCGTCATCATCATCGAAAACTGCCTTGCTCGGCTTGCGAGCAGACAGGAGCACGAGGGACGACTTCTTACTCTCCGCGAGCGTCTCGAGGAAACGATGCGAGGGTCGCAGGAGATGATCAAGCCGACTGTCTTCGGACAGGCAATCATCCTGCTCGCTTTTGCGCCACTCCTCATGTTCACGGGCGTCGAAGGCAAGACGTTCTCGCCAATGGCGATCACGATCATGCTTGCGCTTGTTGCCGCGTTCATCCTGGCAATTACCTTCGTTCCGGCAATGGTGGCGCTGCTAATGCGCGGCAAGGTGTCGGAAAAAGACGTGTGGCTTATACGTCAAACCAAACGGCGTTATGCACCCCTGCTCGACAAGGCTGTCGCCCGCCCATGGCCGTTCATCATCGGCGGCTTCGCCTTCTTCCTGGCATGCATTCCGGCCTTCTCGCTGCTCGGGCAGGAGTTTATCCCTCAGCTCGACGAGAAGAACGTCGCTTTAGCTTCAACCCGTGTCCCCAGCGTTTCTCTGGACCAGTCACTGGCGATGCAGCGTGGGGTCGAACGGGCGGTTACAAGCCTTCCAGAAGTGGCCTTGATGTTCTCGAAGACGGGTACTGCTGAAGTGGCGACTGACCCGATGCCGCAGAATGTTTCGGATGGCTTTGTCATCCTCAAACCCCAGGACGAGTGGCCTGCGGGCGTCGAAGCGAAGGCCGACGTCCTTGAACGCATTGAGAAGAAGACGGGCAGCAGGTTGGGACAGACCTATGAGGTGAGTCAGCCAATCCAGCTGCGCTTCAACGAGCTGATCGCGGGCGTGCGCGGCGATGTCGCAATCAAACTCTACGGTGACGATCTCGATAAGATGGGTGCTGCTGCCGCGCAGATTGTTCGCGTTTTGCAAGGCATTTCAGGCGCAGCCGACGTCAAAGCGGAGCAGACCAGCGGCTCACCGACCTTGGATGTCCGGTTCGATCGGGCAGCCATCGCCCGTTACGCGCTCACCATCGAGGAAGTGGCGGACACAGTGGCAGCCGCAATGGGAGGGCGCGATGCCGGGCTGCTGTTTGAAGGGGACCGTCGGTTCGAGGTCGTCGTGCGGGTTCCAGAAGTTACGCGCGAGAGCCTCGATGCGTTGGCCGCATTGCCGGTGCTCTTGCCGGGCGAAGGCGGCCGGCGCTCCTCGATTCCTCTTTCTTCGGTGGCGCAATTCCGGTTCAGCGAAGGCTTGAATCAGATCAGCCGCGAAAACGGCAAGCGGCGCGTCGTCATTCAAACGAATGTGCGAGGTCGCGATGTTGGGTCGTTTGTCGCGGAGGCGAAAGCCAAGGTTGATAAGGTGACACTGCCCACCGGTTCGTACCTGGAGTGGGGTGGGCAGTTCCAAAACCTGCAGGACGCAAGCAGAAGGCTGGCGATCGTGGTGCCACTTTGCTTTCTTGCCATCTTCGGACTGCTTTACATGGCTCTGGGTGGATTCGCGCGAGCCGGTGCGGTTTTCCTTGCGGTGCCCCTCGGCCTTGCCGGAGGTGTATTCACCCTGGCCGTTACGGGCATCTCGTTTTCCGTGTCAGCAGCAGTTGGCTTTATCTGCTTGGCCGGGGTGGCCGTGCTGAACGGGCTCGTCGTTATGACGGCGATTAGAGAGCAGTCAGAAAATGGAGCTTCGCTTGATCGGGCCATCATCGATGGCTGCATCGAGAAGATGCGTGCCGTGGTAATGACCGGTTTCGTGCCGGCAATCGGCTTTGTACCCATGGCGCTGGCGCACGGCACCGGTGCCGAGGTGCAGAAGCCGTTGGCCACCGTCGTCATCGGCGGGCTGATTGCTGCCACCGTTCTTACCCTCCTCGTCCTCCCAGCCCTCGCGCGCGTGGTGCTCGGGTGGGGTGAGAAGAAAGAGAGGGACCGAACCGTCGAACAGCCTAGAGTTGAATCGACGAGCCCACCTGCTGGATCCGTTCTGGCGTGACAATGGAGGTGCGCATGAACAGTGCCATCAAGCTACTTCGGATCTACACCGACGAGGCTGAATTCTACGGCGACCGAAAGGTCTTCGAGGTGGTCGCCACCCGCGCCCGCGAGGCCGGTATGGCCGGGGTGACAGTGCTGCAGGCGCTGTTCGGTTTTGGCCGCACGGCGCATGTGCATCGTCGACATGTTCTTGAGGACGATCAATCGCTGGTAGTTGAAATCGTCGATCGCGAGGACCGACTCCGTGCATTCGTTACAGCAATCCGAGAGGTCTCTGGCGTAGCTCTGATCACCCTCGAGGCCGTCGAGGTGATCGGGGGTGAGGCTGCAGCCGCCATCAGCAAAATGTGAGAAAAGTCGCCCGGATAGATTTGGTGAGGTGTCCCAAGTCGGCATGAGAAACTCGCTATCAACCGGCTGCTGAGCCGGTCGATGAGAACATATTGGAGTACTCCGAAGTGCATGACCATACCCATGCCAGTCACGCCGACGAAGATCACCATGACCATGGGCCGGGCGGCCATGGGCATAGCCACGCTCCAAAGAGTTTTGGCCGCGCGTTTGCAATCGGTACAGCGCTCAACATGGGATTCGTCCTCGTTGAGGCCGGCTACGGTATCACCGCCGGTTCGATGGCCCTCCTTGCCGATGCTGGGCATAATCTAAGCGACGTGCTCGGCCTGCTCATCGCTTGGGGTGCCGCGACGTTAGGCAAACGAGTGCCGAAGGGCCGCTATACTTATGGGTTCCGCAGCTCGTCGATCCTTGCAGCTTTCTTGAACGCGCTCCTGCTGCTTGTCGCGATTGTCGTAATCGCGGTTGAGGCTATTCGCCGCTTTTCGGACCCACAGCCCGTCGCTGGCGGAACGGTGATGATTGTTGCTGGCATAGGCATCGTCATCAACACCGTCACCGCGCTCCTCTTCATGTCTGGCCGCAAAGGCGATCTCAATATCCGCGGCGCTTTCCTTCACATGGCGGCGGATGCCGCCGTTTCTGCAGGAGTCGTGGTCGCGGGATTCGTTATCCTTCGAACCGGCTTGAACTGGATCGACCCAGTCACCAGCCTCGTCATCGTCGTACTAATTGCTGCCGGAACTTGGGGGCTGCTTCGCGACTCGGTAAACTTGAGCTTGCAGGCAGCTCCGCCAGGCATGGATTTGGATGAGATCGGCGGCTTTTTGCGTGCCCAAGCTCGAGTGGAGGCTCTCCATGACCTTCACGTCTGGCCGATGAGCACGACTGAAACAGCACTCACGGTCCACCTGCTCATGCCGACCGGCTATCCAGGCGACATCTACACTGTCGAAATTGCCGCGAGGCTGAAGGCAAAGTTCGGCATCGACCATGCCACCATTCAAATAGAAACCGATTCAACCACGCCCTGTGAGCTTGAGTCCGATAAGGTTGTTTGAAGCCGTGCAGGCTGTTGCATATACCCTGATCCCACTTGCTGCTGTGCTGCTTGGCTCGCTGTTTGCCGTATTTAGGCGTTCAAGCGAGGCCGTCGTCAGTGCAATGCAACATCTCGCTGCCGGCGTGGTATTTGCGGCTGCAGCGGCCGAGATCCTACCTCAGGTCATGCACGAGGGATCTCCTGTCGCGACCTTCGTTGGTGGAGCGCTCGGCGTTTCCCTCATGCTGTCGCTCAAAGCCATGGAGGGGCGCGCCGAGGGGCCGCTTGCAATGTTGGGGGCAGTTGGAGTTGATATCTTAATCGATGGCCTAGTCCTTGGGTTAGCGTTTGTTGCAGGTGAAAAAGCCGGCGTCCTGTTGACGATTGCCCTGACGCTCGAGGTGCTCTTCCTCGGTCTCACGGTGACGACGGAACTTAAGGAAACAACTCGCTCTAAAGCTCGAATTGTTGGCACTAGTCTTGGCATCGCGATGCTTCTTCCTATCGGTGCGGCACTGGCCACGCCGGTAGCGAACTTTCCTCCAGTTATAATCGCCGGTTTTCTGAGCTTCGGCCTCATGGCCCTGCTTTATCTCGTAACTGAGGAACTGCTGGTAGAGGCGCATGAGAAACCTGACAGCCCGCTTATCAGCGCCATGTTTTTCATCGGCTTCTTGGGGCTGCTACTGATCGAGGAGCTACTGGGCTGACTTTTTGCGCCGCCGCTGCAAGCTAGGAGGCCAGTCCCGAGAGCGGACGGCCTGCTCTCGGTCTAAAGCGGACGCTTGCGCCTCGCATTCTGCTTTCCGAAGGGAAGCTACGCTGGCGAGCTTCCGTTGATGGCTGCTGCCTCGTTGCGAGCGGCGCGAAGGTTAGTCGAGACGCCGCGCAGGTACGTCGGTGAAAAACGGGCATAGTGCTTCTGGGTCGTCCGGTCGTCGTCGTGACCCATAAACTGTGCGAGCTCCGCCATCGGAGTGCCGCGCTCCGCCGCCCACACTGCTCCAGTGTGCCGCAGGGTGTATGGCGTCACATGAACCTGGCTCCTTTCGGAAGCTGCCTGGAAAGCCTTCTTGATACTGGCAATCCTCTTACCGCCGCGCTCAACCACGTAACTGCTTTGCGCTCCCTCTCGGGCTCGTTTCAGCAACGCCAATGTATCATCGTCCAGAGCGACGATCGGGCGACGCTTCTTCGTCTGTCGCCGACCCGGCGGGTTGAGGTTCAGGGTGCCGTGTTCCCAGTCGATCTGCGGCCAGGTAAGCTCAAGAATTGCGCTCGGACGTGCCATGGTTGCCAGGGCGAGCTCGACGTATAAGCGCGCGTGCTCGGCCCGCACTTCTGCGAACCACTTGCCGAACTCTTGCGGCGTGAGATGCTTCATGCCGCGCTCGGGTGCCGCTGGTCGCCAGATGTCCGGTGCCTTCTCGATCAGGTTCTGCTTTACGGCCCACCGCAGGGCAACCGCGAGCATCGACAACTCGTAGCGAGTAGTCGAAGCCGACCGACTCCGGCGACGCACATATTCCCGCGCCATCTCATCATCGATCATGCCCGGATCGACCCGGTCCCAATAAGGCGCCATCGCCTTCCACGCGTCCCGCTGGCGTGCCGTTGAGATGATGCCGGCGAGCTCGCGAGCGTCGATGTAGGCCGCGACTAAACCGCCGACCGTGCTGGCTGCGCCAGTGTTGCGCTTCCACCACGCACGCGCCTCCGCTTCCGCGGTGGGGCGATCGGCAGCTTCAAGGGTGTATCGGTGCCGCTTGCCAGCTTCGTCATGCCAGACGATGGCGTAACCGCCGCGAAGTCGCTGGACTGAATATCTTTCCATTCGAAACGCCTGACCTCCTCGGCGGGGATGCGGATGAGAGAGCCGATCCGGAAACTTCCCAGTTCACCGGTCGCGATCAGTTTGCGGATGGCGCCCTCGGAGCAGCCCCATTCGCCGGCCAGAGAGGAAACCGTGTACGCGCGCGTCACGACCGTTCTCCGAGCAAGCGCATGGGTGCAGCACGAAGGACTTGCACGGTGACCGGCGGCCTCGCTTGGCGGACGGTGAGGGCTGTTGCTAAGGGATGATGACGCACGTTATCGGCCATTGCTGTATCGACTTACGTGTATGTAATAAGTTCTTCACCGCCGACAAGAGGCATTTGCTTGAAGAAGTCTCGGCCCATCATCCAGGTCATGCTTCGGCCGGTGTTCCAGCAGGCCCTGCGCGCGCGGGCGGAGGAACTCGGCATCACCGAAGCCGAGGCCGTGTCCCGGCTTGTCGAGCAGGGACTTCAGCCCTTTCTGGAGCCGGGTACCGAGCTGGATCAGGCTCGTGCCGAGCGGCAGCTGCTCGACGTGACTGCAGAGCTTGCAAGAGATGAAGTCAGCACGATGTCTGTCTGGAATGAGCGCCTTACTCTTGCCGTGTTCGAGCGGATCAGGCTCGAGCACCGTCCTCTCTATGAGCTTGCTATCCAGGGTGGTTATCGAGACGCCGTCAATCGGCGTGTCGCCCGTCAGATCAAAAGTGCCGTAGGAGCCCAGGTGCTGAAACGTGGCGATAGGCCCGCGATGGCAAGAGTTCCGCGCGGATCGGAAGCGCTGATCGGCGACTTCACATTGCTCTGCGCTCCCGCGGACTGGACTTCATCTTCCTCCCACCTGAAGCCAGATGCCTAACTTTCCAAAATAGGAACCTCAACTTTCGTGCTTGGCAGGCAGCCTTCGTAGAAGCTCGCTGGTAGGACGAGCCTAGCGTCGTCCTGACATGTGAGCGGCGCAGATCCATCCCTCGGCCCTTCACCGATGACAACATCAACTTTCGAGGCTCGAGCTGTCAACTTTCAATGCGCAAACCGGCGTGAGGCGCCTAGGCCGACCCCAACTCAACGGGCGTGAAGGCGAGGCCATAATGTGGACGATAAACGCTGTGGGAGTTGGCTCCCATGAGCTGCTCGGACAGAAGGCGAAGCACTATATTCCGCATTCCGCATAACCCCCCACTCCCTCCTACCACCTTAACCTCCTACCTATACCTTCAACCTGCACCACCAACCTTATCCCCTCTCTCAACTTCCTTATCTAACCACCCTCTGCATCCTCCCTTCTGCTTCTTCCCCGTAGCCCTGCCACAATCGATGTGTCCGGCGGTCCGCGCAGTCGTAACAGCCTGCGCCGCAGCCCCAGCCTCACAGGTCGGTCGATCGGAGATGGAGTTCGGCCCTCAAGTTCGGGGCGGAAGCACGATCCTCCTGCACTGCGTGAATCCTCCTCGAAAGGCCGGCCGCGGCCTGGGCAGAAAGGATCATGTTGATGGGCATTCGGCGAACGGGCCACTATCGCCAGCTTCCGCTGGTGCCAGAAGCGCTGCTTCGTCAGCACCGGGTCTACGAGAAGCATGATCATCGCTTCCGTGCCTGCGCCCGCCTCCTTCAGGCACTCTGGCGCCAGGAACAAGGTCTGCCAATGGGCACCCACATCGGCCGGAACGGGCAGCGCAAGATTGGCTCGCTCCTCGGTGGCGCCGCTGCCGCGGCCGGGCGCAACTTCCTCACGCCGGACGTAGCTCTGCTCGCGCGCCGCGAAGTCATCTACCAGGAAGTGGGGGCGCTAATCGAGCGCCAGCGCCTGTTCGGCAATCTGCTCAGTAGCATGCCGCTTGCCTTCAACCTCTTCGCTCCCCTTCGTTTCGATCTCGAATTTGCTGCACGTGTCGTCCGCAGCCTCATTCCCGACATCGACCTCGCCCGAGTGGTCGAAGTCTGGTTCGAGCACAGCCCCGGCCGCAGCCGCCCCGAGTTCACCGAGGACCGAACGGCCTTTGACGTGGCAATCGTCTACGAGCGCCGCGACGGGCAGAGAGGGCTCCTAGCAATCGAGCAGAAGTATTCTGAAGGCACCGACGCCGCGGTTGGCGAACACCGCCATCGTTACGGCGAACTCGCCCGTTCATCCGAAATGTACAAAAACCCGATGCATGGTGTCCTGCGCACCGGCCCGTGCCAGCAGCTTTTCCGAGAGCACCTGCTGACGGTCGCGGCGACGCAGGGCGGTGCCTACGCCGAAGCCCGCTTCGTGTTGATCGCGCCTCGCCACAACCACCTGATCCAGCAGGGCGCGGCACTTTACGCTTCCATGCTGACGGAACCCCAGCCTGGCTCCGTGCCCTTCATCAATCTTGAGCTTGAACGGGTGATCGAAGCAATCGCCTGGGCTGGCCAGCTCGACTATGCCCAGATCCTCTACGATCGATACTGCAACTGGCTCAAAGTCGACCTCGCAGTCGAGGACGCACTTCGTGCCGACGCCGCGGCCTGGTCCAAGCCGGCACGGGCAAAGCCCGCCGCGCTTCCTGTCCTCGCCGCTGCCGCCTAGCCCGACGCAGGGCAGGGCCATGCGCGCCAACGAGCTATTCGAGCAGATCACCCAGCACATCATTGCTGCGGTCGAAGCTGGGGCGAGTGCCTTCAAAATGCCCTGGCACAGTTGGGGCAGGGGCATCGCCCAGCCTGCCAACTCAATGTCAGGGCGCGCCTATCGCGGCATCAACACGCTGCTGCTTTGGGCAGCAGCCGAAGCAGGGGGGTACCCGACCGGCCGCTGGGCTACATACCAGCAGTGGCGGCAGGCCGGCGGACAAGTCCGCAAGGGGGAGAAGTCGACGGCCGTTGTTCTGTGGAAGGCGACCGGCACCCCGGCAGGCACAGAGGATGGTGATAGCTCTGATCAAGGCCGGCGCGTCCTTGCCCGCACTTTCCTGGTCTTCAACGAAGCCCAAGTCGAGGGTGTACCGCCGGCACCCGAGGTGAGGACGCTCTCGACACGTGAGCGGATTACCGATGCTGAAGACTTTGTCGCTGCGACCGGCGCGCAGATTCGACACGGTCAGGATCAGGCCTGCTTCATTCCAGAAATCGATCAGATTTGGTTGCCGCAGTTCGCTCAGTTCCGAGGTCCGGAGGCCTATTACGCGACGGTGTGCCACGAACTTGTGCACTGGTCGGGAGCAAAGCACCGGCTTGCGCGAGAACTTTCCGGGCGGTTCGCCACGGAAGCTTACGCCATGGAAGAGCTTGTCGCTGAGCTCGGTTCTGCCTTCATTGCCGGGCACCTGGGGCTCACCGTCGAACCGCGGCCCGATCATGCCGGCTACATCGCCTCATGGCTGCGAGTTCTGAAGAACGACAGCCGAGCCATTGTTACTGCCGCTGCAAAGGCACAGGAAGCGGCCGATTATCTCATTCGCTTTTCGGCGGAAGCAACAGCTCGGCCGGAGACGTTCCCAGCGCCTGAGCCAGCTCGAACAGGCTCACGACGGTCGGGTTGCGCCGGCCACTCTCCAGCCCACTGATGTACTGCTGCGAGAAGCCACTCTCATCGGCAAACCGCTCCTGGGTCCAGCCCAGGGCGATACGCCGGTAGCGCACGTTTTCTCCAACTAGGCGGCGCATATCCATGCACGCGACCGTCGCGCCTGGACACGATGCTGTTTATCAACTTTAGTGTGTAAGTCGCTGCGTGGTCGTATCTTGGAAGCGGCTCCGGAGCAAACGGAGGAAAGTTACGTGAGCGATTCTGTTGACGGGTTTGCGCGCCTTCAGCGCATGCGCGCTCAGGGACAATTGTCGGCAGATGAATATGAGGCACGAAAGGCTGAGCTTCGTGGTAGCAGCGCTCCTCGCCCCACTTCATCGGCCGAGCGGTGGCAAGCCGGCTGGCGAGGCGCGGGCAGCCTGCGTCAGGTGCTGAAGTGGAGCTTCGTCGCAACCGCGGTGGCGCTACTACTCATAGGTGTTTTCTTCTTCGGCAAGGCAAGCTCGCTGACGCCGGCGAGCAGCGGGGCTAGCCCCTCGACGACTTCACCCGGAGGGAGCCCCCACGAGACAGCTGATGATAGCTCGGCCGAAAGCAGCTCGTGGAGTGTCACGGCCCAGCAGGACCCTATGACCGACCTGCGGACGACCGCGGCGCGCACGCGTCTTTCTGGTGTCCAAGCCGACGCCGAAATCGCGATCAGCTGCCGCAGCGACGGTGAGATCAACTTTGTGGCCAGCACCTTCCAGAAAGATGATCAGCCGGCAGAAATGCGTACGGAGACGGTGAACGGCTTCGGCGCGCAGGGCATCCGCTACCAGATGCGCGCAGATGACAAAGCAGCCGTGCAGCTCGTGCAAGCGCCACTTGAGTACACCAACGAGGTCAAGCTGACCTCGGGCACAATTCAGGACACTCCTGGCGATGGCATCCTTCCTGATACTGCCGATGAAATGGCCGCAGCCAAGCGCATCACACTCCGGCTCTTCCTGCCCAACGGTGAGGAAACATTCGCCTGGGATCAATCGAGCACGGAGGTAGGGAGCGTACTCGCGCCGTGTGTCGCCTCCCGCGCAGCCTTGCGAGAAAGGAAGACCGAAGAGCAGCACGCGGCTGAGGATCAGCAACGTCAGGCTGCCGAGCGGGAACGCCAGCAGCGCATCGAAGCGAACAAGCGCGACGGTCGCCCGAACGATGACAACACCTACGCCATGTAGCCCTTGGCGTGGCTAGAACTCCTCTGGAAGGACCTTCCGATGAAGCTACTGATCACGGCCGCCATTCTGGCGATTGCAGCGGGCACAAACTTGCCCGCGCAAACTAGCGATCTCACCAACCTCAAAGCCGTTGCGATCATGCATGGTCGCTGCAGGAGCCTTGTCGTTGCTGGTAAGGATGCGAGCCGAGCGTGCTCAAGTCTCGTCACGAACTCGATGTATCGGACGGGCAGAGGCGGCTTCGTCTTCACCGCCGGTGACCTTGCCGTTGTGACCTTCAGCGGCTTCGATACGGGAGCACAAGGTGACATCGCAGAGATCAAGCTCGACCATGTAATTTTCTCGCTGATCGGCACCGGCACGCCGCGGAACACCGTGCCAGCGACAGGGACTTGTACTTACACCAACCCCTACGCCGGTCCCAGCCACATCACCTGCACCGCTTTGACCAAGTCGGGTCGGTTTGCGGCGACCTTCCTTTCCAACGGTCAGGAGCCAGAGTTCAAGCGCTTCTAGTCGGCAAAGCTGGAGCAACAGGCACCTCGGGGCTTCGCTCACCCATCCCGGACCTTGCACCCATCAACATCGGCACAGCTCCGGTGAATCTGTCTCACTCCCAGGCTGAGGTTCCGCTGTCTTGTCAAACGCCGTAACTGCCGATCGTGCTTCACCTTTCCACGAGCCGAGGCTCTCGAAGAGCAAAATTGCGGCGTTCGAGCATTGCCGCAGACGGCTCTGGCTGCAGGTTCATCGACCAGGCCTTGCCCGCTTTGATGATCAGACGCTGCGGATATTTGCTCGAGGTCACTACATCGGCGAAGTGGCCCGGGAGCGGACATCGGGCGGCGTCCTGGTTGCTGATGATCACCGCAACCTTGTGGCAGCAATGGCGCACACCCGGTCTCTGGTGTCAGCGAAGCGCCTCACGCCCTTGTTCGAACCAGCCTTCATGCATGCCGGCGTGATCATCCGTGCTGATGTGCTTGCGCCTGATCGATGGGGCGGCTGGTCACTGATCGAGGTAAAGAGCTCGACCAGCCTAAGGCCGTACCACATCCGAGACGTCGCCACTCAGGCCTGGGTGCTGCGAGGGTCAAAGGTGTGCGTGTCTTCGATGTTTCTGAGGCACCTAAAGCCTGCACGCCGCGGAGCAGCCGATGAGCCCGCCTCCTTCGTGGACGTGGATGTCACGGGGGAAGTGCTGTCATACTTACCTCAACGAGCAACGGTGATCGACGCTGCGAAGCGGACACTCGCTGCGCCTGAGCCGGCGATTGCTGCAGGCCCTCACTGCCGCGACCCCTTTGCCTGCGAGTTCCTCGATTATTGCCAAGGCAAGGTTGTGCAGCAGGCCGCCCGTCGATGAGCGTCCGACGGATCGAAACGGCCGACGACGCTATGCTCAGGATTTGCGAGATCGTTGAGGAAATCGCTCCACTGCTTCCTCGGCGCTTGCCCGGCGGCGGGATGCCACGGCGAAACGCGTTGAGACGGGCCCGCGACGCTGGCATAGAAATAGCTGGGCTGGCTCACTGGGCATTGCGTCCGAGGCTGAGGACTTTACCCGAGGAATGGCACGGCCGCTGAAGTCAAGGCCGCGTGGAAGGCCGGCGTTTGGGCGACAAGGATGACGCCGTCGATCGCCCTTCGGACGGGCCCACTATCGTGAGCACGTCAAATGAATCAAAGGGATCAAAAGAAAAGTCGCTCGCTTTCGGTAGCCGCCAGCGTCAGCCGTCGAGCTTCAAGATCGATCCGCCTCTCGCCCTCTGGACGATCCTTAGAAAGCTCGATTGCAGACAACCGCCCACATTTGAGAGCAGCGCAAGGCTGAACCGACACGCAAGCGAGTGATGGGAATAGTTTAAACCTTTCAATCACTTAGGCTGCAGGCTCCTGCTGTTTTGAAATCAAAACCTCAGGTTTCGATCTAAATCTCCGGTAGCGATCCTAGGTGCCTGCCGATATGACCAGCCCTAATAAATCGGTCGTCAAAGCCGAGTTCGTCGCCCTGAAGCGAATGCTCAGGCCAGATCACCGGCGTGCCGAATCGCTGTTTTAAGGCCGTCAGGGCCGCGGGTCCGACATCGTGCGTGTTTCCGCATCGCTTGCCCATGACCCTGCCTTGGTCAGAAATCGCGATGCCGGCAAATTCCCGCACAAGATGCTTTATGTGCTTTTCCTCGTGCCGGAGCGTGAGCAGCGCCGAAGGCTCTAGGCCTTTGACGAGGTAGCGAAACACATTCCATTGTTCGGCCACGTCGGCGTCGAAATTCGGCGATACATGCACCAGCCGTCGTGTGCCGTCTTCCTTAAAGGGGTTAATGTCAGGTGCCTCAATGAGCTTGTGCGCCGCTCGCTCAAGCCAGCGACGAAAATCGAATCGAAGCTCATAAGGGACGTGCAGCAGGAAATGGCTGTGCAGTCCGAGCTTGCGACCAACCTCCTTTACCCAGATCGCGGCATACGGAAGATTGGGATGCGACTTGCGCCGATCCCGAAACCAAGCTCGCATGCGCTCCAGAAGATCGTTGTGGCACTGCGCGGCGAAGGTTTCGCTGCAATTCTCGTCTACCCGCCAGGCGACCGTCGCAAAGGTGTTCAATACCCACCCTGAAAGGTTGGCCACTGCTGTGCTGGTGTAGAGTAACTTAAAGTCCTTGGCGGTCAGCCCTCTAGAAACTGTCCGGAGACGAGGTTCCTGAATCGGGTGAGTGGCGCGGGCGAGCTGGCTTTCAGGACCATTGCCGAGCGGAACCCTTGGTCGGCCAAAGACGTCCACCGGAAGGTATCCGTCACGTCGCAGTGAGGCGATGCGCTGCTCAGAAGGATCGAGATTCTTGTAGCGGGACATTACCTTTTCAACGCTTGCAATGAGGAAAAAGCTAATTAAGTAGCCAGCCGAGCTGATTTCAAGGTTGTCTGATGCCGTCCAAACATGTGCTCAGCTTGGCCCTTTCTCCGGAAGCTGCAGCGACCAATGCCGCTGACGCTGAGGTCTTGGGAATTTCCCCGGCGCGCCATGCTGAGTTGGTGCTCGAGGAGGCACTGAGGCAAAGGCGTACAAGCGGAAAGCCTAGGCTCCCGAGTTCAGAGGGTGCTCTGCTGCGCATTGTTCGGGCGATCTGTGCTGAGCTCCGAGATACAGGTTGGGAGCCAGACGTGACGTTGCGGGTATTCGATCGTATCCGTCTCGAAAACCTGCAGCTGTATCAAGACGCTGTCAGTGCGAGCGACCATCCTCGTCTCAATCGCGCGATTGGCGCGCTGGTGAAGAAGTGCCTGGGCGCCGAGCCTGTGCGCCGGCCGAACGGAACAATCGCCATGCGCTACACCAAGCCGGCCGACGGTCACCTGATCAAAGCCTACACCCTATTGCAGCCTACAGAGGCGATTTCCCATGAATGATCGAGAACGCATCGCCCAGCTGACGACTTTTTCGTTTTTCAAGGACGATCCCGAGATCGCCGCTAAGATCATTGCGGCACCCGCGCCAGGTACCAAAGCACATAGCAAGGCGCGGACGTTGGCCAAAAAACTGCGCGCTAGTACCCGATCCCTGTCCGCGCCTCCGCTCGACCCCTTCGGTCGGCTAATTGCGGCGTGTGAGCAGCTCCTCGCAGCTCTTCGGGAGATCGAAAACCCTATCGACCCGAACGATCCGCTGCTTCGTTTGCGGTCGGTAGCGTCGCTTCTCTTGCAATCGATGGTGCGAATTGAGGAGCGAGTGATCGCCAAAGATCCCGGAGCGGAGTTCGACGCGCTTGCAAGAACAGTAATCTACCTCCCCCCGCGAGCCGACTACACCAGCAGTACCAAATGCATCGGCTACAAGGTTGAAATCGCTAGCGTTGAAGAAGCTCGTTCGAAGATTTTCGAACTGGCAAAGTCGGCCGACGGGCAGGATGCTCGGACATCGGTCGTAAGCGCGTTTCTCCACCTCTTAACCACCTTGCTGTGGCCTACGCGTTTCCATTTCTCTGGGGATAATGCAGGCAAGACCCTGTACTTCTACTTCAGTGATGATCCCAGCACCTATCGGTACTTGGAAGACATGAGCGATACGCCTGGATTTTCGCTCAGTCGCTGATTTAAATCTTGGATAAACGCCCTTCTGTCTCAGTTCGATGTCGCTGCCGCCCGTGATTGGAGTTGGACAATAATGCCTGAACTAGATTCGATCATTAACGACGATCGACATTATCTGGATGAAATACCTGGTGGTTCCTCGGGTCTAGAGTCCTTTAGCTATTGTAGCGAAGAGGGCATCGTCAAACTGAAGGCGTTGACTAGACTCATCGGAAGCTGGTTACCTGAGGAAGGTGAAGATGTCGGCGATCCGGTGCGTTACATTCGCAAGGCGGTAGACGATATTGTCTGGGGACGAGGCCGACCTTGGGTAAGCCTGAGGGAGCTTGCAAGTCGTGTTGATCCCGCTGAGCCATTGCGGCTCGCCTTACTTGCCCTTTGCCACCATCGCGATGCCTTTGCGGACGCGATCGGTACAGGTCAGGCAAACCCGGAAGCCTCTGTTGTTCGGAAGAGGTCCCGTAAAGAGCGGCCCCATCCCTGGTCCGTGCGGGATGACTGGCCTGATGAGCGTGGTGCCGAGGGTCTCGACGGCTACTTCATCGATTTTCATACCATTGACGCTGCAAGGAACGTGGTTCGCCAAGCCGGCAAGCAAT
Organism: Sphingomonas ginsengisoli An et al. 2013; assembly: GCF_009363895.1. Lineage (NCBI taxonomy): Bacteria > Pseudomonadati > Pseudomonadota > Alphaproteobacteria > Sphingomonadales > Sphingomonadaceae > Sphingomonas > Sphingomonas ginsengisoli (ex An et al. 2013). Next base: position 1,871,672 of record NZ_CP045434.1, on the reverse strand, counting down.
GCGTTCGACGAGGCGACATGCACTGTCTCGACGTCATCGTAAGCATCGATTCACTCCTGAAAAAGTGCGAGCCGCCGTGCATAGGTCAGGTCCACGAAGTCTACCCGGACTGTTCCGAACTTGTTCTGTTCGACACGCGCTCACCGACGGGCTTCAGCCTCGCCCAGGCCGCCGATTAGAAGGCTAGCTGGCAATCGGACCGGTGCCATCGCGCGCGCCCGCATGTTTTGAAGGCCTACCGGTTGAGCGCTGACAGAGGCATGTTACCTCGCCCACACCCTCGCGCAGCAGCGGCAAAGCGGAAACCTGAGTGAATATATGGTGTGTACTGCGGCAGCCGCTGGTTCGATTGATGTCGTGTTCATGCGGTCATTGAATATTGCCGCGTCGGCGCACCAAAGGAGAGCATACCAACGTGCCTGATCTTTACTGCTGGGCGGCAACGCACGTGGGGCTTGTGCGACAACAAAATGAGGACGCGCTCGGTTTATCTACTGCTTTCACGCTTGGAGGCGAGGGTACGTGGCAGGGGCGGCTGCCCGGAGAGCGCGTGTGGGCAGTGGTCGCCGACGGTATGGGTGGACCTGCTGCCGGCGAGGTCGCTAGCCGCTTAGCTGTTGAGGTGCTTGGACCTTTCCTAATGCAGGACGCAAATGCCTCAGACCTTGTTGATGCATTGGCTGCGGCAGACTGGGCGATCCGCGAGGCGATGAACCAGCAGCCCGCATTCAAGGGAATGGGTACGACGGTTTGCGGCGTCGTGGCTGTCGGCAGGAGCATGAGCGCCTTCAATGTAGGTGACTCGAGAATATACCTCCTCGAGAATGGCGAGCTGCGGCACTTGTCCGAGGATCACGTTATTCATGGCCATATCCTAACCCAGTGCCTGGGAGGCTCATCAGAAGGACGCACGCTTGCACCATGCATCTTCACACAACCACTTCCGGCCGACGCCCGGCTCCTCCTCAGCAGTGACGGTCTGACGGATATCGTTCCCGATGAGCAGATCCGAGAGATTCTGGGGCGTAGTGAGCGGCCGGCCGAGGAACTGGTTGAAGCTGCGCTTCACGCCGGAGGGCACGATAACGTTACTGCCGTCGTGCTGCAGTTCGAGCCATCTTGAGCTTACATTAGCTCGGACGAGTTCCCGACTGAACTAACGTCGGTGGCGCGCCGTCGTCGTCGGCGCTGTTCGCCGGCGGGTCTGAACCACCGCCGGCGGCACTGCCGTCGGCGCCGCCGTCGGTCAGAGACGCGCCTGCACGGGCTGCGGGCATCAGGAAGTCGGAAAGTGCCGCTGCAACGTCCGCCAGAGAACCCGGGTCAACGGCTACGTCGTCGACGAAAGCTCGCCATTGGCTTGTTTTCGCTCGATCTTCGTAGAACTCGCGCTTGAGGCCGTCGGGTACATCCGTCGGGATCGGAGTCCCTCGCCGTCTGAAGGTTGCGGCGATCGCCCCAGCCAAGCGATGCGGGTCGAACTCATAGCTTCGCGCCAGCAGCCAGAGATCGTAATAGTCCTTCAGTCGGCTGTTCGCCTGACCGAGCATAACCATCGCCTGGAATTTTTCGGCGACGACGGTCTCTCGCGCGTAGGCCCTGAGGTGCGGCTGAGGCTGATCGAGCAAGACTGGGAGCTCGAGTTCTTCGAGCCCAGGCTCGGTTGAGTCTCCAAAGCCAATGTCGATGATGATGCGGAGGCGTGCACCGCTGATCGTGGCGTAGGTCTGAAGGCGTAGGCCACCGTAGGCGAGGTCCTCGCGGTTAGCGGTCACTCCCAAACTGTCGACGTCAAATTCAACGCCATCCTTTTCTTGGATGCTGCAGATTTCTCTGAAGACTTGAAGCATTTCGTCAGGCCGCGGATCCCCGAAGCAGAGCAAGTCGATGTCGCGAGTCGGCCGGTGCGGGTCGTCAAACCAGGTGGTCATAAGCATCGCGCCCTTGAGCACGAAGCGGCTTGCGTGTTCGGTCATTCCCATGCGGTACAAGAGGCGCTCGAGCGCATAACGCGTGAGCAGAAGTTCGTTCGCCTGGCCTGTCTTTCGCGATAGGGAGAGCAGACGCGCGCGCACCGAGGTGCCCACATCTTTGATGTCTTTAGCCATTGAATGAGAGGGCCTCGACGTAGGGTTGCATGACCTTCCATTGCTTCATCTCAGCGGCGATATTGTGAACCTCGGCCGGCGTGGCTCGCCTTTGTCGGAAAACCTCTTTGAGGCCATCGATCGCGACATTTTGACCGACCTTTCCGCGATATTTGAACAGGTCCACTATTGTGCGGGCAGGGTTCGTTACCCGGATGTCGACCCCGTCAATTGTGCGGGTCTCAACATGCTTAGTGAGTGCGTCGGGAGAGAAGCGGAAAAAGCGGATAGGAGGGTAGGTAATCTGAGGAAGCCAATCTCGTGGGCCAATCGCCATTGAGACCCGCCGGGGAATTTGATCGGTGAGCTCGTGGTATGAGAGGGCTGAGACGAGACAAATGACGCCCTTTGATACAAGCTTCGCCGCTTCGATAAGAGGCTGATTAGCCTCAAGTGGTCTGTCAGCCAGTTGGTATAGGCCTCGACTCAGACGAACGATCGTTCCGTCACGCTCGAGTCGAGAAACCGCGGTGGCTGTGGCGCCAGCTGCGAGAATCTCGCTCATGCGAGCAGCGTTCTGCTGCTGCAGAAGGTGTACGATCCTCTCCTTGTGCGATGCTGTGCTTTCTTCAGACATGATATAAAGCCTAGGATTGCCGGGCAATTTGTCCGAGGTTTTGTACCATACTCGTTACAGAGGTACACACTTTTGTTAGTCGCCAGCCCAAACGATCTAATCTTCAGCCGAAGGACCTACGGTCCAGGCCCACGAACACGGTGCTCGTTGCGCACTTTCCGAAGAAAACGGAGAGCGGCATACAAGGGCGAGCGCACATCAAACCGGCTGCCGCTGTAGACTCACGATAGCTGCGCTCAGTTCTAATTTGGTGCGGCCCTGAACCAAACATGGGTTCGAAGGCATCAAAGATGACGCTTTTCGGGCACAGAAGGCGTCCCACGAGCCGAAAGACGTAATCAGCATTGCAGGGCTCCTCAAGTGCGACCGTCCGGTTGGCGCTGCGAGGTAGGACGTATACTAGTCAGAGCAGTTCGAAGGAGAACCGATGAAGCGGCTCGCCATATTCCTCGACGGCACTTGGAACACGCTTGAGAACAACACTAACGTCTGGCGCCTCAGATCGCTGTGTGAACCCGCGGCCGACGGTCAGCTGGTGTACTACGGCAAAGGCGTAGGAACGACAGTAGGTGAAAGGATTCGGGGCGGAATCGCTGGATACGGCATCGATCAAGAGATTCTCGAGGCGTATGAGTGGATCATTCAGGTATTCGAACCGGGTGACGAGCTGTTTGTCTTCGGCTTTAGTCGCGGCGCCTACGCCGCCCGGAGCTTATCCGGACTAATCGCAAAATGCGGTGTGCTGGTGCCGGGCGCTCCACTATCAATCCAGCAGCTCTTCGACCGATACAGACGCTATTCGGAGCCTACACTTGTCGCGCTCCAGGCGCGGCCGACGGGCGCGTTAACGCTCGAGGAGTGCTGGATGATTAAGTATTGCACGGCTACGCCGATACGCTTCCTAGGTGTCTGGGACACGGTGGGCTCGGTCGGCAGCCCACTGCTGTCTCTGCGTCGGCGACTGAAGCAGTACCAATTTCTAGACACGCACCTCCGTCTTCAGAACGAATACGCCTTTCACGCACTCGCGCTCGACGAGCACAGGAAGGAGTTTGAACCGACCCTTTGGACGCGGACGGTGGAGAACACTGCCGCTCCCTTACCATCTCGACCCCTTGATCAGGCGGAGCAGCGTTGGTTCGTGGGCGCACATGCTAACGTAGGCGGCGGCTACCCCAGTGACACGTTAGCGCAGCCCCCCTTGGCTTGGATCGCCAAGAAGGCGCGTCAAGCAGGCTTGGCGCTGCGTCCGGGTTTCACGAGTGAGCCGGCCGACCCGGCTGCACCTATCAGGGACTCTTATGCCGCGTTCGTCCCGCGAGTGCTGCGACCGTTTAAGAAGCCGTTTTACCGGGTTGTCGGCGCCGACCCAGACGTGGGCACTCTACGCACTACATCACGCATCAACGAGACGATCGATGCTTCTGTTTTCGAGAGATGGCGTGCTAATCGCGAGTATCGTCCCCCTAGCCTTACGCATTGGGGCACGCGCAAGAACATTGACCCGGCGCTAGTTAACACGAGCGTGCGGGCAGACGAACCTTCCATGACCGCTGCATAGACCCCCACTCGGCCATTGGGACCTGGATCGCGGTTACACGCGAGCGGACGCTTGTTCATCGCGGCCGCTTAGACCCACTCTCGGACGCTCAAACTTGTGGTGGCGACCCCTACTTTCGGACGCTCGTTTATAGGGAAGTTAGCCGCACCGCTCGACGGCAAAGCAAGAGCGATTCTTGGGGACCGAGCGGCTACGTTTCGCGAGCCCGCTGTCGGGTTCAATCGCCGATAGCATCGGGAATCTGAGTCTGTTAGGTTCTTAGCGGTTTGCTCGCGTCACAACGTGTTTCAGGCAGTATGAGAAAACAGGGAGGGCGAATGTCGACTAAGCAGATTGTCGCGCTCCTGAACTCTCATGTTGAAGGCGATGAGGAGCAGTTTCTTTCGATTGCGCTCCAAGTAGCGGCACAGCAGGCGCGACAGGGCCACCGAGAGGAGGCCGACCAGCTCAAGCGGCTTGTCCAGAAGGCGCGTGATCGTCTGAGCGGAAAGCCGAGCGGCCAAGCGCCGATACCCTTGGCTCGTCCGCGAGGCGAGCTGCAGGGACTCGTCGAGAGCAATTACCCAAAGATAAGACTGGACGCGATGGTGCTCGGCGACGCTGTGCGCGTCCGGCTCGAGCGGATCGTGCGACAACAGCGCGAACGTGCGACGCTGCGCGATCATGGCCAAATCCCCGCAACGCACTTGCTCCTGGTGGGCCCTCCCGGAACCGGCAAGACAATGACAGCGTCGGCCTTGGCCGGCGAATTGCATTTGCCGCTCTTCACGGTCCGGCTGGAAGCGCTGTTCAGCCGCTTCTTCGGTGAGACCGCTGGCAAGCTCCGGCTGCTGTTCGATCAGATTGCGCAGACCCGCGCGGTCTATCTGCTCGACGAATTTGATGCGATCGGCGCCCGGCGCGGTGATCCGAACGACGTTGGCGAGATTCGCCGCGTCTTGAATTCGGTTCTAGCCTTCATGGAAGAGCCGAACGCCACCGACAGTCTGGTGATCGCCGCGACCAATCACGTCGAAATCCTCGACAGAGCACTGGGCCGCAGGTTCGACGAAGTGGTCGAGTATGGGCTGCCCGACAGTGAATCAGCCAAGTCGATACTGATGCGGCGCCTGGGCAAGTTAAAGCTTTCTCAGCGCTCGTGGACCAAGGTTCTCGAAGCCACTGACGGTTTGAGCCAGGGCGAACTCGTCCGCGCCGCCGAAGCTGTGGTCAAGGACGCCATTCTAGAAAAGGGAACGTCGGTGTCGCCGGAGGCTCTCGCCGGAGCGCTGCACGAACGGCAGTCGGTTCGCGCGCGCTTCCAACTTTAGAAGCACGAAGCGCTTCGAGAAATGCGTAGATGAGCGTGGGGAATCCGGCTCATTACAACGGGGGGTGAATGCCCGAGAATGAAGGCGCTCAGAAGGCGCACGTATCGATTAGTGGCTTCAAGGAAAGCTTCCAGTACGTCTTCCCGAAGACCAAGCGCGAATTTCGTGCGCGGCGCGTAAGCTATCCAGACCATGCAGCCCAGCTCATTGCGCAGCTGACGCAAGCTCTCGGCGAAGTGCCAGTAGGTGACGCCGACACGCGGCTGGCCATGCCGGGGGTGCGGCGCGGCGTGCTGGTCGAGGTCGAAACGATGGCGCCGACGCCGCAAGCAATGGCGACCAAGATCCCCAATACGCTCGATTTCCAGGCCCAACAGATTGCCGTCCTTAAGTCGGAGCGCCAAGCAGACCGAACAGAGCGCGCGGTGATGTTCGTGCCGGACGACGCGCGCACTTTCCTGCGTCAGCGAATTGAGGCTTACGGCAGCGACAATCTAGGCAATCATAGCCGTCCCGATGTCGAAAAGTTCGAAGTGCTCGAAGCGATCCGACAGGCCTCGCCGGCGGCACTGGTTGTCGGAGATGTCGACTTCGCTGCAGCTGAGGCGGGCTGGTGGGAGCTCTGGATCCGCCGCTTGGTAGGCGTCGCGGACGCGGTCGCGGGCGCTGCAGCTAACGCTGGGCTTGACGTTCATCCGGATCGGCTGACGTTTCCGGACACAGAAGTTCTGTTCGTCAACGCAGCACCATCAGCACTGCTGTCGTTCGTCGGCCGTCTGAACGGTGCCATAAGCGAGATTAGACCGGCCGCGCCGAGCGTCGAACCCCTACTCGACCTCGGGGATACCGCGTTTGGCCAGCATGAGTTGGTCGATAGCTACTTAGCGCGCGTTACGCCGCCGGGGCCTGGCGCACCAGTGATTTGCGTGATTGATGCCGGTATCGCTGGCGCCCATCCGCTGGTCGCGCCCGCCTTGGCAGGAGCATGGGCGGCCGATGAGGATTGGGGCAGCGACGACAACGAGCGCGACGGAGGCCATGGAACCGCCATGGCTGGCCTAATTCTTCACGGCGATCTGACGGGTCCGTTGCAGGACGATCGGTTGGTCGAGCTTGGCCATGCAGTCGAGTCGGTCAAATTCCTGCCGCCAGAGGGGTTTCCGGCGACTGAGCCGACCCGCTACGGTTTGGTGACCCAAAACGCGGTCTCGATTGCCGAAATCGAGGGCGGCAACGCTGTGCGAAGCTTCTGCCTCGCCACGTCATCACCGGATTTCGTATCGGAAGCGCCGTCGAGCTGGAGTGGGGCGCTTGACCAGATCGCTTCGGGATCGATGCCGGGCGATCGGCAGGATAATCTCGCGGCGAAAGATCATCCAAAGCGCCTTTTGGTGGTCGCGACCGGCAACATGCAGGGCGGACAGCGAACGATCGTCGAGCAGCATCATTCGCTCGAGGATCCGGCGCAGAGCTGGAACGCGCTGACGATCGGCGGATATACCGCAAAGGTCGATCTCTCCACCGAGGATCCTCACCTGATGCCCCTTGCGGGTGCGAATAAAAAAAGCCCGTTCAGCTGCGGGTCGCAGCTGCTTCCGCCGGACCTGACCCCGATCAAGCCAGAAGTGCTGTTCGAGGCAGGCAACATGATGGTCGATTCAACGGATTTCTGTGGCTGGCACCGGGCAGTCTCGCTGATCAGCACCGGCCGGGATGTCATCAACGAACCCCTCATTCCCTTCTGGGCGACGAGTGCCGCAACCGGCATGGCGGGTAACTTCCTCGGCCGGCTGAAGGCAGCTGTGCCGGGCCTGTGGCCAGAGACTTATCGCGCGCTGATGATCCAGTCGGCCGATTGGCCGCATCCGCTCCGCAAGCTGCTGATCGGTAAAGGCCGTAGCTGGAAGACGATGACCAAGGGCGCCAAGCAGAAAGTGCTTAGGGAGGTTGGGTTTGGCGTTCCGAACTTCGCGCGCGCGAGCAGCTCGATGCGGAACGACCTAACGCTGATCGCGGAAGCCGAGATCCAGCCCTATACTTTGACGCCTGACGGTCGCGCCGTGTTCAATGAGGTGCATTTCTACGATCTGCCTTGGCCAAGCCATGCGTTACAGGCACTGGAGAACAGCCCCGTCATCATGAAGGCCACGCTATCCTATTTCATCGAGCCGAACCTATCCGGCCGCGCTGGCACTCGCCCCGACACGTATCGATCGTTCGGACTACGCTTCGCACTGAAAAAGCGAAACGACACCGCCAACGATTTCCGGCGCCGGCTGAGCAAAAGCGACGAGAAAGCCGAGAAAGCCGGAAAGGAGGATGATCGTTGGCTGCTTGGGCCGCAGGCCATGGTTGCTGGGTCCTTGCACTGCGACCTCTGGCGCGGTCCGGCGGTCGAGCTCGCGGGCCATGACGAGATCGCAGTGTTCCCGGTCGGGGGTTGGTGGAAGTCACATCTTGGCCAACACCGTGCAAATGATAAGGCGCGTTATTCGCTGCTCCTGTCGATCTCGGCGCCTGATCTCGATGTCGACCTCTATGCCGAGGTTGAGGCAGCGATCGCAACGCGTGTGCCGATCGCGGTCCCTGTCGGGCCTGCAGGCTGAGAGTGGCATGCAACCCTCATTTAATGGGCTTGCTACCGAGATTCTGTTTGCAAACCTTCGGCGACCGGCCCGTACTTTACCAACGGCAGACGTTGGCAATCTGATCGGCATTCCTGTCATCAGGCCCGGAAGGTGTCGGAAGCGGACCTCAGCCCTTGTCTTAACGTGTTGCCCCCGCGAGGACCTGCGAGGCCTACCAAGCGCCCGTTATTGCCGCCAAAGCAGCCCGTCGCTCCTTGCGATCGAACGTCTGCGATCCGGTCGTCTTGACCCGAAAGCAGCCGTTCCGCTTCCCACCAATGACAGACAGTCGCTGTGACCAAAGCCGGTTCAAAGTTGCGCAAGGCAAGCCTGTGGAAATCACTAGGTGCGACTGTAATCTGACGAGGCTCATAGACAGGGGTCGAGGTTCAATCTGAACCTTGGGACCAAGATCGAGCGACATTGCAGGCCATTTGACGCTACTGACGTGTAATCGGGCACCCGAGGATGCTCTCTAGTGGAGCAGGGAGATACGCCTTCGGGAGGCAGGGGCCGGAGGTTCGAATCCTCTCTCCCCGACCAACTTTCTCACTTCCGCACCAAGCCGGCTTCAAGCGGCGGAGCGGCGCGGTTCGCCTGGCTGGTCATCGGCCCTGCTCGCGGCGTCGGCGTAAGCTTTCACCAGCTCTTCGGCCTTCATCGGTCGGCCGTAACGGAAGCCCTGGGCTTCCTGGCAGCCAAGCTCGCGCAACATTTTCTCCTGGGCGGCGGTTTCGACTCCTTCGGCGATGACCTCCAGGTCGAAGGTCTGGGCCATGCACATCAATGCCTTGACGATGGCCGCGTCGCCCGGTCGCTCATCGATCCGGGCGATGAAGCTGCGGTCGATCTTGAGCCGGGTGAGCGGGAAATGCTGCAATAGGCTGAGCGAGGCGAAGCCGGTGCCGAAGTCGTCGAAGGCGATACTGACGCCGAGGTCTTTCAGCCGGCGAAGCGCGGCGGTCGACGGCTGGTCCATCCGCAGCACGGTATTCTCAGTGATCTCCAGTTCGAGCAGGTGCGGCGGCAGACCGTGCCGCTCGAGAGTCGCGCAGACCAGTTCGCGAAGCCCGTGAGAACGCAGCTGCACCGGGAATAGATTGACCCCCATGCGGACGGGTCCGAACCCCTGCCCAAGCCAGCGCGCGGCGACGGCGCAGGCTTCCTCAAGGACCCAGCATCCGACGTCTTCAGCGATCGTGCTGTCCGACAGCACTTCGATGAAAGCGCCGGGCGCGAGCAGGCCGTGGCGCGGGTGGTGCCAGCGGAGCAGCGCCTCCACCCCGAGCAGGGTGCCGTCGCGGATCGACAATTGTGGCTGGTACCACAATTCGAACTGCCCGCCGACGAACGCCTCGCGCAACTCGTTGCCGAGGCGCAGTCGCTGTTCGGTGCGGGTCTTCATTCCCCGGGCGAAGAAGGCGCGGCCGCCGCCGCCCGCGCTCTTGGCGCTGTAAAGCGCAAGGTCCGCATCGGCGAGCAACTGGTCGACCTCGGTCGCATCGTGCGGGCTCAAGGCGACGCCGATGCTGGTTCCAACGAAGACCGAGCGCCCGGCGAGCGCGAACGGCTGCTTGAGCGCGGTGAAAATGCGGGTGGACAGGGCATCGATCCGCAGCGGACCGACATGTTCGGTGAGAAGGATGGCGAATTCATCGCCGCCGAGACGGGCGACGAAATCGCCGACGTCGACAGCGGCCCTGAGCCGCTTGGCGACCTCGGCGAGCAGGGCATCGCCGGCACTGTGGCCGAGGCTGTCGTTGACATGCTTGAAGCCGTCGAGGTCGAGCATCAACAGCGCGCACGGCTGCTGGCCGAGCGTTTCCGCGAGCCGCGTCACCAGCGCCCCGCGATTGGGCAGCGTGGTCAGCGTGTCGCGATGGGCGAGATGCTCGAGCCGGCGGGTCGCGGCGTGGCGGTCGCTGACGTCGCGCAGGAGCGCGCCGAACATCGGCCGCCCCTCCTCGAACCACATCGACAACGACAGGTCGACCGGGATTTCGTGCCCGTCGCGGTGAAGGGCCATGATCTCGATGGTCTGGCCGGCCATCGGCGTCTTGCGGGCAGCAATCGCGCGGATCATTCCCGCGTCGTGCGCGGCGCGCAATCGCTCGGGGATGATGATGGAAAGCGGCTGGCCGATCGCCTCCGCCGCGGGATAACCGAACATTTGCTCGGCCGCGCTATTCCAGCCGATGATGCCGTGGTCGGGATCGGCGCAAATCGCCGCGGTGGCGGAATTGCCGAGCATGCGCTCGTAGCGGCCCTTCTCGGCCGCGCTGGGCGGATCGTTCGATCCGCCGCGCTCCCCCCGTCGTTCCATCTTTCCATGATAGGCGAGCGCGCCAGCCGGAATCGCGCGAACCCACGAAAAACCGCCGTTACCCTCGTAAAAAAGGCAACGGCGGTTATCGATTCCGTTATGGTGAACGGTGACTCAGCCGAGCGACTGACCGCTCTCTTCTTCCTCGAACAGATTGGCGGCGACGTCGGCGTTGGCGCTCAGGCGGACCTGGTCGCCCTCGACTCCGGCCACCAAACCACCGGGGAGATAATGGTGGTGACCCTCGTGCGCGCCGCCTTCACCGCTGCCGCTGTCCTTCTTGGTGAGCTTGATCCGCTCGCCATCGACGTGGTCGACGGTGCCCACATGGACGCCGTCGGCGCCGATGACTTCCATATGCTCACGAACCTGGCTGAGGTCGGCCATGTGTCTTCTCCCTTGAGTTTGGATGAACCCGCTTCGCTGAACGCGTCGCGACCGTAACGGCTCCCTCTTGTCAGCCGACCGCGAACGGGCATGGTGCGCGCCGGTTCTGAGGGAGACGAGCGTGACTGATCGGTGGGCCCTGGCGGCGGTACTTGCGGCGGTGTTGGTGACGGCGGGACCGGCGGCGGCGCAGGACCGGCCGGGGGGCGACCGCAAGGGGCAGGCCGCGGCCGACGCGCCCGTCGACGTGGTGCCGCAGGTCGTCACCACCCGCCACTCGGGCACTTTCGGTGGCCAGCGCATCAACTACGCCGCGACCATCGGCGAGACGATCGTCAAGAATGACGATGGCGTGCCCGAGGTCGCGGTGGTCACCACCGCCTACGTCAAGGAGCCGCGAGACCCCAACCGGCCGATCACCTTCCTGTTCAACGGCGGTCCCGGCTCGGGCTCGGTGTGGCTGCAAATGGGGGCATTCGGGCCCAAGCGGGTCGCGATCCCCTCCGACGCGCGCGACGATGGCGCCCCGCCTTACCCGATTGTCGACAATCCGGGCTCGCTGCTCGACGTCAGCGACATGGTTTTCATCGACCCGCCGGGCACCGGTTGGTCGCACCTCATCGGCAAGGCCGACCCGAAGAATTATTACGGCGTCACCCAGGACGCCAAGCTGGTCGCCGGGGTGATCCGCCGCTGGCTCAACGACAACGGCCGCTGGGCCAGCCCCAAATTCCTCGGCGGCGAAAGCTACGGGACCACCCGCTCGGCGGCGGTCGCCAACCAGCTGATGAACGTCACCTACAACGACGTGGGCTTGAACGGCATCATCCTCATCTCGACCATCCTCGACTTCGCCGCCGGTTCGGATGCGGCGGGGAACGAGCTCAACTACATCACCAACCTGCCGTCGATGGCCGCGACCGCGCTCTACCACGGCAAGGCGCAGAGCCCGTCGGTCGAGCAGTTCACCGAGGAAGCGCGCCAGTTCGCGCTCGGCCCCTACGCCAGCTTCCTCCTCAAGGGGCAGCACGCGACACCCGCCGAGCGCGCCGCCATCCTGCCGCAGCTCGCCCGCTTCACCGGGCTCAGCACCACTTACCTCGACCACGCCGACCTGCGGGTGACGCCCGGCCGTTTCTTCAAGGAGTTGCTGCGCGACCGTAACCAGACGATCGGCCGGCTCGACACCCGCTACACCGGTCAGGACTATGACAGCGCCGGCGAGAACGTCGACAACGATCCGAGCTTCTACGGCATCGACGCCGGCTATACCGCGGCGATCAACAGCTGGGCGCGCGGCTCGCTCGGCTTCAAGACCGACCGCGAATATCAGGCAATCGGCTCGGTCGGGCGCGACTGGGACTGGCGGCTCGGCGGCCGCGACGACAGCAGCTACATGAACGTCGCGCCCTACCTCGGCACCGCGCTGCGCGAGAACAGCGGCCTGCGGGTGTTCGTCGCCCAGGGCTATTACGACTTCGCCACGCCCTTCTTCGGCGCCGAATACAGCCTGTCGCGCACCGGCATCCCGCAGGATCGGGTCCAATTCCATTACTATCACGCCGGACACATGATGTACGTCCGCGACGAGGATCGCGCCAAGCTGGTCGGCGACATCCGCGCCTTCATCCGCTCGCGCTAGCGCAGCACCCCGGCCCGCGATTGCCGCGCGGCATACCACAGCTGCAAAAGCACCAGCGCGATGATCAGGACGGGCATGTACTTCATCATGCCCTCGTTCATCGGCGCCGGCGGCCCGAGCGACTGACCGGCAAAGCTGAGCACCGCTCCCGCCAGCGACACCGCGAATGCGGTCACGGCATGGCGGCTGCGCGTCAGCAACAGGACGCTGCCGAGCACTGAGCCCCAGACGCCGAGGCCCCAGCCGATCTGGGCATAGAGCGGCATGGCGTCGATGTAGGCGAGCATGGCCGCCGGATCGCCGGCGTTCTTGAGATAGTCGACGTTTCTCAGCCGGGTCATGGTGTAGTCGTAGCCGCCGAAGCTGTTCCACAGCAGCGAGACGATCCCGACGGTCCACAGATGCCATGGGACGCGGGCGCCACTCTCGGGCGCGGTTATCACGGTTTCGTTCATTTCCAGCTCCTCCTGCGAAAGTCGGATGGGAACGCAACGGGTCCGGAACGGCGAGGTGACTCCGCTTGGCCCGGCAAGTCAAGCGAGACGGCACGCAGCCCCTGTGCAGGGTCGCTGCTGCTGTGCCACAAGCGCAGCCGATGGCCACCGATCCTGACCGCCTGACGACACCCGAACGCACCGCCGAGGATGCCGACGCGGCGCTGCGCCCCAAGAGCCTCGACGAATTCGTCGGGCAGAAGGGCGCGCGCGAGAATTTGCGGGTGTTTATCCAGGCCGCCAAGAGCCGGGGCGAAGCGCTCGACCATGTCCTGTTCTTCGGGCCGCCCGGGCTCGGCAAGACCACGCTGGCGCAGATCGTCGCGCGCGAGATGGGGGTCGGCTTCCGCGCCACCTCGGGGCCCGTGATCGCCAAGTCGGGCGACCTCGCCGCCCTACTCACCAATCTCGAGGACGGCGACGTCCTCTTCATCGACGAGATCCACCGCCTCAATCCGGCGGTCGAGGAAGTGCTTTACCCCGCGATGGAGGATCGCGCGCTCGATCTGATGATCGGGGAGGGGCCGTCCGCCCGCTCGGTCCGGATCGACCTGCCGCGCTTCACCCTGGTCGGCGCGACGACCCGGCAGGGCCTGCTGACGACCCCGCTGCGCGACCGGTTCGGCATCCCCGTGCGGCTCAACTTTTACACCGTCGACGAGCTTCAGTCGGTCGTTCGCCGCGCAGCCCGCCTGCTCGGCGCCGACCTCGCCGAGGACGGCGCGGAGGAAATCGCCCGCCGCAGCCGCGGCACCCCGCGCATCGCCGGGCGCCTGCTGCGCCGGGTACGCGATTTTGCCCATGCCGCCGGGGCCGACCGCATCGACGCCGCCACCGCCGACCGCGCCTTGAGCCGGCTCGAGATCGACGCGCTCGGGCTCGACGCGATGGACCGCCGCTACCTCACCATGATCGCCGACCTCTACGGCGGCGGCCCGGTCGGGGTCGAAACGCTCGCGGCGGGCCTGAGCGAGCCGCGCGACACGATCGAAGACGTGATCGAGCCTTACCTCATCCAGCTCGGGCTGATCGCCCGCACCGCGCGCGGCCGCCAGCTCAATGGCCTGGCCTGGACCCACCTCGGCCTCAATCCGCCCGCCGGGACGACCGCCGGCCTGTTCGACACTTAGGAGTTTGCCAGTGCTCGCTTTGCCCCTGCTTGCCGCCGCCGCCGCGATCGCGCCGCTCCCACTCAAGCCGGCAGCGGGTCCCGCGACCGATTACAGCGTCGCCGCGCATTGGCTGTGCCTGCCCGGCCGCGCCGACGTCTGCTCGACCCCACTCAAGACCACCGCACTCAACCCCAACGGCTATGGGTCGAGCGGGCCGAGCACGGTCGCCAAGGATCCGCCGGTGGACTGCTTCTACGTCTACCCGACCGTGTCGCGCGATCCTGGTTACAGCAGCGACCTCAATGCCAATGAGGAGCGCAGCGTGGCCGAGACGCAGGCCGCGCGCTTCGCCGGCGTGTGCAAGGTCTATGCGCCCATCTATCGCCAGATGACGCTCGGCGCGGTCACCGCGGCGGCGACCGGCGGTGACGTCTCCGCCGCCTATGCGCTCGCCTATCGCGACGTCGCGGCGGCGTGGCAGAACTATCTGGCCACCCGCAACCGCGGCCGGCCGGTGATCCTGATCGGCCACAGCCAGGGCAGCCTGATGCTCCAGCAGCTGATCGCCCGCGAGATCGAAGGAACACCCGCCGCCCGGCTGATGCGGCTGGCGCTGCTGCCGGGGTTCAACACCTATGTGCCCATCGGTAAACTGGTCGGCGGCACCTTCGCCTCGACGCCGCTGTGCAGCCGCGCTGGCCAGACCGGTTGCGTAATCGCTTATTCGAGCTTCCGGACCGGCAATCTTCCCCCACCCGGCGCGCTATTCGGTTATTCGGGCGCCCCCGGGATGACCGTCGGCTGCGTCAATCCGGCCGCGCCCGGCAGCCGCGACTGGCGTCCGCTCGACAGCTACTGGTTCGCCAACTCGGCGCAGCCGGTTCCCGGCGGTCCGATCACCTGGTCGACCGAGGGTCCGCCGCCGACGCCCTATCTGCGGACCGAGGGTCTGGCCTCGGCGCGCTGCGTCAACGACGGCCCGCGCGGCTATCTGGAAGTGCGGGTCAACGCGGACCCCAAGGACAAGCGCACCGACCGGATCGGTGGCGAAGTCGGCGCGCTCGGCTTCTTCCTGCCCGGCTGGGGCATGCACCTTGCCGACGTCAACGAGGCGCAGGGCGACCTGATGCGGCTGGTGGAAGGCGTCAGCCGCTAGCGCTCCACCCAGAATAACTCCTCGACCGGTCGCTCGAGCGCCACCGCGAGCTTGAGCGCGAGCAGGGTCGAGGGAACGAACACGCCGTTCTCGACGGTGTTGATCGTCTTGCGCGACACCTGGCATAACTCGGCGAGCTGGCTTTGCGTCAGTCCCAGCTCGCCGCGCCGTTCCTTGAGGCGATTGCCGAGGCGCTCAACCATCGCGCAGCGCGCGCCGCTCGAGCTTGCCGAACTGGAGCAAGGCAGCGGAGACCGAGGCGGTGATCAACACGCGAACCGCGAGGCCAGTTTCGAGTGGGACGAAGCTGTTGAGGACGGTGATGAACAGCCCGCAGACGAGCGCGGCGACGAAGCCGTTCGCCATCGCGCAGCGCCGGTGCGCGCGTGTCGTCTCGTCGTTCAAGGCCGCACGAACTCCTTCGCCTTGAAACCAGCCACCGCCGAACATCAGGATCGTCAGCAACACCGCGACCCAGCACAGGAACGGCCAATCGAGATGCGGCGATTTCACCGAATTGAACGAACCGCCTTGAGTCGCGAGGAAGACGATCGCGAGCGACGTGGCGGTATTCGCGCGCTTGACGGCGAGGCGGTCGGCCCGGTCGACGACGCTGGTCATAATGCTCTCCTGATGTAACCTCTAGGTGACAAGTAACCTATGCGTTACATCGCCGTCAAGCCCCGCTTCGTCGCGCGCGGTTTGCCCTTGGCAAGTCTGATGGTTAACGCCCGATCATGAGTTCAGCACCGTTCGACACGCCCTATCGCGGCGGGTTCGTTGGCGCGGAGCATCGCTTCGCGCTGACCGTCTATTTCGAAGACACCGACACCGCCGGGATCGTCTATTACGCCAATTATCTCAAGTTTATGGAGCGGGCGCGCTCGGACATGCTGCGTGCCGCCGGGATCGACCAGCGCGGCGCGATCGAGGCGGGCACCGGGGTCTATGCGGTGGCCGAGGCGACCATCCGTTACCTCCGTCCCGCCAAGCTCGGCGACGACCTGCTGGTGGTCTCGCGGGTCGAGCGCGTGCGCGCCGCCAGCGTGCTGATTCAGCAGCGAGTCATGCGCGGCACCGAACAGCTGACCGAAGCGCTGGTCACCGCTGCCTTCCTTACCCCGGACGGCCGGCCGACCCGCCAGCCGCGGGAGTGGGTCCAAGTGTTCGAAGCCATCAGCCGGGGAGAGACGCGATGAGCGGCGGCGACGCCGCGGCGGGGCTGATGAGCCCGCTGGCGCTGTTCCTCCACGCCGACGTGGTGGTGAAGCTGGTCATGATCGGCCTCTTGCTGGCGAGCGTGTGGACGTGGGGGATCATTTTAACCCACGCCACCCGGCTGCGGCGGATCAACCGCGCCACCGACGGTTTCGAAACCGAATTCGACGGTGCGCGAGACCTCGACGATTTTCATTCCCGGCGCGGGGGGGAGGCGCTGCCCCACGCGCGCATCATGACCGCCGGCCTGACCGAATGGCGCAAGTCGGTCCGCGCCAAGCAGCTCGACAAGGCCGGCGCGCGCGAGCGTCTGACCACGGTGATGAATGCCGAAGTGGCGGGCGAGCTCGACCGGTTGTCCGACCGCCTCAACATCCTCGCCACGATCGCCTCGGCGGCGCCGTTCGTCGGGTTGTTCGGCACCGTGTGGGGAATCATGCGCAGCTTCACCGCCATCGCCGGCGCCAACAACACCTCGCTCGCGGTGGTTGCGCCGGGCATCGCCGAAGCGCTTTTCGCCACCGCGATCGGCCTGTTCGCGGCGATTCCTGCGCTGATCGCCTACAACCGGCTGACCCACGGCCTCGACCGGCTCGAGGCGCGGCTCGGTCGCTTCGCCGACCGCTTCCACGC
This sequence comes from Sphingomonas ginsengisoli An et al. 2013, assembly GCF_009363895.1. Classification (NCBI taxonomy): domain Bacteria; kingdom Pseudomonadati; phylum Pseudomonadota; class Alphaproteobacteria; order Sphingomonadales; family Sphingomonadaceae; genus Sphingomonas; species Sphingomonas ginsengisoli (ex An et al. 2013). The sequence continues at coordinate 1,854,485 of NZ_CP045434.1, read as the reverse complement.
GACTCTTAGCCGCGAGCTTGAGCTCGAAGGCTGATGGCCGGCTCGCTCCAACGCCGCGCCCGCGGCGGCCGCCGGGCGCCGATGGCCGACATCAACGTCACCCCGCTGGTCGACGTGATGCTGGTGCTGCTGATCATCTTCATGGTCACCGCACCGCTGCTGGTTGCCGGCGTGCCCGTCGACCTGCCGCAGAGCCGCGCCGGCGCGCTCGACCAGCAGGCCAAGCCGGTGCAGGTTTCGCTCGACGGGCAGGGCGGCATCTTCATCGACGACCAGCCGGTTGCCGCCCCCGACCTGCCCCAACGGCTCGCCGCCATCGCCGCCCAGCCCGCGCCGCCCGAGGGTCGCCGGGTTTATCTGCGCGCCGACAAGACGCTCGGCTACGGCAAGGTCATGGCCGTGATGGGCGAACTCAATCGCGCAGGCCTCAACCGCGTCGCCCTCGTCAGCGTGGGCGACGAGGGCCGCTGAGCCGTGGCGATGGCGCTCGACAAGGGGGAGATGGGCGGAACGGCCGCGGCGGTGCTGCTGCACGTCGTCTTGATCGTCGCCTTGACCACCAGCCTCGCAAAAGTCTCGCCCACGCCCGAGCCCAAGCCGATGGAAGTGGAGTTTGTCGATTCGCCCGAAGTCGCGCTGACCGCTGCCGCGCCGACCGCTTCCCCGCCGCCGGCCGCGACCGCGCCGCTGCCCGCGCCGCAATCGACCGACGTACCACCGCCGGCGCCGCAGCCAATGCCGGCGCCTCCGCAAGCCGTGCCGCCGCCACCGTCTCCGCCGGTCCGTTCCACCCCGTTACCGCAGGCTCGCCCGGCCCCGCCGCCTCGTCCGACGCCGCCTGCGGCGCGCCCGGCACCTCCCCAGCGCCCAGCCGGGCGGCCGCTCGACAGTCTCAAGTTGCCGGCTGCTCCACGCCAGTCGCAGCTTGGCGCCGATTTCCTTCAAGGGATCGGCAGTGCGCCGTCGCACAAACCCGCACAGGCCGCCGCCAACTATTCGTCAGAGGCCAAGGCCAGCGTCGCCAATGCGATCGCCGCCCAAGCTCAACGGTGCGCCAATCGCCAACCGTTCCTCGGCGACGGGGCCGACCAGCTTCGGCTGCAGGTGCGGTTAAGCTTAGCGAAATCCGGGGATTTGCTACGACCTCCGACAATCTTGGCGGTGGAGGGTCCAAGTGAGCTGCAAGCGAAATATGGCGATCGGCTGGAAGATCAGGTTCGCGCGATCTTCGCCGATTGCGCGCCTTACCGTTTGCCGCCCGAGCTCTACGACACGCAAGCGGGTGGCTGGAAGCAGACCGTCCTTCGTTATCGGGTGAAGAAATGATGCGATCTCCGGTCTTTTTGACGCTGGCTCTGCTTGCCAGCCCGGCGGTCGCTCAGGAGACTGACGCGCCCGAGGTGGTCGGCGGCAGCGTGCGCACCGCGCAGACGATCGCCGTGCCCGTGCTCCCCACCCGCAACGCCGATGCCGGCTTGGGCGCGCAGGTCGCCGGCGTCATCGCCGCCGATCTTCGCTCGACCGGCGCCTTCGCTCCGATCGGGCCGCAGGGTCTGCCCGCGGTCAGCTTCGCGCAGGGCACCGATCCCGACTTTCCGACTTGGCGTTCGGCCGGCGCGGCGCAGCTCGTCACCGGCTATGTCGAGGGCGGGTCGGCGGGCTCGCTGACCCTGGCCTGTACTCTGTTCGACGTGACCTCGGGCCGCGAGCTGGTCCGCCAGGGTTATGCGGTGAGCGCCGCAAACTGGCGCCGCGCCGCGCATAAATGCGCCGACGCGGTCTACGCCAAGCTGACCGGCGAGCAGCCCTTCCTCGACACCCGCGTGGTATTCGTCGCCGAGACCGGACCCAGCACGCAGCGCCTCAAGCGCATCGCGATCATGGACAGCGACGGGTCGAACCTGCGCTATCTGACCGAGGGCGAGGCGACCGTAGTCACCCCGCGCTTCTCCCCCGACGGCAGCCGGCTCGCTTACCTCTCCTATCAGGGACGGCGCGGGCGGGTGTGGGTGCTCGATCTTGCCACCGGCGCCAAGCGCCTGCTCGTCCCGGGCCTCGTCCAGACCAGCGCGCCACGCTTCTCGCCCGATGGCCGCCGGATCGCCTTCGCGATGAGCGCCGGCGGCAACACCGACATCTACGTCACCGACGCGGCTGGCGGCGGGACGCCGGTGCGGCTGACTACTTCGCCCGGGATCGACACCGCGCCCAGCTTCTCGCCCGACGGTAGCCGGATCGTGTTCGAGAGCGATCGTTCGGGCTCACAGCAGCTTTATGTGATGAACGCCGACGGCAGCGGCCAGCGGCGGATCAGCGCCGGCGGCCCGTCGGCCTCGCCCGCGTGGAGCCCGCGCGGCGACAAGATCGCTTTCGTCCGCGTCGGCGCCTTCCGCGTCGGGGTGATGAACCCCGACGGTTCGGGCGAGCGGCTGCTGACCGATGGCTGGCAGGACGAGAGCCCGAGCTGGGCGCCCAATGGCCAATTCGTGATGTTCAACCGCTTCACCCGGGCGGGTGCCACCAGCCTCTACGCCGTGCCGCTGGCCGGCGGCGCGGCGCGTCGCCTTCCTACCCCGCAGGACGGCTCGGATCCGTCCTGGTCACCGCTCCAGCGCTAAGGAGAAAACAAATGCGCAAGATGATCATCGCCGCGTCGGTCGCCGCTCTGGCGCTCGCCGGCTGTGCCCGGAAAGCCCCGCCCGCGACCACGCCACCTCCCGCCGAGCAGGGCGCGGCAACCGGTGCCGGCGCCGGCAACGACGATGTCGGGCTGGTCGAGCTGCCGGGCAGCCAGCGCGCGCTGGTCGCGGCGGCCGGGACCGACACGATCCACTTCGACACCGACCAGTCGGATATTCGCGAATCGGATCGCACCGTGCTGGCGGCGCAGGCCAAGTGGCTGCTCGCCAACCCCAACGTGCGCGCCAGCATCGAAGGCCATGCCGACGAGCGCGGGACCCGCGAATATAATCAGGCGCTGGGCGAGCGGCGCGCCACTGCCGCCAAGAATTTCCTGATCGGCCAAGGTGTGCCCGAGGCGCGCCTGCTGACGATCAGCTGGGGCAAGGAGCGGCCGGTGGCGCTCGGTTCGGACGAGGCCTCCCACGCCCAGAACCGCCGGGCGGTGACCGTGGTGGTGCGATAATCGTCATCCCGGCGAAGGCCGGGATCTCAGGTCGCGAAGGCGCGAAGGTCGCGTCCAGATATCACCGGGGTCCCGGCCTCCGCCGGGACGACATCGATTACGCCGCGTAGCGCTGGGTCGTACCGCGGCCGGTCATCGCCAGCCACGCGCGCGCCTGGCGCTGGGCTTCGGCGATCTCGCGCGCGGTCATCTCGACGCTGATCTCGGCGCGGCACTGCTGCCCCCGGGTGCAGCCGTTGAGCGCCGCCAGGTTGAACCACTTGTGCGCTTCGATGAGGTCGACGCCCGTGCCCCCACGGCCGGTCGAATAGCTCACCCCAAGCTCGAACAAGGCATCGACGTCGCCGGCTTCCGCATCGGCCATCCGGCTGCGCAGCAGAAACTCGGCACTCTTGAGACTGATCGCCATGGAACTTCCCTCCTGTTGAGATTGAAGTTCGACTGATTCGCCTATTAAATGGTTAACGGCATCATCACCGTTGATTTTGTTACTCGCCGGCCACAGCCAGATTGTCGATCAGCCGGGTCGTTCCAAGGGTCGCCGCGGCGAGTAATCGCATGTGTCCGCCCGCCGAATCGAGCGGTTCGAGACTGTCGGCATCGACCAGCGCGACATAGTCCACGCTCGCAAAGCCGGCGCCAAGCAGCGCGGCTTTGGCTTCATCGACGACATCGGCCACCACCTCGCCCGCACCGATCCGGCCGGCCGCCTGCTGCAACGCCCGCGGCAGCGCCAGCGCCTGCGCACGCTGCTCGGGCGAAAGGTAGGCATTGCGCGAGGAGAGGGCGAGGCCGTCGGGGTCGCGAACCGTCGGCACGCCGACGACTTCGACCGGCAGGCCGAGGTCGGCAACCATCCGGCTAATGACCGCGAGCTGCTGGAAATCCTTTTCGCCGAACAAGGCGACTTGCGGCGCGCAGGCGATCAGCAATTTGGCGACGACGGTGGCGACCCCGGAGAAATGGCCCGGCCGTGCGGCACCGTCCCAGCGCTCGCTGACCCCCGCCACGCTCACCGTCGTCGCGAAGCCGGAGGGGTAGAGGACGTCGGGGGTCGGCAGCCAGACGAGGTCGCAGCCTTCGCGCTCGAGCAGCGCCAGGTCCGCCGCCTCCTGCCGCGGATAGCGCGACAGGTCCTCGGTCGGTCCGAACTGGAGCGGATTGACGAAGATCGAGGCGGCGACTTGGTCGGCCCGCGCCTTGCCCTCGCGGACCAGCGTCAGGTGCCCCTCATGGAGCGCCCCCATGGTCGGCACCAGCGCCAGCGTGCCCGCGAGGTCACGGCGGACGCTGCGCAGCTCCGCGATGGAACGGATGATTTGCACCGCGGATTCCCCTGCCGTAAACGTTAATCCATTGAGGCGCTTGGACGCGCACCGGGGGATGAATCAAGAGCGATGACAACGCACACGATCGTGTTCGCCAACGAAAAGGGCGGGACCGGCAAGTCGACCACCGCCGTGCATACCGCGGTGGCCTTGGCCGCGTCGGGCCATCGTGTCGGGGTGCTCGACCTCGATCACCGCCAGCGCACCACCACCCGCTATCTCGAGAACCGCGCCGCCACCATGCGCCGGCTCGACACCGCGCTGCCGCAGCCGGTCTTCGAAGTGCTCGAGGACCAGAGCATCGCCGCGCTCGACACCGCGGTCGCCCGGCTGGCCGAGCAGGCCGACGTGCTGGTGATCGACACCCCCGGCCGCGACGACGAGGTCGCCCGCGCCGCGATCCTCAAGGCCGATACGCTGGTCACGCCGATGAACGACAGCTTCGTCGACCTCGACCTCATCGGCCAGGTCCACCCCGACAATTTCAAGATTACCAAGCCCAGCTTCTATGCCGAACTGATCTGGAACAGTCGCACCCAGCGCGCCAAGTCGACCGGCAAGAGCGTCGACTGGGTGGTGCTTCGCAATCGCCTCCAGCACATCCAGAGCCACAACCTCCAGCGGGTAGGTGCCGCGCTCGACGAGCTCGCCCGCCGGGTCGGCTTCCGGGTCATCCCGGGCCTCGGCGAGCGCGTCATCTTCCGTGAGCTCTTCCCCAAGGGCCTCACCCTGCTCGACCTCCAGCAGTTGGGCGAAGTCGGCATCGGCCACATCGCCGCGCGGCAGGAGCTGCGCGAGATGGTCGCGGCGTTGGGCGTCCCCGGTGCGGAGGCCCGCGAAGCGGCGTAAGTTTCGTCGTCATTGCGAGCGTAGCGAAGCAATCCATTGCGCATCCACTGATGCCAAGCACTGGATTGCTTCGCTGCGGCTCGCAATGACGCAGTTCTGGCGATGCGGTTGAACAAATCGCTGCCTTCCGCGTAGGGCCGCGCAATGACCCACTCATTCCACCCCACCATCCTCCGCGAATATGACATCCGCGGAATCGTCGGCTCGACGCTCTCGGCGGACGACGCCTATGCCCTCGGCCGCAGCTTCGCCGCGCTCGCCAAGTCGGAAGGGGTGACCAACATCGCCGTCGGCCGCGACGGCCGCACCCACTCGCCCGAGATGCAGGAAGCGCTCGTTCGCGGCCTCACTGAAGGCGGCCTCGACGTGGTGCGGATCGGGCAGGGGCCCTCGCCGATGCTCTATTGGGCGACCTACAACCTCCCCGTCGGCGGCGGCATCCAGATCACCGGCAGCCACAATCCGGCCGACTACAACGGCTTCAAGATGCTCTTGAACGGCCGCTCGGTGTTCGGCGATGAGATCAAGGCACTGGGCGCGCGCAGCGCCGCTGGCGACTGGTCGGAGGGGCAGGGCCACGTCACCGACGAGGACGTGATCGACCGCTACGTCGCCCGCCTGACCGAAGATTTCGAGGGCGGTGAATATAAGATCGGGTGGGACGCGGGCAACGGCGCCGCCGGCCCGGCGCTCGAGCGGCTGGTCAAGGCGCTCCCGGGCGAGCACCACACCATCTTCACCGACGTCGACGGCCGCTTCCCCAACCACCATCCCGATCCCACGGTCGAGAAGAACCTCGAGCATCTCAAGAAGCTCGTTCGCGACAAGGGTCTCGACTTCGGCATCGCCTATGACGGCGACGGCGACCGCATCGGTGCGGTCGACGGGCAGGGGCGGGTGATCTGGGGCGACCAGATCGTTGCGATCCTCGCCGAGCCGGTGCTCGCCGCCGAGCCGGGTGCGACCATCATTGCCGACGTCAAGGCCAGCCAGTCACTGTTTGACCGCATCGCCGAACTCGGCGGCAAGCCGCTGATGTGGAAGACCGGACACAGCCTCATCAAGTCGAAGATGAAGGAAACCCACGCGCCGCTCGCCGGCGAGATGAGCGGCCACATCTTCTTCAAACACCGCTGGTACGGCTTCGACGACGCGCTCTACGCCTCGGTCCGGCTGATCGAGGCGGTGGCGAAGTCGGGCAAGAGCCTGACCGAGCTGCGCGACGCCATGCCGCAGACCGTCACCACGCCCGAGCTGCGCTTCCCGGTCGATGAAAGCCGCAAGTTCGCGGTGATCGACGAAGTGCTCGCCCGGCTCGAGCAGAGCGGGGCCGAGGTCGACCGTACCGATGGCGCTCGCGTCAACAGCGGCGACGGCTGGTGGCTGCTGCGCGCGTCCAACACCCAGGACGTGCTCGTCGCCCGCGCCGAAGCGCGCGATCAGGCCGGGCTCGACCGGCTGGTCAGCGAGATCGACGAGCAGCTCGCGGCGAGCGGGGTCGAGCGGACCGCCAGCGACCATTGAGCACGGCGCTCAGCGTGGGCCGGTCGTTCCGCTGCCCGCGCTGACTTGGACGCTGACCCGGCTCTTCCGCCGCGCCTGCTCGGCCTGATAGGCGCGGTAGGCCTGATATTCGTCGGGCTTGTCGCGGAAGGGCTGGCGCCAGTCCTCGCCCTTGGCAGCGAGCACCACAGCGGTCACCGTCCTGACCACTCCGGGCAAGATCGGGATCACCCCGCCGCCCTGGCACTGCCCGACCTCCTTGGTACAGTCGGCGACCTGCGACCTTTCCTGCGGCGAGCGGGTGTCGACCGGTAAAGCCTCGCGTGCCCGCTGCCCGGCCAGCACGTTCGGGTCGATCCGGAAGTCGTCGCGGGGGCGGGCGCAGACGGTGACGTCGGCATCGCCATCGTCTTTGCAGGGCCGGGCCAGCACGTCGATGCGCAGCGGTGGGGGCGGTTGGGCCGCCGCCGGTGGCTCGGGGCTCGCCAGGGACGCCATCAGCAAGAACAGCATTGCCGCGCTCCTCTCGCCGATGTTGTCCGCCGATCGACCGAGCAATTCAAGCGTGGCGCACCTGCGGATTACGGCCTTTGGTCCCGCCCGCATCCGGCCGCGTGCCACTTGCGTAACTCTCGTAGGCAGCCGGCTGAGGTTGCCGACCCAACACGGGAGTATCTTCGATGAAGCTCGTTCGCCTCACTGCCCTGACCCTCGCCGCCGCCGCGCTTCCGCTCGGCGCGGCCAGCGCCAAGAACCCGATGGTCGGCGGCGCCGCCATGTATCCGACCAAGACGATCGTCCAGAATGCGGTCAACTCGAAGGATCACACCACGCTGGTCGCCGCGGTCAAGGCCGCCGGCCTGGTCGATACGCTGAACGGCGCTGGCCCCTTCACCGTCTTCGCCCCGACCAACGCCGCCTTCAACCGCCTGCCCGCGGGCACGGTCGACACGCTGGTCAAGCCTGAGAACAAGGGCACGCTGACCCAGATTCTCACCTATCATGTGGTGCCGGGCCGCGTGACCTCGGCGCAGCTCGCCGCGAAGATCCGCGCCGGTCACGGGATGGCTTCGTTGACGACGGTCGAGGGCGGCAAGCTCACGGCCCGCATGCGCGGCCGCAACATCGTCCTCACCGACGCCAAGGGCGGTATGTCGACCGTCACCACCGCCGACGTGATGCAGTCCAACGGCGTCATCCACGTCGTCGACCACGTCCTGATGCCGTAATTGGTCAGGCGCGCGGGGTTTGGCCCTCCTGTTCCCCGCGCGCCGCCTGGTGGGAGCGCCTGTCATGCCCGACCTAGCCGTCGATCCGGGCGCTCCTGCCGGGTTTCTCTTTTCCTTTGCATCGCCTTGGGCCATCACGCTGCGCATGGACCCGTCCGCCTCCGAGCCCGCCGCGGCCCGCCTCGAACTGGTCCGCCTGCTCGGCCAGGTCGGGAGCGGCGATCGCGCCGCGCTTCGCTCGGTCTACGACCGCACCTCAGCCAAGCTGTTCGGCATCTGCCTGCGGGTGACCGGCAGCGAGGATGACGCCGCCGACGTGCTCCAGGATGTCTATCTCACCGTCTGGCGCAAGGCCGACCGCTTCGATGCCGGCCGCGCCAGTCCGATCACCTGGCTCGCGCTGATCGCCCGCAGCCGCGCGATCGACCTCATTCGCCGGCGCAAGGCGACCGCCGAGCCGATCGAGTCGGCGCTCGACATCCCCGACGAGAATCCCGACGCGCTGACCCTCGCCAGCGCGAGCGAGGACCGCGGCCGGCTCGAGCACTGCCTCGGCGAGCTCGACGAGCGCGGCCGCCAGATGATCCGCGCCGCCTTTCTCGACGGCTTCAGCTATCCGCAACTGGCCGAACGCGAGGGCGTGCCGCTGCCGACGATGAAGAGCTGGATCCGCCGCTCGCTCCAGCGGCTCAAGGGATGCCTGGACGCATGAGCACCGACCAACCCGCCGGCGACTGGCAGGCCGCCGAACTGGCGCTCGGGCTGCTCGACGGTGTCGAGCTCGACGCCGCGCGCCGCCGCGCCGCCACCGATCCCCGCTTCGCCGCAGAGGTCGCCGGCTGGTCCCGGCGGCTGGCGCCGCTGCTCGACGAGGTCGGCGACACGCCGCCGCCGTCTAGCCTGTGGGCCCATATATCCGGGGCCCTCGGTGGCCGCGCGCCCGCGGCGGTCAACGACAATGCGGTGGACGTCCATCGACGGCTCGCCTTCTGGCAGCGGTGGTCGGCCGGCGCGACTGCGGTCGCCGCCGCCCTCGGGCTGTTCCTGCTGGTCGAACCACGCCCGACTCCGCCGCCCCCGCCCGCTCCGACGCAGCCGACAGCCGAAGCCCCGATGGTCGCCGCGATGGCGAGCAAGGACAGCGACGCCAAGCTGGTCGCGACCTGGGAGCCGACGGCGCGCAGCCTGACGGTGGCCGCAGCGGGCGACATGCCCAACGACGGCGCGCACAGCCACGAATTGTGGTTCATCGTTTCCGGCGCGAAGCCGAAATCGCTCGGCGTGATGCCGCTGAACGGCCGCATGCACGCCCAGCTCGCCGCCGAGATCGCCGCCGCGCTTCGCCAGGGGACGGTGCTCGCCATCTCGGTCGAGCCGACGGGCGGATCGCCGACGGGCCAGCCGACCGGGCCGGTGATTGCGTCGGGCGCGCTGCTTCCTACCTAAGTGCATCCGATTGGCGACGCCGCGCGTAGCTGAGCTGGAACAAGGAGTTGCCATGAACCCGTCGCTCGATCGTCGTGCCCTGCTCGGTGCCGCCGGCCTTGGCGTCGCCGGCTGGATGCTGCTGCGCCCGTCGCCCGCCGCCGCCGGCCCGTTCGCGGTGCAGAAAACCCCCGCGCAATGGCGCGCCCAGCTCGGCGCCGCGCGCTACAACATCCTGCGCGAAGCCGGGACCGAGACCCCCGGCAGCAGCCCGCTCAACAAAGAGCATCGCCGCGGGACCTTTGTCTGCGCCGGTTGCAACCAGCCGCTCTTCTCCTCGACCACCAAGTTCGACAGCGGCACCGGCTGGCCGAGCTTCTATCGGGCCCTCCCGAACGCCGTCCTCACCCGGACCGACCGCTCGCTCGGCATGAGCCGCACCGAAGTGCTATGCCGGCGCTGCGGCGGTCATCTCGGGCATGTCTTTGACGACGGCCCCAAGCCGACCGGCCTGCGCTACTGCATGAACGGACTGGCGATGCAATTCCATGTGGGAGCAACGGCATGAGCGCCCGCGCCATCGGCCTTGCCCTCGCCGCGCTGTTGGCGGCCTCGCCCGCCGCCGCCGCCCCGGCGGAGCGCGCCACTGCGGTCCTCGCCGGGGGCTGCTTCTGGGGGATGGAAGGCGTCTACGAGCATGTGAAGGGCGTCGTCGACGTCACCTCGGGCTATGCCGGCGGCAGCGCGGCCGACGCCAACTACCCAGCGGTCAGCAGCGAACGCACCGGTCATGCGGAAGCCGTCCGCATCACCTACGACCCGCGTCAGATCAGCTACGGCCAATTGCTGCAGATCTTCGCCGGCGTCGCGCACGATCCGACTGAACTCAACCGCCAGGGTCCCGACGAAGGGACCAGCTACCGTTCGGCGATCTTCCCGCAAAACCCCGGCCAGGCCGCCGCCGCGCGTGCCTTTCTCGCCAATCTGGCAAAATCGGGAACGTTCAAGAAACCGATCGTGACCAAGATCGAGCGTGGCGGTTTCTTCCCCGCCGAGGCCTATCACCAGAATTTCATGCGCAAGAACCCGTACTATCCCTATATCGTGATCAACGACCGGCCCAAGGTGGCCGACCTCAAGCGCCGCTTTCCGCAGCTCTATCACGACTGACTTGCGTCCGGCCGTCCACGGACGGCATGACGGCGACCATGGGTGAACCGTTACGAATTGGCGTCGTCGGCCTGGGCGCGGTTGGCGGCTGGCTGGCGGCCCGCCTCGCCTTGGCGGGGCATCAGGTCACTGGCTTCGTCAGGTCTGAACGGCTGCGCTCGATGGCCGACGGACTCCAGCTTCAGGCCGACGGCGCCACGTTCGCCGCGCCGGTCCGCCTGAGCGACCAGCCGTACGAGCCGCAGGACGTGCTGATTATCGCGACCAAGGCGACTGGCCTCGCCGCCGCGGCCGAATGGTCACGACCCCTCATCGGTCCCGAGACCGCGATCCTCCCCTTACAGAACGGCGTGCCATTCTGGTTTGCCGGGGACGAGCCGCTGCGTTCGGTCGACCCCGCCGGGCGGATTGCTGCCGCTCTGCCCGCGCGCCAACTGGTGGCCGGCGTGGTCCATGCCGCGGTGCGCAGTCCCGCGCCGGGAGAGATCGTGCTTGTCCACGCCGACAAGCTCATCCTCGGCGAGCCGCACGGCGGCCACAGCGACCGGGTCGAGCGGCTGGCAGGGCTATTCACGGCCGCAGCGGTGCCGGCGGTGGCCGATCCCGACGTGCGCCGCGCGATCTGGTACAAATTGTGGGGCAATTGCACCCTCAACCCCTTGTCGGCGCTGACCCGCGCCAGCTGCGACCAAGTGCTCGCCGACCCTGACCTACGCCGATTCATCGCCGCCGGCATGGCCGACGCGGCGGCGGTCGGTGCGGCGATCGGCTGCCCGATCTCCGAAAGCGCCGACGCCCGCATGGCGGTCACCGCCCGGCTCGGCGCCTTCAAGACCTCGATGCTCCAGGATCTAGAAGCCGGGCGCCCGCTCGAGCTCGACGCCCTGCTCGGCGCCCCGCGCGAACTCGGCCGTCGCCACGGGGTGCCGACCCCAGCGCTCGACCAACTCGACGCACTCGTCCGAACCCTGGCCGCGAACCTCGGACTTCTCCCCAAATAAGAAATCACTGTCCTACAACGAACCAAAAAGGTTAGCAAAGTCGCGACTCGGTAATGAGGAGCGGCTTACAATGGATGCAGACGAACAACTGATCGCCACGCTGGTCGACGAGCTGATCGAGCGCGAGGGCGGGTTCGTCGACCACCCCGCCGACCGCGGCGGCGCGACCAACTTCGGGATCACCGAAGCGGTCGCCCGCGCCCATGGCTATGGGGGGCCGATGGCGCTGCTCCCGCGTGAGGAGGCCGAGGCCATCTACCGCCGTCTCTACTGGACCCGCCCACGCTACGACCAGGTCGCATCGCGCTCGTCGCGCATCGCGGCCGAGTTGTTCGATACCGGCGCCAACATGGGTCCGGGAGTCGCCACCACCTTTCTCCAGCGCGCGCTCACCGCGCTCAACCGCAATGGCAAGGACTATCCCGACCTCACCCCCGACGGCCGGGTCGGTCCGGTCACGCTCGGCGCGCTCGACCGCTTCCTCGCCGTCCGCGGCCGCGAGCGCGGAGAGACGGTGCTGATGCGCGCGCTCGAGGCGCTGCAGGGCGAGCGCTACCTTCGCCTCGCCGAGAAGCGCCCGGCCAACGAGGCCTTCCTCTACGGCTGGCTCGCCAATCGCCTTGGCAACGCCTGAGGCCTCGCGGAAACGCCGACCACCCACCCTCGCACCAGGGAAACTTGGAAACTTAGCGTCCCAGAAAAGGAACCACGCATGCCCATTCTCGACGCCATCGTCGCTCCCGTCGCCAAGCTCATCGACAAGATCATTCCCGACCCCCAGGCGCGCGAGCAGGCCAAATTGAACCTCCTCAAGCTCGAGGGCGACCAGGAAGCCAACGCCATCGCCCAGCAGATGCAGGCGATCGTCGCCGAGGCGCAGTCGCCAGACCCGTGGACCAGCCGCGCCCGTCCGAGCTTCCTCTACGTCATGTACGCGCTGGTGCTGTGGTCGATCCCGATGGGCCTGATCAGCGCCGCCAACCCGACCACCGCCGCGGCGATCGCCACCGGCATGACCAGCTACCTGCGCGGCATCCCGAACGAGCTCTACACGCTCTTCGGCACCGGCTACCTCGGCTACACCGCCGCGCGTACGTGGGGCAAAGTGAAGGGCGTCGAGAAGTAATCGCCCGGACGGCGGCGGGGCAGGTGGGCGTCCACCGCCCCCTTGTTCCGCGGCCCCGCCCTTGGTAGGGCGCCCGCCAGCCGCGAGGCCACGCCGCTTTAGCTCAGTTGGTAGAGCACCTCATTCGTAATGAGGGGGTCACAGGTTCGAGTCCTGTAAGCGGCACCACTCTCTTCTCAGTCTCTGCTGAAAAACCGCGCTCTCGTTGGTGCCCTCTCTGCAAGTGCCCGACTTTGCGGCACAACTCCGAATAAGGCTCGCCTGAGCGGAAGCCGAGAGACGTCGAACCCGTCTGTGTTGCCTTGGGATCAAGGCCGCGGTCTCTTGAGCGTACTCCGGTGAACAACCTGTCTCGTCCGGGAAGAACCACTCTCGGGCGCTCAGGCATTGATCGAATTTGCCCATGAGCGGACTTTCGTTCATCGAGGTCGGTGACGGCCGTGAAGACCCAACCGCCGTCGCTTAGGCTGTCGCCGCGACCGCCCATGAGCAGACATTCATTCATGGAGACGGATGCGGGCGGAAAGACCCGACCGCGGACGTTCAGCGCCTGGCGGGGTACGGCTGCGCGGCGAAGCAACATCGGCCGGTGCGCTCGCCCAAGCTGTTAGTCAGCCGTCGGGCAGATTTAGTTCCCGCCACTCAGTCCAGCTGACCTCTAAGGTTTCTTCCACGTCAATCGCGAACGCCAGATCTAGATTGTCGTACAAAATAACGTTGTCGCATGACCAACGGGCTGACGGAACCCTCAAGCCGTCCACTCCGAGAAAGCTTATCGCAGCACCAATCTCCTGAGTTCTCGACGGTGGCGCCTCGCCCATTCCCACATAGGATCGTGTGTCATATGTTCTGGCGTCGATGCCGAGCCGCGTTAGATCGGCCTCGTCAAGGGTGATTACCTGCTCGGCTCGAACTGTAAGCTTGTGGATTAGCACTGGTTTAGTTGGCGGCGGTGTCAGCAGCGCTAACCAGCTGCTCATCTCGGCGATAGCCCCATCGCGCTCGCAGCTAGTATATAGAACAGGCACTGACTGGTAGCTCGACGGTGGCGCCCAGCGACCACCTCGATATGAGAAAGCGGTGGGATCCTGTGATAGGCGCGTCGCACGCCAGACAACCCCGGCGAAAGGCTGCACCGTGTACCCGGCCAGCAGATCCAAAAGATCCGGATCGTGCGGGCGAGAACCACTATCAGGCAAAGACCCCGTCCCGCAGTTGGCACACAAACGCCACCACCTCGTCAATGCGGCCATTCTTGATGAGATCCGCAGGCGACTGATTGTTCAGCAGCCGCTGACGGGAGAACAGAAATAGCCTGGCCTCACGAGGCTCGTAGAAGTCGCTTAGCTGGTCCACGATGTATTCGAGCTCAATCAGCTCCTTTTCAGTGCCAGAGTGCGGGTAAGCTTTACCCTGGTTCCAGCGCGATACAGTCTCCGGCCTAGTCCCGAGCAGATTGGCGACGTCGATGTGCTTCATCCCCCCCTTGGAGCGGATCGAGTCTAGCTTCCTTGCGACCGCCGTCATGATGTTACCCAGCCTTTCTCGTTCAAACTTAATCCTTTCACACGAGCCACGATCACTCTTCTCGCTGCTGGCGCGACAACGGACATTGCGCCACTGTCAAAGGCTCAAAATTTTCGGTCATGTCTGCCAACGCGCCCCGAAAGCGTCCCATGGCGAGGTGGCGCTTAGCGAGGCTGGCCACTAACTTCTCATCGGTGAGCGGCAGCGTGGCAGCTGCAGCAAGGGCATCAGATCTAGGCCGCACCATCTCGTCCATAAAAGCGCTCGCGCGGCCGCCGATCGGCGTCGAGCTCAGCATCTCGACCTGACGGGCGCGACTATAGCAGTAATGGCGAGCGGGATGCTCAACCATGTCGCGGTAGCCGCGAGGACAGCAGCGCGGATCACGGCACGCATGCTGTCCCCTGACACGTAGAGAGTGCTCGAGCAGGTTCGATGCCTGATCTTTAGCAACCAACATGTCCAAGCCTTGCAGGTAGACCCGAGGAGCGGGCACGCGTGGCGTTCCACCGCGAGGATGACGCCACGCAGATGCCTTGAAGCTCTCGAACATCATGATGCCATGCGCAATGCCACCAGTTGCACCGAACGCGAGCGTAGCGAGCCCGGGCAACCCGCCAGCATGGTCAACTACAACCGGTACTCCCAGCTGATGGAAGTCCTGAGAGGCATTTACAAAAGCGCGGACCTTCTCGCCACTGGCGTCAGCGCCGAAGTTCTCTACCTTGATCCAAAGCGCGTCCATGTCGACCGAGCGCAAGGCTTCGACGATTGCACCCCGCTCTTCCGTGTTCCGTAAGAGCTGAAACGGCAACGCCAGAGAATAGAAGAGCGCCGATTGACGCGGCAGTTGAGCTTTCAGACGAGTGGCGACGGCACGATCCGCAGCGAACCAAGGATCATTGGCACTGCTAATTAGGTGGGTGGGGGCCAGAACCGCAGAGATTCCATGCTCTTCGGCAAAGGTGGCAATTTCTTCTGCCCGGCGTTGCCCCTCTGCCCCTCGAAAATCTCCTATCGCAGACTGGCGCCCGAGCCCCCACGGCAGTTTACCAAGGCTATTGCTGTAGCCACCCACAAAGGCTGCTTGCTGAGAGCGCGTGTCGAGCACCGCATCTAGGCCGTAGGTCGCTGCCGCAGCAATCAACTCGCGATGACGCTCGACATTGTGCGCATCAAATACGAGGCCTGAATACGCCCTCTCTCCCTCCGCCAGTCGGCTAGCAACTTCCTTGTGATCGTTTCGACCAACCCGAAGATAGTAGCCGATCCGAGCTGGAGATGGCCGTAGGCGACGTGGACGGGGCAGCTGGATGACGTTTGACATGCCAATCTCCTTGAGGAGTGAATTGACTATAGTATTGACATTTCGATTGCGCAAGCCAGACGGTATCGACAAAGGGAAGGCCTTGAACAAAGGCGTGCCATGATCATTCGCAAGTACGCCGCCTGCGAAGAGTGCGGCACCGATCATGTTCTTCGGATTGGCCTTGGTAATGAGCCCGTCGAGCAGCACCATTTTGCATGCAGCCATTGTGGTTCCGAAATGGGGCTTACACTTGAACAAGGAGTAGGCATCCGCTTCGGCCCGAACGCTATTGAGGTTGACCCCAATGACAGCGCGGCTGTCATCAATTTGCATCCAGACTTTCTTTTCGGCCAAGCCGAGCGATCCGATCCTAAATTTTTCGCCAGCCTCGAGATGGGCGCGAGGATGGTTCAAAATATGCTCGCTGCACGGCGCGCAGCAGGGCTCAGTGAAGATTTCAGCGACGCCGAAAAGGCCGCGCCGCCGCCGGCTGCAATCGGATTCGAATGGGAGGCTCTTCGCGCAGCCTGGTCGCTTCACCGCAATGGCAAGGACAAGCTCGCCGTTGCGCGTCGCGAGCGCTTTCAGAAGGCGAACCCGCTACCCGAAGCGCCTGACGGGCTGCCGGACTGGTTGTTTATGTTCACTCAGCGACTAGCTGGCTTCGCCTTCGAACCGATGTTTGAGGGTCTGTTCCAAGTGCTTAGACAAGCCATGGAGTCTGCCGATTTCGAGCGATTTCTCGGCTATTTCGACGCTGAACTTAGCCGGTCGCATGGGCGCCGCTACTTCGAACTTATGAAGGCCTACCTTAACCATTTCTCCGAATTCTCGCAGGCGCATTCTGCTGTTAACTTCGGGGTCAAGGTAGCGGATACAGCCGTCGCCGGCTCCACCGATTTCGACCGGACACGTATGGTCTACGGCGACGCATTCGAGACCTTTGCGAGCAACGTCGAACTACTTGCAATGCTGAACAATCTAGTTGTGGGGCGATCGTTCGATCAATTCGAGACGATGACACTGGACGACTACCATCGAATCGACAAAGCTGGCCGAGTTAGAGCTTTTTCCGCGCACCCGGCCTTGGCCGCAGCCGCCGCCGAGTTCGATAACCAGCTCCGCAATGCCTCCCATCACAACGGAATGGAGTTCGACCGCAAGACCGGGATCATTCACTATCGATCGGGAAAGGGCGGACAGGGCGAAGTAAAGACGCTTGGGTACGGTAATTATCTCGCGCGCACTGCTACCCTTTTCATTCAGACTATGCTGCTTTTCCGTCTTGAGTTGCTTATCGCCGACCGTTTCAAGCGGCGCCCGCCTCTCTAACGACCGCCTTATCGCCGAAGGTCGCTCGACCCGAATGCAGGCCAGCATGCCTGGTCTTCGACGCCCAGGATCGGATTCAGCTTACCGCCAGGTCCTGGTCAAGACTGGCCAAACCGATGCGCTCGAATTCTATCGAGACAAGACGATTGCTGCCTTGCTGAACGATCGTCGGCTATTCGCCTGTGTAAACCTAACAGCGGACCGGCCGCTTTCCACCAAAAACGACTGTTCGCGCGGACCCTAAGTGTCGAGAGGTCCTAGGGAGCTCCCCTCGCGTGCGATCCGGCACGCAGTACAAATGTGCGAAAATGTCATGAGTACGGCGGTTGTTGGCACTTCAGCTCGGGGCAT
Source organism: Sphingomonas ginsengisoli An et al. 2013 (assembly GCF_009363895.1). Taxonomy (NCBI): domain Bacteria; kingdom Pseudomonadati; phylum Pseudomonadota; class Alphaproteobacteria; order Sphingomonadales; family Sphingomonadaceae; genus Sphingomonas; species Sphingomonas ginsengisoli (ex An et al. 2013). The sequence continues at coordinate 1,837,190 of NZ_CP045434.1, read as the reverse complement.
TTGAGCTGGGCAAAGAGATATTCGCCGCCACCGACCGGAACTTCTCCAGCGCCGTCTCCAGGCTGTCCACAATTTCCGCCGCCAGCTCAGCTGGTGGTGGTAGGCTGTCCGGGTCGGTGGTGCTGGCGTCCTTCAGCCAGAAGATGTCGAGGTTCAGCTTGTCGCGCTTTACCAACTCCTCATAGTCGAAGCGGCGGAAGTGGTCGGTCTCCTGCCGCTCGTGCCGCCTCCGCTTCTCGCCGTAGCAGGCGACAAAATTGTCGAGATCGGAACGCTTCAAGGGCCGTTCGCGCAGGGTGAAGCGCTGGTTGGTGCGAAGATCATAGACCCATAAATCGCGGGTGCCGATGCCGCTGCCCGGAGCCACCCGATCGAAGAACAGGACGTTGGCCTTTACCCCTTGGCTGTAGAAGATGCCAGTTGGCAGTCGTAGAAGGGTGTGGAAATCGAACTCCTCCAGCAGGCGCTTACGCAGGGCCTCGCCCGCCCCGCCCTCGAAGAGGACGTTGTCCGGCATGACGACGGCCGTGCTGCCGCCGACCTTGAGGATCGACATGATGTGCTGGAGGAAGTTCAGCTGCTTGTTGCCCGTGGTGACGGTGAAGTCGTCACGGACATAGTCCTGCCGCTCGCTCTCGATTCCGCCATCCTCCCGGACGATACGGAACGACTGGCGCTTCCCGAACGGCGGGTTGGTCAGGATGACGTCGAATGACTGGACGCCCCGGTCCAGCAGCGCATCCGCCTGGCGCACGGGCGACACCGCCCCGCCGATGCCGTGCAGGTAGAGGTTCATGGCGCAGAGCCGGACGACCTCTGCGACGATATCGGTGCCCGAAAGTTTCTCCTCGCGGAGAGCTTTGGCGACCTTTCGGTCGCGGGCGGCCGGCTTCGCCTTCATGTGCTCGTAGGCGGCGAGCAGGAAGCCGCCGGTTCCGACCGCCGGATCGTGAACCGTGTGCTCGGGCTCCGGGTCGACGAGCTGGGTGATCACCTCAATCAGCGACCTGGGTGTGAAATACTGGCCGGCGCCGGACTTCACCTCGCCTGCGTTCCGCTCGAGCAGGCCCTCGTAGATGGTGCCCTTCACATCGACGTCGAGGCCCATCCAAGTCTCGGCTCCGATCAGCGTCACGAGACGCTGCAGCTTGGCCGGGTCGCCGATCTTGTTCTCGGCCTTCAGGAACAGGGTGCCGACGATGTCGGTGCGCCGGGACAGGGTTTCTAGGATGCGGCGGTAGGTCCGCTCCAGCTCCTCTCCTGCCTTGCCTGCGAGCGCATCCCAATTGGCATCGGCCGGCAGAGCCGAGGCCTCACCGAGCGCCTCGGTCCGCTCCTTGTCCATCTTCATAAAGAGCAAGAAGCTGATCTGCCCAAGGTAGTCGCCATAGGACACGCCATCGTCCCGTAGGACGTGGGCGTAGTTCCAGACCTTGGCGACGAGCGCCTGCTCATTCATGCGATGAGTTCTCCACGGAAGGCAGCGGACAGGATGGAGTGGCGGAGGCTCAGCGGCAGTCGATCTACCTGCACCAATTCATCCTCTCCCGGCTCCGCTTCTGCTTCCAAGTGCGCAAGTCTATCGAGAACCGCGGCGAGTTCTGCTTCTGAAGGTAATGGGATCGGCATGTCGCGGAGGGTCTGTCCAGAGATTTTAGGCATGGTGCCCGCGCCCCCCTGGGCCGAGCTCATCAAGTAGTGGCGCCCATGCGGAGAGGTTGACCACCGCCAAACCCATTGCGTCAATGAGTCGGTCAGCTATCGGACGCGTATCATCAGGTCCGGATAGATGTAGCGACCTTCTGGTCCGTCATAAACGGCGGCCATGCCCACGTATTCACGGGTGTTTCCCCGCTGGAACAGAAGGTCACCAGCCTCAAGGTATAGCGGAGAATCCTTCGGGATGTCCTCCGAAATGACCTTCACACAGTCCGGTCCAAGCCTTAGTCGGCCGGAGGTTGTCGCCGTAAGCTTCAGCGCCTCAGTGCCGCGGCCATCTGGCGACCGTTTCGGCGAGAAGCCATTAGATGGCCCCGACGAAATAATTTGTCCGAGAGTCGTCCAAGTCCACTCGGCTGGGACAGAAAAGGGGGGCTGGGGGGCAGATGCCTGGGACCCTGCGCCTCTGCCGCGTGCCCCAACGGCCCGGGGGAGCCGTGCTGAGTATAGCCGCACTAGATAGTCCGCGCCGATTTCTCCCGATGCGTTTTTCGCCCGCCAGTCGGCGGTGAGTTCGCCGGTGACGGCGGCCTTCAGCAGCGCCTTGCGCCAAGTCGCCAGATCCTCCCGCGCCCGCGCCAGCGCTGCCTCGCCATCGTCGATTTGGGCAAAGAAATCGTCGATGCGAGCGACGATGCGGCGCTGAGTTTCTAAAGGGGGGACCGGAAAGACCAGCTCACCTAGCGCCGTCCCCGATAGCTCCTTGAACGTCGTGCCGCTCGCATGGTCCTCAAGGTAGCTTCTTGAGAACAGCACGTAATAGCGGATGAAAAACGGATCGACTTCGTCGCCAAGGACAAGGCTCCGGAACCCTTGGTTCGTAAGCAGCGCATTGGACGCGACAGCGCAGTAGCCGACCGGCGCGCGGGAGGAGATCAGAACCGTGCCAGCGGGCAGAAGCGCTGCCCTGTTCACAAGATGCGGCGCAAGGTTGCGACGTCCCTCCGAGATGGTCGCGTGTGTATAACCAGAAAGGTCGGCTGGAGTGATCCAAGGCATGCCGTCGTCGCTGAAGTTCGATGGATCGGTAGCGTTCTTCGGCGTGCTGCCGCCGACGATGCGACCAAGATCACGCGCACGTCGCCAAACCCAACCTGGAGGCAGCGGCCAGCGACCTTCTACCGGCCCACTTGCCGCCACACGCTTCGCCTTCACCAGTCCCCCGCTTATGCCACCAATGCGTCCTGAAGCTCGTCGAGTAGCGGCTCAAGCCGCTGGCCGAAAGCCCGCCGGGCGCCAATGATGCCGCCCCTGCCCTCGAACTGGTCCTGGAGGTCGGCGGTGGTCACCTCGATGTTGGCGGCGAGATAGTCGCGGACGGCTTCCAGCCAGCCGAGCTGCTCCTGCGTATAGTGCCGCCCCGCCCGCTGCTCGCGGCCGAGCCACAGATTAAATCGCCCGGCCATGTCGGACGACAGCGGTGCCAGCGTTTCGGCGTGGCCGACGGCGAAGCGGACCAGCGCCACTATGTCGGTCAGAGTCTTGGCCGGGTTCGCCCGAACCTTGTCGCCCTGCAGCCGGCGGTAGGCGCTCCAGATGGCGAGCGGTTCCAGAAGCCACGGCGGCTGGAGCATGGCATCTCGCAGCTCCTCCAGGCTGGCATAGGTCAGGCGCCTGGTCGCCGCCGGCAAGCCGTAGAGGATGCGCAGGGCGGTGAGCTGGTCCCGATGCTCGTCCAGGAAGCGGGCGAAGTCGGCCGTCATGGTCGTGGCCTGACCTTCGTCCCAGGCCGAGGAGATCGTCACGTCCCGGCTGATGTCGTCGATGACGACTTCGGACGCCTTCTTCACCTCGATGAGCACGCGGCGAAGGTTCGGGTCGTTGTAAGCTAAAAGAGCTGCTTCCCGCCTGTCGGCCGCGACAGTCTCCATCTGCTCGGCGGTGGGACGGGGTCCGTGGCAGGTCTCGGCCTGCGAGATGATCGCGTCCGCGTCGATGGCTTCGACCAGCTCACCAGCCAAAGCGCTGAGAGGCTTGCCCGCAACCGCTTCCACCTTGGCGCGGGCGGCCGGGTCGAGCTTGCGGTCGAGCCGAGCGAGACGGCCGGCCAGCGTGGCGACGGCATCCTCGTCGCTACGTCCGCTGGCAATCTGCTCGAGAAGCTTCTCGAATGCGACGCCATGCTCTCGATCGAGTGGCACGGCTTGCACCTTCAGGCTGTCGGTCACGCCGACCGCGTCGACGAGCACGAAGCGGTCCTTCACCCCGGCGCCCGGCGTGATGGTGGCCAGCGTCGCCGGATCCATGGTCCGGACGCCGCGGCCCCGCATCTGCTCGAAGTAGACGGCGGACCGGACATCCCGGAGGAAGATCAGCGCCTCAATCGCCTTCACGTCCGTGCCTGTGGCGATCATGTCGACCGTGACGGCAATGCGTGGGTAGTATGAGTTTCGGAAGGCGTTGATCAGCTGCTCCGCATAGCCCGCCCCGACCCGGTAGGTGATCTTCTTGGCGAACTCGTTGCCCTGATCGAACACCTCGCGGGCGATCTCGACGATCTCCTCGGCGTGGTGGTCGTCCTTGGCGAAGATCAGGGTCTTCGGGACCTCCGTGCGCCCGAGAAAAAGCTCAGTGAACAGGGTGTCGCGATAGGTCTCGAGCACCGTGCGGATCTGGTTGCGTGCGATGACGCTCCGGTCGAGGTCCTGCGGAGCATAAACGAGGTCGTCGTCGAGAAGTCGGAATTCCTGCGCCCTGGTGTGTCGGTCACGAACCGGGACGGTGTAGCCGGCCTCCACCCGTCCGCCATGCTCGCCGATCTGGGTCCGGATGCGGAAGATCTCGAACGGCACGTTGACTCCGTCGGCGACCGACCGCTCGTAGGGGTAATCAGCAACGATGTTCTCGTTGAAGAAGGCTGCGGTCTGAACCGTGGGGGTAGCGGTCAAGCCGACGATCTGGGCGTCGAAATAGTCGAGAAGCTGGCGCCAGTTGCCGTAAATGGAACGATGGCACTCGTCGACGATGACGATGTCGAACGCTTCCGGCGGGATGGCGGCATTGTAGGCCACCTGCTTGGGCGGCGGTACCCAGCCCCGCTCGAAGTCGCTGGCTTCCTCGTCCTCGTCCGACAGCTCGGACCCGGTCAGCTGGGCGAAGAGGCGCTGGATGGTCGAGATAACCACCTTGGCGGGCGGGTCGAGCCCGACTGAGCCGAGCCGCTGAACGTTGTAGAGCTCGGTGAACAGGCGGCCGGTGCCCGGCGGACGGTAGGTCTGGAACTCCTTCAGCGTTTGCCGGCCGAGGTTGTTGCGGTCGACAAGGAAGAGGATGCGCTTGACGTCGGCATGGGCCAGCAAGCGGTAGGAAAGTGTCGCCGCGGTGAAGGTTTTGCCGGCGCCCGTTGCCATGCGGACGAAGGCTCGGGGCCGGTCGGCCGCAAGCGACTGCTCGATACCGGCGATTGCCTCGACCTGGCAGTCCCGCAGCCCGTCGGTGATCAGCGGCGGAAGCTTGCTGAGCCGTGATCGGAAGGACGAACCTGACTTCAGCCACTCGTGCAGCGTCTCGGGCTGGTGGAACGAAAACACCCGGCGTGACCGGTGCAGCGGATCGACACGGTCGGAGAACAGGATCTCGGTGCTGGACGCCTCATAGTCGAAACGAAACGGGTCGGTCCAACGCGCTAGGGGCTGCTCTGGAAGCGGCTGATAGCCGCGTGCCTGTTCGGCCACCCCGGACAAGGTCGCTCCAGCCGCCTTGGCTTCGATCACGCCGCATGCCTTGCCGGCCACGAACAGGAGGTAATCGCAGGGACCGGTCGCGAGTGGATACTCCCGAACCGCCACGCCCAGAGCGGCGGTCCGGTTCATAGTCGAGCGGTCCTGCACCACCCATCCGGTTGCTGCGAGCTGTTGATCGATGACCTGCCGGGCCGCTGCTTCGGGAGTGACGCTCACCGACCAACTATGAACTGCTAGTGTTGACGGAGGCAATACTTGCCCGTCCTGTTCGGACGCTGGCCTAGCCCCTTCAGTGAGTCATGACAAAACTGTACAAATGTCATGACAGCGTACTGTGAAAATTACGGGCTCCCTCACCAACTTAAGGGGTGCTCTCCCTCTAGCAGCTGCCTTGGCGTTAGGTCGTGAGGAGCCTTGCCATCGACGATCGCAGCCGTGACCTCCGGCGAGAGCCACGACAGCCGAACCAGCTTAGGCAGACGATGTCGGCAGCGCCCCTGCTCCGCCGCGAGCTCCCGAAGCGATTTCTCTGGTGCTGCCAGCACTGCCGCACGCGCAGCCTGCGCTTCAGCAAGCAGGGCAATCAGGTTATTGTCCCGCCTCGGCTGGCTTGCCGAGGCATTAGTCAACACCAGCTTTGTGGCCGTGCCCTGCCGCACCTTCGATGCTGAGGTGACCAGCTCGATGGGCTCGTCGCTAAGAGGGGGTGGTAATTCGAGCAGGCCTGCCAGCTGAGCCGCATCGATAAGCAAGGCGAGGTAAGCCTGGCTGACGGTGACCTTCATCAGCAGCCGCCCGAGTATCGCGCGCTGCCCCGCATTGGCCTGCAAACTTGCAGCGAAGTGATCGGCCCGATCTAAAAGGGCTCGCAGGTGAGAGGCCGTGGGCGAGGGGCCAGCCATCGCGGCAAGCTCCCGATGATCACGGAGGTACTGCGTCACTCGATCGACTACCGCAGCCTCGAGGTCTGCGGCTGGCATGCGCCACGCCTGCGGCTGACCCGTCCTCAGCTCCGCTGCATGAGTGATGTAGTAGCGGTAGCGCTTGCCCTTCTTCACAGCATGGCTCGGGGTCATGCGCCGGCCGTGTCCGTCGCGAAGGACACCTGCCAGTAAGCTGGTTGGGTTGCCGTTGCGTGCTCGGCCGCGGCTCACCCGATTATCAGCGATGCGCTGCTGAACGCTAGCCCAGAGCTCCGGATCGATGAGCGGCGGGTGCTCGCCTTCATGCTCCACGCCTTTGTGCACGACTTTGCCGATGTATATCGGGTTGCCGAGGATGTGGAACAGCACGCCACGCTCGAAGGGGATGCCCCCCACGATCCGGCTGCCCTGCTGGCGTACCTTAGTGCGGTAACCATCCGTCCGCAGCTCCTCGATCAGCTCACGGCCGGAACCCAGGGCCAGGTAGCGGGTGAAGATGTGCCGGACGGTTGCGGCCTCCGCCTCGTTGATGACGAGCTTGCGGTTTTGCACGTCGTAGCCGATCGGCACCGGGCCACCCATGAACATGCCCTTCTTCTTCGAAGCGGCGATCTTGTCGCGGATCCGCTCGCCCGTGACCTCGCGTTCGAACTGAGCAAAGGAGAGGAGCACATTGAGAGTCAGCCGGCCCATGCTGGTGGTGCTGTTCAGGGCCTGCGTGACGGACACGAAGGATGCACCTCTGGCATCCAACACCTCCACGATCCGTGCGAAGTCGGTGAGGGCTCGGGTGAGCCGGTCGACCTTGTAGACTACGATCACGTCAACCTTGCCCGCGGCGATGTCCGCCATCAGTCGCTTGAGGCCGGGCCGGTCCATGTTGCCGCCTGAGAAGCCGCCATCGTCGTAGCGCTCAGGGTTCTGAATCCAGCCCTCGTGCAGCTGGCTGAGGATGTAGGCGGCACAGGCCTCATGCTGGGCGTCGAGGCTGTTGAACTCCTGCTCAAGGCCCTCCTCGGTGCTCTTGCGAGTGTAGATAGCGCAGCGGATGACCTTGCGCTCAGGCATGCTTGCCGATCCCGAAGAACCTCGGCCCGGACCACGGCGTCCCGGTCACCTCGCGCGCGATGGCCGACAAGGAGCTGTAGGTCCGCCCTTCCCAGAGCATGCCCTCCTCAGTGGCGATCACATCGATGGTGCGGCCGTTCCACTCGCGCACCAGCCGAGTGCCTGGGCTGACCTCCGGTCTCTTCCTGCGACCAGCGGCGGCGATCTCGCGTGCGATCCTCGCTGGCAGCTTGCCATAGGCGCGCTCCTGGAGCCGGTAAGCAATGCCACGGCGCAAGAGGTCGGGCGGAAGGCGGGGGGCAGGGGTCTTGTAGACCATCTGCCACTCGGCCGGCAGCGCTGCTGCCGGCAGCGCGATCAACGCCGCCAGCTGTTGTTCAATGTCGGCCATGTTCAGGCGTCCACGCTGGCGAGATGGTAGCAGGTCACGTCACCGCGCTTGCGGCGCTCAATGGCATGGCCCTTCTTACGAAGGCCCGTCAGCATCGCTCGGGTCGTGTGCGGCTGCCAAGCGGTGGCTTCCACCAGCTCGGCAAGTGTGCCGCCTTGCTCGCGTCGAAGGAGGCCGAGTACTAGGTCGAACTTGGTGTTGCTGGGGGTGGCGGCCGCTTCGGCCTTGTCCTGCTTGGTTGTGGGTGCAGCCTTCTGATCTTTGGTCATGTGAGTGGTTCCAGTTGGCAGCCGCTGGATTGCCGCTTCCACTGACCGAAGCCCGGCAGATTCGGGCTGCCAGGCGCTATGCAGCTCACCAGCGCTGCGACTCACGAACTGATTTCCGCTCCGATAGCGAAAGAAGTCCAGGAGAAGGTGCCTCTTATCGCAAATTTGCGTTCTGCCTTGCGTGAGCGCGAAGCGGCCAACTTGTAGAGTCATCCCGAGCTGTCCCTGGCCGTGCTGGCCAAAGCTGCACCGTCCCTGTCCGTTTTTTGGAGCAGCGATGAGCATCGCAAGACGCGATGTCAGCTAACGGCCTTCTCGACCGGCTCTTGCCAGTTCTCGCTTCTTAGCTGCCGCACACGACTTTCAAAAACTCTCCTCAAGTCGTTTACATGCTTGGCTAACCAAGCATGCTGCCGCGGCCAGTCTGACCGGTCTTCCGGGTCCACGCCTCTAAGGGCAATAGAGACTCGTTTGTCGCGAGCATCGGGCAGTTCTTCCCAGAGCAGTTCGTACCCGAGCTCTTGTTCAACGTGCGCCCGTTGTTCGCAAAGCTGAAAAAAGAAGGATTTTGCATGCTCGTTCGAGATGTAGAGCTCCGCCCGAACCTGCTTTTTCGGACGGATCATAACCGCACCCAACATGAAGCCGCTGCGACCCACTGGGTACGTCATCCAAGATTGCAGCTGCGCCTTGCGATTTCCGCTGATTGGTCCCTTATGCCGGTCGAGTTCCAGATGAAATTGCTCCCAGTACTCTCTCTGCAAAACTCGGGTGTCGGATAACTCCGCCTCATCAATCGCACGGGCCGCTTGCGCGACGGATCTCGACCAATCGTTCGGCTTTGAGACGATGTTGAACTTCGGGGCAGCAGGAGAGTCGCCGATCCGCCAGAGCTCAACCTCCAGCCCGAAGAACCGAAAAGTGTCATCAGTGATCTTGTTGAGCCAGTCGAGCGTCGACCGGTGCTCTTCGGTGAACCGCGCTGCAATCCAGACGATCGTGACCGCTTCTAAACCCGAGGCGTATGTTAGCAGCTGTCCAAGGTGACCGTGATCGGTCTTCTCAAGCTGGTTCTCAATGAGCACCCAAGAGTTTGACCCTAACTCCTTGCAAAGGATGTCCGCACGGAACGGGCCAACCGCCTTTTCTTGTGCTTCAAGCTCAAGTTCAAGCCCAAGTGCATCCGCAAGTATGACTAAATTTTCATCTCGTGCGAGCCACGGGGTGAATGAAGTTGCTTCAGATACCCAAATCTGCCGCAGTTCGACTTTCTCTAGACGGCCCAAGACAGGCTCACTCACACGCAGCACCTCCGGTTACTCGATCGAAACGGATCGTTGCGTTTAAGCACGCGAAACGCAACGCAGAAGCTCCAATCTTATCGCGACGGGCAGACTCATCATGCCGGGCTATCGGCGCGCCCGGCATCGTTGATCTGGCTGGCAGATCTCCGGAGAGCGCGCTTGGAGACTCGAACCGGATTTCACATAAGACTGGTTGTCGCAAAGCGGCGAGCTTCCGCTTGAAGCGGGCGGGCAGTGGTTCCTAGCGAACCGGGAACTAATTTCAGTCCGCACGTACAAGTGGCACGCTTTCGCTTAGTTCAGCGCGAGCTTCTTCCTCTGTTTTTACCGTAAATTGCTGCCAGGATGAGCAGAAAGGCGGCCAGCCTGACGAGGTAGACCCAGCTCCGTTCCTCCACCGCGAAACGGCCAAGCGCGAGCAAGCTTTGTCCGAGGCCGAGGAGGCAGAAAGTACAGGCGAAGGATAAGAACAGCGGATCGCGACTGCGTGCCCAAAACCGAAGAAAGAACAGCGCCGCGACGAAGAACAGGGTCACCAGCATGCCGGAGAGGAAGGTGTACAGCATCATGCTTCTTCCTCCTGGTCCCAGATAAAACCGAAGACCAGCACGCCAACTCCCGCCAACGAGGTCACCAGGCGCAGTGTTTGCAGGTCTAGGTCCGGCCAGACCAGCAGATCGAGCACCAGCATCAGATTATTGAGCGCTAGAAAGGTAAAGCAGATTGAGCTCCACAACAGGAGGCGCGCCCCGCTGCGCAGATATCCTCGTGCCAGCAGGAACGCACAGCCGCTACTTGTAGCGAAGCACAAGAGGTAAACCGCGGCGGCCAGGAGCGGCTGCATGGGCTAGTCCTTTCGTAGCCGGAAGGCATCGGCGAAGGCTGACAGCCCTCGCGAATTCGCCGAAACGATCTGCCGGCGGACGGAATCCGGACGACGAGCGTACAGGTCCTGTGTTCCCTCGACCAGATCCCTCAGCCGTTCGGAGGCAGGGGCGTACAAGGCATACTCTTCTTCGTCGATGACGACCAAGCCACTGGCGACCAGATCGGCCAAGGAGTGTCGCACCACCAGTTCACTGGCCCGAAGAAGCGTGACCAGCTCGTGGTGCTGGCAAGGTCCGCCGCGCTGTTTGAGGAGCAGCAGCAAGTCCAAAGCCCAGACTGAGCGGAAGCTGCCCGCTATAAACCGTGTGATGTGTTCGGGTGACTCCATCGCGGCGCCCGCTAGCAGGGCCGATCGATACAGCACAGTGGCCATGTCGGACTATCGACATCCAACTTGATTTTCAGCACTCATCAAGGATTATCTCTGCTAATGAGCAAGCGTAGCCGGGGGGCTGCGTCATATTGGGCGGGGGGAGACGTACGGAGAGGCAGTTGAACATCCAAACATCGCGCGACTCTTTCGATCGCCGCCAACTTGTCTCAGCTCTCCGTGCTCTTCGTCGGGGCGACTTTACTGTTCGCTTGCCTGAAGACGCTGACGGCGTCGACGCCGAGATTGCAGCGCTATTCAATGAAGTCGTGTCGCTCAATGACGACATGGCGCAGGAATTCGCGCGTCTGTCGCAGGTTGTCGGCAAAGAAGGCAAGATCAGTCAGCGCGGTCAGGTGAAGAACGCCCGTGGCGGCTGGGAGACGGCGATCCGTTCCGTCAATGAGTTGATCGAGGACATGGTTCAGCCGACCGCCGAGGTGTCGCGCGTGATCGGCGCGGTGGCGAAGGGCGACTTGTCGCAAACTATGACGGTCGAGATCGACGGACGCCCCCTGCGCGGTGAGTTTCTCCGCATCGGCAAGGTGGTGAACACCATGGTGGAGCAGCTCGGTTCCTTCTCGGCCGAGGTGACGCGCGTCGCTCGCGAAGTCGGCACCGAAGGCAAGCTGGGCGGCCAGGCCAACGTGAAAGGCGTTGCCGGCACCTGGAAGGACCTCACCGACAATGTGAACGCCATGGCCACCAACCTGACCGGCCAGGTGCGCAACATCGCGGAGGTGACCACCGCCGTGGCGCGCGGCGACTTGTCGAAGAAGATTACGGTCGAGGTGAAGGGCGAGATCCTCGAGCTCAAGAACACTATCAACGTGATGGTGGATCAGCTCAACGGCTTCGCGTCCGAGGTGACTCGCGTCGCCCGCGAGGTCGGTACCGAAGGGAAGCTTGGCGGGCAGGCGCGCGTCGAAGGCGTCGCCGGCACGTGGAAGGACCTCACCGATAACGTGAACCTGATGGCCGACAATCTGACGGGCCAGGTCCGCAACATCGCTGAAGTGACTACCGCGGTCGCCAAGGGCGACTTGTCGAAGAAAATCACCGTCGACGTACGCGGCGAAATTCTGGAGCTGAAGAACACCATCAACACCATGGTGGATCAGCTCAACGGCTTCGCATCCGAAGTGACTCGCGTGGCGCGTGAAGTGGGTACCGAAGGTAAGCTGGGCGGTCAGGCGCAGGTGCCGGGCGTCGCCGGCACTTGGGCCGACCTTACCGACAACGTGAATCTGATGGCCGCAAACCTGACGGGCCAGGTCCGCAACATCGCGGATGTGACGACCGCGGTGGCCAAGGGCGACCTGTCCAAGAAGATCACAGTCGACGTGCGTGGTGAGATCCTGGAGCTGAAAGACACCATCAACACGATGGTGGACCAGCTCAACTCCTTCGCTTCCGAGGTGACTCGAGTGGCGCGCGAGGTGGGTTCGGAAGGCAAGCTCGGAGGCCAGGCGCAGGTTCCCGGCGTCGGCGGTACCTGGGCCGACTTGACGGACAGCGTGAACCTCATGGCCGGCAATCTGACGGGTCAGGTCCGCAACATCGCCGAGGTGACGACGGCCGTGGCGAAGGGCGATCTTTCTAAGAAGATCACGGTCGACGTGAAGGGCGAGATCCTTGAGCTGAAGAACACCATCAACACCATGGTGGATCAGCTAAACTCCTTCGCATCCGAGGTGACCCGCGTGGCCCGCGAGGTCGGCTCCGAAGGCAAGCTCGGCGGTCAGGCGCAGGTGGAAGGCGTCGCAGGCACCTGGGCCGACCTGACCGAAAGCGTGAACCTTATGGCCGGCAATCTGACCGGTCAGGTCCGCAACATCGCGGAGGTGACCACCGCCGTGGCCCGCGGTGATTTGTCCAAGAAGATCACGGTCGACGTGAAGGGCGAGATCCTCGAGCTGAAGGACACCATCAACGTGATGGTCGATCAGCTCAACGGCTTTGCGTCGGAGGTGACCCGCGTGGCGCGCGAGGTCGGCACCGAAGGTAAGCTCGGCGGGCAGGCGCAGGTGCCGGGGGTGGGCGGCACGTGGAAGGACCTCACCGACAACGTGAACGCCATGGCCGCGAATCTTACGGGTCAGGTGCGCAACATCGCCGAGGTGACCACCGCGGTCGCGTCGGGCGATCTCTCCAAGAAGATCACCGTCGACGTGAAAGGCGAAATCCTCGAGCTGAAAAGCACCATCAACACGATGGTGGATCAGCTCAATTCGTTTGCCGGCGAAGTCACCCGCGTGGCCCGCGAAGTGGGTACCGAGGGCAAGCTCGGCGGCCAGGCGCAGGTGCCGGGCGTCGCCGGCACCTGGGCCGACCTTACCGACAATGTGAATCTGATGGCTGCAAACCTGACAGGTCAGGTCCGCAACATCGCGGACGTGACGACCGCGGTGGCCAAAGGCGACCTATCCAAGAAGATCACGGTGGACGTGAAGGGCGAGATTCTAGCTCTAAAAAACACCATCAACACCATGGTCGACCAGCTCAATGGCTTCGCCTCCGAAGTGACCCGCGTTGCGCGCGAGGTCGGCACTGAAGGCAAGCTCGGTGGTCAGGCGCAGGTGCCGGGGGTGGGTGGTACCTGGAAGGACCTCACGGACAACGTGAACCTGATGGCGACCAATCTTACAAACCAGGTGCGCGGTATCGCGGAGGTGGTGACCGCGGTTGCTCAGGGTAACCTTAAGCGAAAGCTGACGGTGGACGCCAAAGGCGAGATCGCAGCGCTGGCCGAGACGATCAACTTCATGATCGACACGCTGGCGACCTTTGCCGATCAGGTGACCAACATGGCCCGCGAGGTCGGCATCGAAGGCCGGCTTGGCGGACAGGCGCGCGTGCCTGGCGCCGCCGGCCTCTGGCGCGACCTCACCGACAACGTGAACCAGCTCGCTGCCAACCTGACCAACCAAGTCCGCTCCATTGCCGACGTGGCTACCGCAGTGACCAAGGGCGACCTGTCGCGCTCCATCGCCGTCGAGGCGTCGGGTGAGATGGCAGCGCTAAAGGACAACATCAACGAGATGATCCGCAACCTCAAGGAGCAGACTTTGAAGAATGCGGAGCAGGATTGGCTTAAGACCAACCTCGCGAGGTTCAGCCGCATGCTGCAGGGCGAGCGCGACCTTGCCACAGTGTCGAACCTCATCATGTCCGAACTCGCGCCGCTGGTGAACGCCCAGTACGGCGTGTTCTACGTCACCAAGCGTGAGGAGGACGAAACCAAGCTCGAGCTGGTCGCCAGCTACGGCGCTGACAGTCCTGACAAGCTGCGCAGGGAGTTCAGCTTGCGCGAAGGGTTGGTCGGTCAAGCTGCGGCGGACAAGCGGCCGATCCTGCTCAAGAACGCTCCGGCCGACTTCATCAGGATCGGCTCAGGCCTCGGCCATTCAGCGCCAGCCAACGTCAACATCCTGCCGGCCTTGTTCGAGGACGACGTCAAAGCCGTGATCGAGCTCGCCTCGTTCAGCGACTTCAACGAAACGCACCAGAGCTTCCTAGACCAGCTGATGGAGTCGGTCGGCATCGTCCTCAACACGATTGCCGCAACTATGCGGACAGAGGGTCTGCTCAAGCAGTCTCAGCTGCTGACCCAGGAGCTGCAGGCGCGGCAGACCGAACTCACCACCAAGCAGGAAGAGCTTCACGCGACAAACGAGGAGCTTCAGGAAAAGGCGCAGCTGCTCGAAAACGAGAAGAAGCAGGTCGAAGCCAAGAACATCGAGATCGATATGGCTCGGCGTGCGATCGAGGAGAAGGCGGAGCAGCTGGCGCTCACTTCCAAGTACAAGTCCGAGTTCCTGGCCAACATGAGCCACGAATTGCGGACGCCGCTCAACTCGCTGCTAATTTTGTCTAAGCTGCTGTCCGACAATCAGCACGGCAACCTCAACGAGAAGCAGGTCGAGTTCGCCAAGACGATAAATTCGGCGGGTTCCGACCTGCTCAGCCTCATCAACGACATCCTCGATCTTTCGAAGATCGAGTCGGGTACCGTGAGCATCGAGGTTGGCGAGATGCCGATGGGCAGCCTCAAGCAGCACATGGAGCGGACCTTCCGTCAGCTTGCGGCCGACAAGAATCTTGAGTTCAACGTCAACTTTGATGCCGCCCTGCCGGAGGCCATCCGGACGGACGAGAAGCGCCTGCAGCAGATCGTTCTTAATCTCCTGTCCAATGCCTTCAAGTTCACGGCTCGCGGCGGCGTCACACTCGATGTGCGCTGCGCGACCAGCGGGTGGAGTAACAGTCATCCGGTGCTACGCGCCGGAGAGCTAGCCATTGAGATAGCGGTTACGGACACCGGTATCGGTATTCCCGACGACAAGCAGAAGTTGATCTTCGAGGCGTTTCAGCAGGCTGACGGTACGACCAGTCGTAAGTATGGCGGTACAGGCCTTGGTCTCTCCATCAGCCGCGAAATTGCCCGCCTGCTAGGTGGCGAGCTGCAGGTCCGCTCCACCCCCGGGGAGGGATCGACCTTCACCCTGTTCGTGCCGTTGTCCGCGGCACACGCGGAGGCCGCGCCCTCGGGCAGCAGCAATGTCCGTTATGAGAACAGTGGCGCCAATGTTCCCACGGCGCTGCCCAGCACGTTCGAGATTCAGGACGATCGCGATAGCCTGGGCCGTGATCCCTTTGTCCTAATCGTCGAAGATGATCCGACGTTTGCGTCCATCTTGCTCGATCTTGCCCGTGAGAACGGCCTAAAGGGCGTGGTCTCGACCGCTGGTTCAGGAACGCTGAACCTGGCGCGCAAACTGCATCCGAATGCCATTACGCTCGACTTGGGGTTGAGCGACATCGACGGGTTTGTGCTGCTCGATTTGCTCAAGCATGATCCAGACACGCGCGACACTCCCATCCACGTCATTTCGGGCGCGGACCGGCGGGAGTCTGTCATCGCCATGGGGGCGTTCGGCGTGACCGAGAAGCCGGCCGACCAAGCCGAACTCGGCGGGGTGTTCCGCGACCTGCTGGCCCAAGCTCGCAAGGCGGGACGCAAGCGCGCGCCGGCCCGCCAAGCCGCGCCAGTGCCGGTGCGCGAGGTGCCGGAACTCGCTGGCGCCAAGATGTTGATTGTGGATGACGACATCCGCAACATCTTCTCGCTCACCAGCGTGCTTGAAAGCTACGGGGTCGAAGTGATGCACGCCGAGCGCGGCAAAGAAGGCATCGCGATTTTGGAACGTACACCGAGCATCGATGCAGCACTTATCGACATTATGATGCCCGAAATGGACGGCTACGAGACGATGCAGCAGATTCGCTCGCGTCCTGCACTAGCTGACGTGCCGCTCATTGCTGTCACTGCGAAGGCGATGAAGGGCGATCGTCAGAAGTGCCTCGATGCGGGGGCTAGCGATTATATAGCCAAGCCGGTCGACATCGACCTGCTGCTCGCTCTCTTGCGCGTGTGGGTTGCGCGGAGCCGCGACGCCACCACGGGACAGTTGATCATTGAAGCTGCGGAATAGTTGTGACCTCCCCGACCCCGAATAACCCATCGGAGAGTTCGGAAATGTCCGAGCACGTGCGCGTGCTGGTCGTTGATGATGACGAGCGAAATCTCCTTGCGATCGCAACGGTGCTTGAGGATATCGGCGACGTAGTCGTCGCCAGATCTGGCGAGGAGGCCCTGCGTCATCTCCTCGGGGGTGACTTCGCGGTTATTTTGCTCGACGTCTACATGCCCGGAATGGACGGCTACGAGACTGCCAGCATCATCCGTAGCCGCGAACAGACCAAGCGCATCCCCATCGTCTTTCTGTCGGCAGTCAACAAAGAAGCTGAACACTTAATCCGCGGCTATTCCATGGGTGCGGTCGACTATGTCTTCAAACCTGTGGAATCGGTGGTGCTGCGTTCGAAAGTCGCAGTGTTCGTCGATCTGTTTGCCAAAACGCGCGAGATCGAGCGGAAAGCCAAGCACGAGCAGGCGCTGCTCGACGCCAATTTGCGCGCCAATGCCGAGCGCCTCCGAGCCGAGCAGGATCTACGCCGCGCCGAACAGCGGCAAGCCGCGATCATCCAGTCGTTGCCCATCCTCTTGTATCTGGAGCCCCTCGCTTGCGAGCCGCGCTGCCCTACCTTCGTCAGTGGCGACTGTATCGGCATCACGGGTTATCCGTTCGCGCAGGTACTCGAGAATCCCACATTATGGGCATCGCGGCTTCATGAGGACGACCGCGAGCGAGTCCTGCGCGCGCTTGAGGAACGAACGGCGACTGGCAAGCTATCCGTCGAGTACCGCTGGCGCTGCGCCGATGGCAGCTACAAGCACTTCCAAGATCAAGCTGTGCTGCTGCGCGATGCTGATGGGGAGCCCGTCGAATATGCCGGATCGCTGACCGACGTGACTGAGCAGCGCATGCTGGAGAACCAACTGGTGCAAGCGCAGAAGATGGACGCGATCGGCAAGCTTACGGGCGGCATCGCGCACGATTTCAACAATCTGCTCGCCGCGGTCCTCGGCGGTATCGGCCTGATTGAGCGCCGCGCCGAGTTGGCGGAGGAGCACCGCAAGATTCTAGCCATGACCAAGCGTGCTGCGGACCAGGGCACCGAGCTTGTTGGGCGACTTTTGGCCTTTGCGCGGCGCCAGCAATTGCAGCCGGCGCCGGTCGACATCGCAACCTTACACAAGGGAGTCCATGATCTCCTCAGCCACACCTTGGGCGGTCTCGTGGAGCTCAAGTGGGCTTTCCCCACAGCGAAGTGGTGCGCTTTCGCCGACCAATCGCAGCTTGAGCTGGCTTTGATGAACCTGATCATCAACGCGCGCGATGCCATGCCCAGCGGGGGTACGATCACTGTTTCCGCCAAGAACCAAGAGGTGGGGGAGAACGGCGAACTCGGCCTACCTGCAGGATCGTACGTCACTGCTGAAGTTTGTGACGAAGGTGTCGGAATCGCTCCGGACATCCTGCAAAAGGTCTTGGAACCTTTCTTTACCACCAAGCCCGTGGGTAAGGGGACCGGACTTGGGCTGAGCATGGTGTATGGTTTTGCTCGACAGTCTGGAGGAACACTCCAATTGAGGAGCGAACTGGGGCGCGGCACGCGGGCGACGATCTGGCTCCCGCGTTCAACGACGGCAGCACGCAAGGAGGCGCTCCCGTTACCGGTCAGCGAACATGTCGAAACGCCACCGACCGCCATTCTACTGGTCGACGATCATGCCGAGGTACGCGCGACGACAGCCGCGCTTCTTCGCGACCTCGGCCACTCGGTGAGCGAAGCAGCCAGCGGCGCCGCTGCACTTGAGTTGTTGCAGGCAGAAGAATTCGAACTCCTCATCAGCGATTATGCAATGCCGCAGCTGCGCGGTACGGAAATCGTAATAGCCGCTCGGGAGCTCAAGCCCGGACTGCGGGCTATGATTATCACCGGCTATGCCGAGGCTGATGAAATTGGGGAGCGGCCGAGGGATGTAGCTGTCCTCGGCAAGCCATTCACCGTACCGGAGCTGGTCGCCGCCATCAACAACACGCTTCGGCCTTCGCAATCAGAGGCCGCCTAAGCGGCTATACCTGCGATGAGGTTCACGCACTAAGCGTGCTGTTAAAGTGGAGGAGCTTGAACTCCTCTCCATTTTCTCGGCTCACCGCGGCCTCGAGCTCAATTTCCGCCTTGGTCGAAAATCTGGTCGGCAAAGGATTAAAAATTCGCTGAGTTTAAAAGACCGTTGACTCCGCTTTAACGCACTTTGTGCATTGAGGCGCGCTCGTTCCTGGGAGAGTTGGCGTGCTTCAGTTAGTCTATATCAGTTCTGCACGTGAGGTGATCACCGGATCGACGTGCGCAACAATCCTTGAGAAGTCTCGCGCTAATAATTCCAGAGACGACGTCACTGGCCTTCTCGTCGCTGGTGAGCGCCGCTTTCTGCAAGCGCTTGAAGGACCGACAGAAGCCGTCCGCTCGACTTACGCCCGCATTATACAGGATCACCGCCACTATGCCTGCGTGCTTCTCAGCGAGCAGTACGTAGAAAACCGTCAGTTCGCTGCATGGTCGATGGGCTTCGTGTCAGGTGGCTCTGAAATGTCCGACGACCAAAGTTTGGCCCAAATTGTGACGCGACTCGTGAATCCAATTAGCGACGCAAGCTTGCGCGCGCAGTTTATCGGCTTCGCCGAATTGCAGGATCAGGCCGCCTGACTAGATCGGGCGAGCACGCTCGCCGCCGTTCGCACGGGCCGTCCGACTAGAAAGCTCGAAGTCGATTGCTCGCGGCAAACTTTGGTCGGCCGAGGTTGGGCCGCTCCTGTACAAATACAGAATCGATATTGCGGCATCGATAAGCCGGGCGACCGAGGCTGCCAGGTCCAAGTGAGTGCTCGCCATGCCGCCAACCTAAAGGACATGTGAATGTCCGCAATGGGTGGAAAGCAGACGTTCCGCTGCTCGCTCACGACAGCGTGACGTCGCATGACTGGCTTGCGATAGTGCGCCGATGGAAAGCGCTCCTAGAACTGTCGATACGCTGGTGATCGGAGCGGGGCAGGCCGGTTTGGCGATGAGCTTCTGGCTATCGCGTTGGCGGGTGCCCCACCTGCTCCTGGAGCGCGGCAGGATCGCCGAGCGCTGGCGCAGCGAGCGCTGGGATTCACTGCGGTTCCAATTCCCCAATTGGGGGGTCGAGCTGCCAGGATTCGCTTATGCCGGTAAGGCTCCGGATGACTTTGCGGGCCGCGACGAGATTTGCCGGCTCATCGCGGCCTACGCCGATTTCATCAACGCACCAGTGCGGGAAGGTGTCGAGGTCCGACGCCTCGGTCTGGACGGCGACAGTTTTGCTGCCGAGACCGGCGCGGGAACCATTGTTGCCCGCAACGTGGTTGTCGCTACCGGCCCCTATCAGCGGCCGGCGTTGCCGTCGTTCGCCGCCGAGCTTGGCGCTGTCTTCCAGCTCCATACCAGTGCCTATCGCAATCCCGCGCGATTACCCGCGGGCGGCGTGCTCATCGTCGGCGCTGGTGCCTCGGGCGTGCAGATCGCCGCCGAACTTGCCGCCAGCGGGCGCGAGGTCTGGCTGGCGGTGGGCTCGCACCGACGGGTGCCCCGACGCTATCGCGGATACGATTTTCACCATTGGGAATATGCGCTGGGAGAATGGGACCGGACCTCGGCGCAGCGCCCCGCCGAGGAGCCGCCGCCGCTGTTGACCGGGGTCGCCGGCGGCCATGAGGTCGATCTGCGCGGTCTCGCCGGCACGGGCGTGACCCTGACTGGCCGCGTGACCGGCATTCACGATGGAGTCGCGACTTTCGCGCGTGACCTTGAAGAAAGCCTAGCTGCGGGCGACGCACATTACGATCGGTTCGTGGCTGCCATCGACGTCCATGCGCTGATGAAAAACTTGGCGCTGCCTCCGACGGAGCCCTCGGCTCCGCGCCCATTGCTGCCGTGCGTGAGCGACCCGCTACGCCGGCTCGACCTTGCCGCGGCGAGGATTGGGAGCGTGATCTGGGCGACCGGCTATAGGCTCGATTTCGAATGGATCGATCTGCCGGTGTTCGCCGCGGGCAAACCCATTCACGACCGCGGGATAAGCCCCATCCCGGGCCTCTACTTCCTCGGCCTCCCCTGGCTCAGCAAACGCAAGTCGACCTTGCTGGCCGGGGTCGGAGAGGACGCCGAGCACTTGGCCGCGCACATCGCGGCGCGCCGCCGCCACGATGAGGGACAAAGCTTGTCCGATCGGCGGTGAGACTAAAGGCTTGCCTCAATCCTCACCGCTGCCGGGTTCAGCCTGCTGGCGGTGGAGCATCGCGGTCACCTTTTCCGGAAGCACGCCCGAGGCGAGCACCTGCGCCTTGTTCTTGAGGCCGTAGACGACGCTCTCCTTGCCGTCCTTCATAGCCTCCCAGCCGGTCTTAGCGACATCGGCGGGATCGTCCTTCTTGGCCTGGCCGACCTTGGTGTCCTCCATGTCGGCACGCTCGAAGAATTCGGTGTCGGTCGCCCCCGGCTTGAGGCAGGTGACGGTGACGCCGGTGTCCTTAAGTTCATTGTTGAGCGCGGCGGCGAAGCTGTCGACGAACGCCTTGGTGCCGTTGTAGACCGCCTGGAACGAGCCCGCGAGATGACCGGCGATCGAGCCGGTGATGAGGATCCGGCCCTCGCCCCGCGCGACCATCTTCTTGGCGATCGGCTGGATCAACAGCAGCGTGCCGGTGATGTTGGTGTCGATCACGCCGCGCCAGTCGCGCGGCTCTTGGTCGAGGAAGGCGTGGCCGAGGCCATGGCCGGCGTTGGCGGCGAGGACATCGACCTGGCGATTGCCGATCTTGCCGAGCAACTCCTTCACGCCCGCTTCGGTGGCGAGGTCGGTCTCGATCTGCTCGACCGTGACGCCAAGGTCCTTGAGCCCCGCCGAGGCATCCACGAACGGCGTGTCGGCGGCGACGATCAGGTCGTATCCCTCACCCGCGGCGAGCTTGGCGAGTTCGAGCCCGATCCCGGACGAAGCGCCGGTGACGACGGCAAGTTTGTTGGCCATGGTGAAAACTCCTTACGCGGGTTCGGTGACGGCGGCTGGCTTGGCGGCCTGGGTGGAGGGCTTGGCCATCTCGGGCTTGAGCACGATCTTGGTGTAGTCGTTCTGCTCATCGTGCCAGTGACGGTACATCTCGGCTGCCTGCTCGAGCGGAGCGCGGTGCGAGATGAACCAGGTGGTGTCGATCTCGCCCTTCTGGATGTGCTCAAGGAGCGGCTTCATCCATTTCTGCATGTGAGTCTGGCCGCTCTTCACCTGCAGCCCCTTCTCCATCAGCGCACCCAAGGGGAATTTGTCGACGAACCCGCCATAGACCCCAGGGATCGAGATGCGCCCACCCTTGCGGCAGGCGATGATCATCTGCCTGAGCGCGTGCGGCCGGTCGGTGCCGAGAAAGGTGTGCGCCTTCATCGTGTCCATAACATTGTCGATGGCGAGGCCGTGGCTCTCCATCCCGACGCAATCGATCACCGCATCGGGGCCGATCCCGCCGGTCATCTCCTTCAGTGCCTCGAGCACGTTGACCTCGCGATAGTCGAGGATGTCTGCGCCCTTCTCTTTCGCGAGGCGCAGCCGATTGGGGTAATGGTCGATCGCGATCACCCGGTGCGCGCCGAGCAGGAACGCCGACTGGATGGCGAACAAGCCCACCGGGCCGCAGCCCCAGACCGCGACAGTATCGCCCGGCTCGATGTCAGCGTTGATCGCGCCCTGGTACCCGGTCGGCAAGATGTCCGACAGGAACAGCACCTGGTCGTCCTCGAGCCCGTCGGGGATCACCAGCGGGCCGACATCGCTGTAGGGCACGCGGACATATTCGGCCTGGCCACCGGCATAGCCGCCGGTCAGGTGCGCGTAACCGAACGCCGCACCCATCGGATGCCCCATCAGCGTCTCGGACGCATCGGACGTCTCGGCCGGATTGCTGTTGTCGCAGGCGCTATATTGCTGCTTTTCGCAAAAGAAGCAGCTGCCGCAGCTGATGGTGAAGGGGACGACCACCCGCTGTCCCTTTTTGAGCGTCGACTTGGGCCCGACCTCGACCACTTCGCCCATGAACTCGTGGCCGAGCACGTCGCCCGCGCGGAGCGTCGGGATATACTTGTCGTAGAGGTGAAGGTCCGAGCCGCAGATGGCGGTCGAGGTCACCTTGATGATTGCGTCGCGCGGGTTGACGATCTCGGGGTCGGGAACGGTGTCCACGCGAACGTCGTGGCGGCCGTGCCAAGTGAGTGCACGCATGGCTTTACTCCTAGATCCGGGCTTCGGTGGGGGTTTCCGACTTGCGGCCGGAGGGCGAGGCATTTGTCGCGACCTCGCCGGTTTCCATCAGCGACTTGAAGCGGTTGAGGTCGCGGCGCGCCTGCACGTTCGGCTCGCGCTGCAGCAGCTTTGCCGCCAGTCGGCCGAGCGTGCCCACCGGCGGCGTGTAGCGCATCACCAGCCGCACATATGTGCCACGACCCGGGGGCGCGTCGGCGAACTCGACTCTGCCGGCGGTCTCGATCGGGCTGTCGGGCTCGCTGGCCCAGGCGATGGTGGTGCCGGGCTCGTCCTCGATGATCCGCGTCTTGAGCGTAACACTGGCACCTGCTGGCGCCGCGATCGTCCATTCGGAGACCTTGTCGTCGAGCTTCCGGACCTCGCGCACATTGTCCATGAAGTCGGGGAAGCGGGTAAAGTCGCGCCAGACCTCGTAAAGATCCTGGCGCGGCTTGTTGATCGTCACCGTGCGGCCGACCAGCGCCGCGCCGGCTTCGCTGTTGCGGGCGGTCTTGCGCGCCTTGCCACGCAGCACGTGGTCGGGCGCGTCACTCAGTAGCGATCCCTCGCCGGTGTCGTCCTCGCGCGATTTGGCCACAAAGAAGGCCGCCGCGCCGGCAGCCGCCAGCCCCAGCCCAATGCCGATCAGCGCCCGGCCACTGACATCGGCCTGAGCGTCTTGTCGCCGGCCTTGCCGATTGCCCGTCCGCGCTCCGCGCCGCTCATCACTGCCGTCTGCCATGGCTGCCACTCCTTTCCCGGCCAACGGGCTCGGGCGGGAGCCGTTCCTGTTGTTTCGGGGGTAGTGACGATCGGCGGAGGGCGTAACGCGGCGAGGGCCAGGGAGCCAAACGCCGATAAGCGAGCGCTCGGAACGGCGGCAGCCCCGTGGGGTTGAGCCGGCGAGGGAGTTTTCGGCATGGGCAGTCCATCCGCACCGGACGACCGCGGTCGTGCGGCCGCCACGCCCAGCGCCATTCCGCTCGCGGGTTGGAAGGATGTCATCCTCCGCACGTGGCGGGAAACCGGCCAGGACAATGTGGGCATCGTCGCCGCTGGAGTGGCGTTCTACGGCTTTCTTGCGCTGATCCCGCTGCTCGGCGCCATCGTGCTGACCTACGGCTTGGTCGCGGAGCCCGAGACGGTCCTTCGCCACGCGACCGCGATCACTCGGCTGCTACCGGGCGAAACCGGGCAGCTGATCGGGCAACAGCTCATCTCCGTGGTCGATACGAGCGGCGGCAAGAAGGGGTTCGGACTACTGTTGGCGCTCGTCATCGCACTGTGGGGCGCGCGCAACGCCGCCGGTTCGGTCGTGACCGCACTCAACATCGCCTATGAGGAAGAGGAAACGCGAAGCCTGGTCGCGACGACCGTCCTCGCCCTTCTGATTACGGTGGCCGCCGTAGTGCTGGCGCTGATCGCGGGGGGCGCGATCGCCATGCTGGCGGCACTCGAGAAGTTGTTGCCCGATGTCGGACCGATCGGTGCCGCGCTGTTCCAGCTGCTGACCTTTGTGTTGCTGGGGGCCGCCGCCGCCGCCGCTGCCGCGACGCTTTTTCGCTATGGACCAGCACGTAACGAAGCGAAGTGGATCTGGCTCACGCCGGGCTCAATGCTGTACGCCATCGGCTGGATCGTGCTCACCCTCGGCTTCGGTTTTTACGTCAAGAATTTCGGCAATTATGGTGCGACCTACGGCAGCCTCAGCGCGACTGTGGTAATGCTCAGCTGGCTGTATCTTTCTTCCTATCTCCTGTTGTTCGCCGGGGAGCTCAACAGCGAGCTTGAGCATCAGACCGGGCGCGACACGACCCGGGGTCGCGAGGTGCCGCTGGGCCAGCGGGGCGCCTGGAGCGCGGATCATGTTGCTGGCGGAGACGGACCAACCGAAGAGGCGTCACTACGTGCGAGCCTGGCGGAGGCGGTCGGGGCCGGCAAAACGGTGGCGCGCGGCACGCCGACGCGGGCGAGCAACGGCCACGATTATCTCGTCTCGCGGGCCGCGTCGCGGGCGGGCCCGCTGGTCGGGGCGCGCCGGATCTCGATGGCCTCCTCGGCCCTGGCAACGGTTGGGCTCGGCCTACTCAAACGGCGCGGCAGGGCCAAGGTCGGGGCTGCGCTTTTGGCGGCGGCGGCCGGCCTCGCTTTCCTGCGTCGAAAGTAAGTGTGCCTTCTTTGGCTCGAGCATCTGCAAATTGGGTCCCGCCAGCTCCGACACGCTGTCGGATCCCGCTCGGCTGTCAGCTCGTCTCGAGTTGGAAGCAGGCATTAGGCGAAAGAATAGTGAAACGCGTTTTCGGCGCATGAACCACGCTCCCCCCGTCCCGCGCATCGGCACCGCCGGCTGGGGCATTGATCGCAACGCGGCCGACGCATTCCCGGGCCAAGGCAGCGGGCTGGAGCGCTACGCGGCGGTGTTCGGATGCGTGGAGATCAACAGCAGCTTCCACCGGCCACACCGGCACTCGACCTGGGAAAGGTGGCGCGACAGCGTGCCGGTCGACTTCCGCTTCTCGGTCAAGCTGCCCAAGACGATCACGCACGAGCGACGGCTGATCGACTATGCCGAATTGCTACCGCCGTTTTTGCAGCAGGTCGCGCTGCTCGGCGACAAGCTGGCCGTGCTGCTGGTCCAGCTTCCGCCGAGCCTCGAGTTTGACGCATCCGTCGTTCAACCCTTCATGGCCGAACTGGCGACGCGCTGCCCGGCCCTGCTTGCCTGCGAGCCGCGACACGCGAGCTGGTTCGAACCGGAGGCCGATGCGCTCTTGGCCGAGCTGAAGGTAGCGCGGGTCGCGGCCGACCCGGCGCGGGTGCCGGCCGCTGCAATCCCGGGAGGCTGGCCCGATTTACGCTACTGGCGGCTGCATGGCTCGCCGGTGATATATCATTCAAGCTATACAGGCCGGATCGCCGGCTATGCCGCCCAAATCGCTGGAGTCAGTGGCGAGCGCTGGTGCATCTTCGACAACACGGCGAGTAATGCTGCGACGGGCGATGCGCTGGCGTTGCAAGACTCCGTCTGCGTCTGAGCACACGCCAACCGCCTCAATGCTGCCTGCCGACGTGTACCGGCTACAATAGGCAAGTCCGCTTGGGTGGAAATCGGACATCGGCCAGGTCTGCTCGCAATTCGCATCCGCTCGAACCAAAAAGCTCTTGGAACGTTTGGCCGCTGGATCACGTAAGGAGATCGCTGATGCCAGCTAAATCAGCAGCTCAACAGAAAGCCGCTGGCGCGGCTCTTGCGGCTAAGCGAGGTGACACACCTAAAAGCGAGCTCAAAGGTGCGTCGAAGTCGATGGCCTCTTCGATGAGTGAGAAAGAGCTTGAGAAGATGGCCAAGACTAGCCGCAAGGGAAAGCCTGAGCACAAATCCTGATCTAACTCTTTGCGCCGGCGTCACCGCTTGTTTTTGGCGGTGCAGCCGTCGACGGCCCGCACGATTGATTCTCGGCCTCTCGCTGCGCAAACGCTATCGCCGCTCGATCCTTGCGGTGAGACAGGAAGCGCAGGAGCATGCCGAGAACTGACGCGACCATGCCCGTGGTCAGGACCGCAGCCTTCCAAAAGGGTTGGTCGCTCCGCCATGAAACGATCCCCAGCAGACAGACGCTGAGCGTCGAAATCAAGTAGCCGAGGCCTTTCATGCAGGCACACCCAAATCTGTGAAGACTCGACCGCCCACAAGGCCGACATTTTGGTTGATCTCAACGATTGTCGTTATGCCCTCGAGACGTACCCGGCCAACAGATGACCGTCGCATCTTCCCTGCTCTCGACCAGCTCTTCGTAAAGATCAGCGAGCTGCATATGAACCTTGGCAATCTTGAGATTGGGCGCGTCCGTGGCTCGCTGCCGCTCAATGATCACCCGCTGACGATAGTATTCTTCATCCTCGGTGAGGCGCATACTTTGCTCCACCGCGAGTCACTCCGTCTAGCCCTCGCATTCGACTCGCTGAAACACGGGGACTTCAAAGAACGGTAAGCGATGAGAGAGGCTCGTCGCAACTGGCGCGATCAACATGAAACCAGCCGATCGCATTAAGCCTTAGTCTCCCTTGTCGCCTTGGCTCTTCGGCTTCTTGGACTTGGCATGTTGCTGAACGTCACGCCTAAGCGACTTGGCCTGGTCATCGCTCTCCTTGAATTTCCCGTCATCGTCGCGCCGGACATAGCGCTTGTCGGCTCCAGTATCGACGAGTTCACGCTTGCTGCTCATCACGCACTCCTGACGAAATCGAGAAGAATACAACCACGAGGTCTGGCAAAAGTTCGGCTCGCTTAAGCACTCAAATGCGCTCGAGGGCACTGCGCTCATCCTCGATGTGGATGCGGTAGTGCAGCATGACGCGGTAGAGGCTAATCCCGATGGGGCGAACGCCCACCAACTGGTATCGCCCACGCATTGGGAGCCACGCCGTGCAACGCCACACAGATACTTCGACCTTGGAGCCTCTGGTTGAGAAGCTCGCCTATCGGGCAAGTCTAGATGCTGAAGATCGTGCTGCCATCATGGCACTCCCTTTCATTCTCACGACCATGAAACGCGACCAGATGATCGTCCGTGAAGGCGAGCTTGCCACTCACTGTTGCGTGGTCCTCTCGGGCTACGCAGTCCGTTCGAAGCTAGTTGGGACCGGGAAACGGCAGATTTTAGCCGTGCACATGAAAGGCGAGGTTGTCGATCTACAGAGCTCGCTGCTCAAGGTCGCCGACCACAGCGTTGAAATGCTTACCTCTGGCGACGTGGCGATGATCCCGCGCGAGAATGTTGTCCGTCTTACGCTCGAGAGACCTACAATCGCACGCGCCATGTGGGTCGACACGCTGGTGGACGCGTCGATCTTCCGCGAGTGGATCGCGAATGTCGGCAGGAGAAACGCACGTACGCGTGTTGCTCATCTCCTTTGTGAATTCTCACTGCGCCTCAAGTCTGCGGGCTTGGGAGAGGAAACGCGTTATGACTTGCCAATGACGCAGGAACAGGTTGCAGACGCGACAGGGCTCACGTCGGTACATGTTAACCGAAGCCTGAAGGCGCTTGAGGCTGAAGGCCTGATCCTTCGGCCCAGTGCACGCGTAATTTCGATAGGCGACTGGCGGAGATTAGCAGCCGCAGGCGACTTCGACAGCAACTATCTGCACATGCGCCAAGACGACCTGGCCTTTGCTTAGGCTTCCTTAAGACCGCTTTCTTGATCCGCCGATACAGTCTTGGCATCGCCGCCCAAGCCTGCTGTGGGAGGTGCTCGTAACACCTGCGTCCAAGCGCAAACGCTCTTCCGCCATTCGTGCTGGCGGGGCCAAACGCATGCATTGATGGGAAGTTCTGGTCGATTGAACCGAGCGAGGCGGAGGGGAATGGCTGTGTGTTCGAAGCCAAATGATGTCTGGAGTGGAGTTCAGTAGATCGCCGCGGCCAAGAGCATGTTACGCCTTGTTGGTGAGAGGACGAGGCCCCTGTTCTAAGATATAGAAAGAAGATTGAATATCATCTGGCGGCGAGAGGCCGTAAACGTGGTTTTGTGGCTTATTGATAATCTCTTCGGCCTGCGCCTTGGCGTCATACTCCTGAGCAAGTTTTATATGCGCGGCCTGAGCTACAGCGCTCGTCGCTTCTGATGCGAGCCGCCGTTCCTCACCCGCGCGTGTCAGGAAGTATGCTTGATCTGAATTGCTTGGCTTTGCCATTGCTCTTTGCCTGCAAATCATTGCCGCCGCGAAGACAAGACACAAACAACAGAGACTTTTCATTAACATTGATCAATCCTGGCCAGGTTGAGGTCGAGTTGGCCATCTGCGCTGCCGACCATCTTTGGCGGCGGCTCGGCTGTTCGCCTTCGCATGCCAGTGCCAGCTAAAGCATGCCCCCGTCACTCAAGACGCCTGGTACTTCATCCGGTATCTCGCGCGCGAGGAAGCCGAGTCTGCCGATCCTTTCAGCAAGCCGCCTGCCGGCCTCGCCATGACACCAGACGCCCCACAATAAGGCGGTAAGCGGATCGGCTCGCCGTGCTAACAACCCGCCGACAATCCCAGCCAGCGTATCACCGGAACCCGACACACCAAGCCCCGGGCCCCCGCCTTTATAGCGAAAGACCTGCCCCACGGGGCTCACGATGTGGCTCACAACTCCTTTAACCAAGGTGAGGCAATCGTAGCGCTGAGCGCAGCTTCGGCCGGCCGAAATAGGATCTGCGGCCACCTCTTGTTCTTCGCAGCCTAGAAGGCTCGCCATCTCGCCGGCGTGAGGAAGAAGGATGGTAGGACAATCGGACCGCTCTATATCGGCGCTCCTTGCGGCAAGGACTCGGAGAAGGGCTGCGTCGAGAACCAGCGGGCCGCCGCCTTCGACCAGCGTCGCGGCGAGCTCCTCCGCCGCACTATTGCCGCGCATCCCGGGCCCGGCGATCACAACGTCTGCCTGCTTGGCGCGTTTTGCAATCTCTCTGACCGTCGAGGGCGCAAAACCGCCGTCGCGACCCTCGGCCAAGCCAGTCACCATGGCCTCAGGCATCGAATTCGATAATCCAGCGGCCGCACTCTGCACCGTTATAATCTGAAGTCGGCCAGCCCCGGCTCGCATCGCGCCCATCGCTGTGAGCAAGGCCGCGCCGGGAACTTCGCGGCTTCCCGCAATGATCAGGATTGAACCACGTTCGTCCTTATCTCCGCTCATAATCGACGGAAGAGGAAAGCGCTTCAACGTTTGGTCGTTCAGCGATCTGGGCTCATTACTCATACCTGAGGAGCAATCGCCCTTCTCACGCCCCAATACAACAGAGCGCAGCTGCGTCGGCTCTCATGGCCAGCAAGGCAATGCATTGAACAGTGGTCTGCCAGCCAATCTGCAATGGGTCGAAAGCGAACACCCGATTTGAGAGCGGATGCTCTTTCGTGTGACCTAAGCAGAAAAGACCGGGACCTCACTTGCGATTAACCTTGATCGCCAAAAACGCCTTAATCTTTGACTGTTAGGTCGCAAACAGAGATCGGGGAGAGTGACGTGATACCGAGGAAGGCAAAGCGGGAAACGCGTGTTTGCGTGCGAGAAAAGGCCGATGTTGCGAACCTGCAAGGCAATCGCTTCGCCGGTGAGGTCATCAACGTATCGGCGAAGGGTCTTTGCCTCAGGTCGGCCGAACGATTGTCGCCGGGCGAGATCGTCCGCCTTCGAGTGCAAGGTTACGGTGACTTCGACGCACAAGTCAGATGGGCCCATACGCCCACGGCTGGTCTGATCTTTCTGGAACGAGGGCCTTCCCTCGCTTAGGAGGCGCCGCTCCCTGAGCGGTTGTCGCTGCAAGGTTCGGAACCTCAACGCTCGGAAGTGGAACCCGATGGTTCGGATGGGTCGAACTCAGACATTCGGGTTCAATGTCCGCAATGGGTCGAAGGCGTACATTCGAGCTGCTGCCTCCTGTCAGTCGAGGGAGCAGACCCTCCCACAATTGCACAAGGGAAGGCTCCGGAAGCATCGCTCACGAAGCCCTCCTTTCGATTATCGGCGCAGAGCCTCAGGCGTCCTCGGATTGCCTCTCGTCATTGGAGACTTCTGCCTCAATCGGGTCATGACGAGGCCCAAAATCAGTGCCACCGATCTCAATTCGCCGGGGCTTCATTGCCTCGGGGATTTCCCGCTTCAGCGTGATCGCCAGCATCCCGTCCGACAAATCGGCTCCCGTCACGTGAACATGGTCGGCCAGTGCGAAGCGCCGCTCGAAATTGCGTGTCGCAATTCCTCTGTGAATATACTCGGTGCCACTCTCGTCTGCCTTGCGGCCGCGAATGATCAGCACGTTTTGATGGCTGGTGATCTCAATATGGTCGCGCTGCAGACCGGCGACGGCAAGTTCAATACGATACTCGTGCTCGCCCTCGCGGATGAGATCAAATGGCGGGTAATTTTCTCCCGCCCCGGCAGCGGCGCTGCTCTCCAGCATATCAAACAGGCGGTCAAAGCCAACCGCGCTACGGCGGAAGGGGGCGAAATCAAACGAACTACGCATCACTTGTCCTCCTGTGTCTAGAGCAACAAAGGCGGACCAGGGCACGAGCATGACAACCGTCCCTAGGCCCGTCGCCGGACCCGACTGGGCGTCCGGCAGCGCAAATGTTGGAAGACACTTCAAAAGCTTCAAGAGCTGGCTTCCAGCTAGTCGCTGACAGCAATGCTTCCGGGTCTTGTCTGCTTCCGGT
Organism: Sphingomonas ginsengisoli An et al. 2013; assembly: GCF_009363895.1. Lineage (NCBI taxonomy): Bacteria > Pseudomonadati > Pseudomonadota > Alphaproteobacteria > Sphingomonadales > Sphingomonadaceae > Sphingomonas > Sphingomonas ginsengisoli (ex An et al. 2013). Next base: position 1,806,587 of record NZ_CP045434.1, on the reverse strand, counting down.
CGACGGAGATTGTTCGGCCGGAATGTCCGCAATGGGTGGGAAGCAGACATTCGCGCAGCCAGCCCCGCTCCCGAAAAGAACCCAGAAGCAGTTCTGAGCGCCGCCTGAAAAGCGACCCCGAAGCCGCCAATCGTTCTTGCTTTGAGTATGGCGCTGATGACCTCTGCTTCCCATATCGATAGATTGAGGAGAGGCAGATGGCTGGCGGTTGGACGCGCGACGGCGCAGTACAGGATCAAATCGACGACACGGTGACTGACGCGGTGCTGGCTGCTCGGGCGAGGATGCCGAGCGGAGAGAGCGAACCGTTTTGTTTATTGTGTGGCGAGGACATCCCACAGGGTCGCCGCCGTGCGGTGCCTGGGGTGACCACTTGCGTGACGTGCCAAAGCAGCCGCGATCGACCATTGGCGCCCGCGTTCAACCGGCGCGGCAGCAAGGACAGTCAGCTGCGCTGATCATCCGCGTAGTCAGCGACCAAGCTCATAATACTGCATTGGTAGCGCGGTCTAATTCCAGCCGTTAGAGGTCTCAGTCGATGTACTTATCAAGTCGACTATCGAAGTCTGCCAACTCAAGATGAGCTCAAACTCTCCTGAAAATCACCTTGCTGTTCTTTACGAGCATCCGGAGTGGTTTCGCCCTTTGTTCGCGGCCCTTGATCGCCGCGGAGTGGCCTACGTTCCTATTCAGCTCTCCGGCCATTCCTTCGATCCGGGAAGTCCCGAGTTACCGGCGCCTTTAATTCTCAGTCGCGTCGCTCAATCAAGCTTCCTGCGCGAGCCGGAGCATCCAATTTTTTACGCTGAAGCACTGCTGGATCAGTGGGAGCGGCTCGGTGCCCGTGTCATCAACGGCTCTGAAACCCTCGCCATCGATTCGTCCAAGGCGCGCCAGCTCTCCCTGATTACGTCACTCGGTCTCGCTGTACCGCGGAGTCGCGTTGTACACCGTGCACGCGACGTCCTAGCCGCCGCTGAAGGATTGAGCTTCCCGGTTCTCGTGAAGGCAAACATTGGCGGCTCGGGCGCGGGCATCGTCCGCTTCAATTCGATGGAAGAACTGCGCGTGGCTTCGCTCGACGTTCGGCTGCCAGTATCGGTTGATCAGGTGTTGCTGATTCAGGAGTATGTGCCACCTAGAGGCGACAGCATACTACGGCTGGAGACTTTGGGCGGCCAATTCCTCTACGCGATCGAAGTTGAAAGCAGCGGTGATAGCTTTGATCTCTGTCCCGCCGACGCCTGCATTGCGCAACCCGGACGCCGTCCGATCCGGATGGCGGCCGCCACGCCGCCGCAACAACTCATCGAAGCCGCCGAGCGGATCGCGCGTGCCGCCAATCTGGATCTGGGAGGCGTCGAAGTCGTCATCGACGATCGCGACGGCACGCCGCGCTTTTATGACATCAACGCAATGTCCAACTTCGTTGCCGATCCTCTCACCGTACTCGGTTGGGATCCGCACGACCGGCTAGTCGACTACCTTGAGAATCAATTGGGCGACGGGAAAAAAGCATGAGGTTTGGCTACTGGATGCCGGTGTTTGGCGGGTGGCTTCGTAATGTCGCCGATGAGCGGATGGAGGCGAGCTGGGACTACGTGAAGCGGCTTACCCAGCGGAGCGAGGAAACCGGTTGGGATCTGTCGCTTATCGCTGAGCTTAATCTCAACGATATCAAGGGCGTCGACCAGCCCGCGCTCGATGCATGGTCGACTGCTGCGGCCTTGGCCGCGGTAACATCACGGCTTGAGCTGATGGTCGCGGTCCGTCCTAATTTCCATCACCCGGCACTGTTCGCAAAAGCAGCAGCCAATATCGACAATATTTCGGGCGGAAGGTTGGCGCTGAACGTCGTTTCATCCTGGTGGGCAGACGAAGCAAAGCAGTACGGCTTGCAGTTCGACGAGCACGACGACCGCTACGCCCGTTCGAGCGAATGGCTTCAGGTTGTGAATGGCTTGTGGACCCAAGATCGCTTCAGCTTCGCGGGCGAGCGATTCACGCTCGACAACGCGATCTGCTCTCCCAAGCCGATGCGCAAGCCTCGCCCGACCATTTATGCGGGCGGCGAAAGCGAGGCGGCAAAGACGATGATCGCTACTCTGTGCGACGCCTACGTCATGCACGGAGATCCAGTCGACATCATCACGGCGAAGATTGCCGACATGGAAGAACGGCGCGCGCATACTGGCCAGTCCCGCATGCAATTTGGCATGGCGGCATTTGCCATCGTCCGCGACAGCGAAGCGGAAGCGCGCCGCGAGCTCGAGCGGATCACGCAAATGCCGCCCCATCCACCCAAGGGATTCGACAACTTCGAGCAGTGGCTGTCAGGCACTGAACTCGAGCGTGAGCTCAAACTCCAAGAGTACTCGGTCTCAAACAGGGGCTTGCGGCCAAACCTCGTTGGAACGCCTGAACAAATTCGCGAACGCATCGAAGAATATCAGGCTGCTGGGCTTGACCTCCTTCTCCTGCAAATGAGTCCGCAAGCGGAAGAGATGGACCGCTTCGCAGCGCAGGTCATCGCGCCGGCCCGGGTAAGGCAACTTTGAGCCGCAGCGTCGAGCCGTTCGGGCCTGAGTACGATCTCCGCTCGAACAATTGTGACGCTGACCACTGACCGATAGGTCACTACGGACGCTCTCAGCGACTGTCCGCAATTGGTCGAAAGCGGACATTCGCCCCGCTAGGCTCATGTAGATTATGCGCGCAGCAGCGCCACTGCTCCAAGCTCGAAGGAAGACCTGTTATCGCCGAGCTGCTTACCTGTTATGCGCGATTAGCAGGCCCTGATACGTCGATTTAAGTCCCTGTTCCGTCGAATAACAGGGAACGCTGATCTTCTCGCAGTATAGCCGCAGAAACCGGCCAATGTTCTGGCGGAGGAGTTCATTTGTTTGCCGCCAGAGGCCTGTTCCGGCGGGCGATTTGCAATGTTTTCCCTGTTAATTGCTGCGAAACAGCGAAAAACAGGGATGAGACCGGTTAGCGACAAACTGCAAGCCGCACCATCTCCTCGCTCACCTTCGCCGATTCTGCTGAGCCAGTTGTTCTCGCCCGACCTCACGCGGATACGTGACAAATCGAACGAAAGCCGGCGGCCATGAAGCGCGCCATCCGCAGCTTCACCGCTGCAAAGTCATCGGAGCTGCACAGCCCACCCGAAAGCTTGTCGATCCGGCCCGTCCGCGCCAGCGTCAGCATCAGCGCGCCGGTGACGAAATGATAGCCCCAGAAGATATCCTCGCGCGAACAGTCGGGCAGCGCGCGCTGAAGTAAGTCGATGAGACGGAGCACGACGGGATCGAAGTGCTGGTCCATCAGCTCGGCGCCCCACTCGGGCGTGTTGGCGACCTGCGCGCCCAGCTTGGCGTAATTACGCCAGCCTTCCCCACCTTCGATGTAGGTGTCGAGATCGGTGTCGAGGAAAGCATGCAACGCGCCCTCGACGGTCGGCCGGTCGCCGGCCTCGCGCTCATAATCGTCGAGCGCCTTCATCCGCCGCTCACTGGTGATCACCGCGCGCCGCGCGAACACGGCATCGAACAGCGCCTTCTTGTCGGTGAAATAATAGTTGAGCAGCGTGTGGTGGACGCCGACCTGCTTGGCGACATCCTTGAACGTCACGCCGTGCAGGCCATGCTTCGAGAAAAGCTCCTCGGCGGCGTCGTAGATGAGCTCCATCGTCTCGGCGCGTTGCTCGGCCTTGCGCGATTTACGGATGGTCTTTGGCAACTCGTTCACCAGGCCGTCCTGCGGTGGAATTCGGCCCCCGGTCAAGGTGTACGAGAAACGTTCACTCACAAGTGAACGTGCATTGACAGCCGTTGCCGAGGCGTGTCTCTTGCGTGCTCGTCACGAGCGAGGTGGAGCGCGAATGGACGTTGGAGGAGCGATCGAGCCGGTTCGGGCCGGAGGCAGCTGGCGCGGGCGCCCCGGCGTCGTGCTGGGCATGCTGACCTTCGTCTACGTGCTGAACTTCCTCGACCGACAACTGCTCGGCATCCTCGCCAAGCCGATCCAGGACACGCTTCACATCAGCGACACGCAGCTCGGCCTGATCGGCGGTCTCTACTTCGCGATGTTTTACTGCTTCATCGCCGTGCCGGTAAGCTGGCTGGCGGACCGCACCAATCGGGTTGCGGTGCTCAGCCTCGCCTGCGGCATCTGGAGCATGGCGACCATCGCCTGCGGCCTGGCGCGCACCTACCCGCAGCTGGTCGCGGCGCGCATGACCGTGGGCTTCGGCGAGGCCGGCGGGGTGCCCCCCTCTTATGCGCTCATCACTGATACCTTTGCTCCGGGGAAGCGCGGCATCGCCTTTGGCATCTACAACCTCGGTCCGCCGATCGGCGCCGCGCTCGGGATTGCACTCGGCGCGTCGATCGCCGCCGCGTTCGACTGGCGCCATGCGTTCATCGCCATCGGGATTGTGGGCATTGTCGCCGCCGTGGCCTTGCCGTTGCTGGTGCCTGAGCCGGCCCGCGGCGCCACCGACAAGGTAGCCAGCGCCACCGGAAAGGCACCGTTCGGCGCAACCGTGCGCGCCTTCTTCATCAACCCGGTGCTGCTGCTCGCGTCGCTCGGCAGCGGCGCGACCCAGTTCGTGACCTACGGGCTCGGCAATTTCGCGGTGCTCTTCCTGATGCGCGAAAAGGGCATGGCGCTCGGCGAGGTCGCCGTGTGGTACGCACTGGCGATCATTCTCGGGATGGGCGGCGGCATGGTCGTGTCGGGGCGGCTGATCGACCGGCTGGCGGGCGGCTCACGGCGCGGCTTCGCCACCCTTCCGGCTGGTTCGCTGGCGATTGCCGCGCCTTTCTACCTCGCCTTCATATGGGTGCCCGGCTGGCCGCTCGCGCTGACCCTGCTGACCGTCGTGATGTTCTTCAACTATTTCTATCTCTCCTGCTCAGTGACGTTGGTGCAGGAGGAAGTTCCGGCCAATCAGCGCGTGCTGGCCGGTGCCCTGCTGTTGCTGGTGATGAACTTCATCGGCCTCGGGCTCGGCCCGACCTGGGTCGGTGCGGCCAGCGACTGGTTCGCGGCGCACGGCCACCCGAACGGGCTGCAGCTGGCGCTCACCACTCTCGCCCCATTCTATCTAATCGCGATCGGCCTGTTCCTGTGGCTCGCTCGCGTGCTGCGTCGTCAGGAGGCTTCATGATCGCCAAGTCCATGCTTCTATCGGCCGCGTTGCTGGGCAGCGCGGCCGCCGCCGCTACCGCCCCCGTCATCGACGCCCCGGCCGGGCGCGTTCGCGGCACCAGCGACGGAGCCGTTGGCGTGTTCAAGGGCATTCCCTACGCCCAGCCGCCCGTCGGCCCGCTGCGCTTGCGCGCGCCGCAGCCTCTGCCGCGCTGGAGCGGTGAGCGGTCGGCACAGTTATTCGGCGCTGCCTGCGTCCAGCCGCAGGGCGGCCCGCCGTCGGTCTACAGCAGTGATACGCCGATGCCGGTCAGCGAAGACTGTCTCACGCTGAACATCTGGAAGCCGGCCAACGCCCGCCATGCGCCCGTCCTGTTCTGGATTCACGGCGGCGCGCTGACGACCGGCAGCAGTCGCGAAGCTCTCTACGACGGCCGCCGCTTCGCCGAGCGCGGGATCATGGTGGTCTCGATCAACTATCGCCTCGGCGTGCTTGGCTGGATGGCGCATCCGGCGCTCAGCGCGGAAAGCCCGCAGGGCGTATCGGGCAATTACGGACTGCAGGACCAGATCGCCGCGCTGCAATGGGTCCGCCGCAACATCGCCGCGTTCGGAGGCGATCCCGCCAACGTGACGATCGCCGGCGAGTCGGCGGGCGGGCTGAGCGGGCTTTACTTGATGACGTCGCCTGCCGCGCGCGGGCTGTTCGGCCGCGCGATCCTGCAGAGCAGCTACATGATCTCGATGCCCGAGCTGAAGAAGCCGGCGTTCGGCCTTCCGGCCTATGAGGCGGTTGGCCAACTGGTCGGCGCGGGACTGAAGGCGCCCGACCTCGCGGCGCTGCGCCGCCTCGATGTGCAGACTCTCACCGACAGCGCGGCCAAGCTCGGCTTCTTCCCGTTCGGCGTCGTCGACGGCAAGTTGCTCCCCCGCCAAATGGTCGACGTGTTCGACGCGGGGGCGCAGGCGCCGGTCCCGGTCCTCGCCGGTTTCAACCAGGGCGAGATTCGGTCGCTCCGGATGCTGACCCCGAAGAGCGCGGCCAGCGCGGCCGACTATGAGCGCGAAATCCGGGCGCGCTACGGCGATCTCGCCAACGACTTCCTTAAGCTCTATCCGAGCCCAGATTATGCCGAGAGCATTCTCGCGACGACCCGCGACTCACTCTATGGCTGGACCGCCGAGCGCGTCGCGCGCAAGCAGACCACACTCGGCCAGTCCGCTTACCTGTACCTGTTCGACCATGGCTATCCGGCGATGGACAGCGCCGGGCTGCACGCCTTTCACGCGAGCGAGCTGCCCTATGTCTGGGGCACCTTCGACGGCACGCCGCCGCGCTGGCCAAAGGTCAGCGACACGCCCGCCGAGCGCGCCTTCTCCGGCGCGATGATCGATTATTGGGCGAGTTTCGTCCGCAACGGCAAGCCGACCGC